>NZ_JAJEJP010000003.1:966577-1288769 GCF_021390495.1 Paraburkholderia sp. ZP32-5 | reverse complement strand
AGAAAGAGGCCGTCCATGCCGACGATCGAGACATCCGACGGCACGTTCAGGCCCGTCTCGCGCAGGCCGGACATCAGACCGAGCGCCATCAGATCGTTGACCGCGACGATGCCGGTCGGACGGTTCGCATCCTTGACGATTTGCAGCGCGAGCTGATGCCCCACCTGGCCGATCACGGAGTCGCCGTATTCGTTCGACGGACCGCCTTCGATCACGCGCGCGTGCTCACGCAAACCGGCTTCGCTCGCCGCGGCATGGAAGCCTTCGATCTTGTCGCTGCGGCTCACGGTCATGCCCGCAAGCGTGACGAACGCGAGTTGCGTATGACCATGCGCGATCAGGTGGCGCGTCGCGATACGCGCCGCTTCGAAGTTATTCGGCGCGACGTGATTGACTTCCGACTGTTCTCCCGGCGCCGAGCGCCGGTCATAACTGACCACTACCATGCCGCGCTGCACCGCGCGCGTCAGGTGGCTTTCGTCGGCGAGCGACGAAATCACGATCACGTGGCGCACGCCGTGCGCGAGCAGGTCCTCGAAAAACGATGCTTCTTTCTCGCGGTCGCGATAGGTGTTACCGATCAGCACGCGATAGCCGTACTTCTCCTGCGCGAACGTTTCGACCTCGCGGGCGATATAGCCGTACATCGGATTCGCGATCGACGGCACCAGCAGACCCAGCAGCGGTGTCTGACCGGTTTTCAGCTGACGCGCGAGCGTACTGGGCCGGTACTGCAGCGCGACGATCGCTTCTTCGACGCGCGCGAGCGTCTCCTGACGCATCTTTTCGGTGCGGCCGTTGAGTACATTCGACACGGTGCTCACCGAGACGGCGGCGTGCCGGGCGACGTCCTGAATCGTGCTCACAAGATCCTCGATAAGGTTGACTTACTTACATCCCAAAGCGGGATGGTAGCCAAAGAGAGAAGCTGGGGACAAGCACCAGCAGAACGAGGACGACGGCCAGCACCGCGAGATATTTCAGCATCGGCCGCGCGACCTGTTCGACGCGTGTGCCGGTGATCGCGCAGGTGGCGAACAGGCCCAGTCCGACCGGCGGCGCGAACAGCCCGAGGCCCATCGCGACGACCGCGACCGTGCCGAAGTGCAGCGGATTGATGCCGAGCTGCTGCGCGATCGGCGTGAGCAGCGGCCCGAAGATGATCAAGGCGGGCGCGCCTTCGAGGATTGCGCCGAACACGATCATGATCAGCACCGACAACAGCATGAAGCCGGCCGCGCCATAGTGCGCGCCGAACGAGATCATCAGACCTTGCAGCTGCATCGGAATCTGTTCGATCGTCAGCGCGAACGACACGCTCGACGCGGCGGCCACGATAAACAGAATGCTGCCGGCCATCGAAGCGCCACGTATGAAGATCCGCGCGACGACCTTCGGCGTCAATTCGCGAAACGCGAGCCAGCCCGCGATCAGCGCATAAACGACCGCGAATGCCGAGACTTCAGTCGATGTCGCGACGCCGGATGTCACGCCCTTGCCGATCATGATGATCATGATGAAGCCGACCAGCGCGCCGCCGAGCAGCGGCACCAGCGGCCGGCGCACGCTGAACGCACGGTTCGGATCGATGCGTCGGCCGAAGATCACCGCCATCACGCCGAGCGACAATGCCAATACCAGCGCCGGCACGATGCCCGCGAGAAACAGCCCGGCAATCGAGATGTTGGCGACGAAGCCCATGATGATCATGTTCACGCACGGCGGAATGGTTTCCGCCATCACGGCGCTGCTCGCGAGCAGTGCGGCGATTTCGTTCGGGTCTTCGCCACTTTGACGCACAGCGGGCATCACCACGCCGCCGACCGCCGCGATATCGGCGAGCTTCGAGCCGGACACGCCCGAGAAGAACGCGGTAGCCGTGATGGAGATCAGCCCGAGGCCGCCGCGCACGCGGCCGAATACGCGCAGCAGCAATTCGATCAGCCGCGACGACATGCCATTCGATTCCATCAGCAGGCCGGCCAGCACGAAGAACGGCACCGCGAGCAGCACGAAGTGATTGGCGCCCGACATCACCTGTTGCGAGTACACCAGCATCGGCAGGCTCGGGTCCGCGAGAAAAAACAGCAGCGCGGAAAACGTCAGCACGAAGCAGATCGGAATGCCGATCACGAGACCGCCGATAAAACCGGCGGCAAGCAGCAGACCCGGCTCGACCGGATGCGCGGGAACGACCATGTCCCACGCGAACAGCGCGACGGCCACCACCGCGCAGCCGATCAGCGTGCCCAGCACGATGCGCCACGAACCGCTGATCGCATTCGCGATCGCGAACAACGTCATGAACAGGCTGCCGATCATCACCGGATAGACGTTGATCCAGCCCGGCAGGCCGCTCGCCGTCGTCTGTCCATACGAATCGGCGAGCAGTAGACATGACGAGAAAAACAGGCTCGCCGACACGCCCGCGATGATCCAGTGTCCGGCGTGAATCGCGGCCGCTTGCCAGCGCTTCGGCAGCAGACTGCGGAACAGCTCGATGCCGACGTGCTGGCTGCGCGCCAGCACCGTCGCGGCGCCGAAGAACACCAGCACGATCATCAGCGCGGACGCGACTTCCTCGGCCCAATCCACCGGATCGTGCAGAAAGTAGCGGTAAATGACCGATACGAATACGACCGCGACATCGGCGGCCAGCACCAGCGCCGACAGATATTCGGTCCATCGCACCAGCCGCGCGAGGCCGGGCCCCCAGCGCGTCCCACGATCGAACGCCATCGCTGGCGCGGCGTGAGCGGTCCCGTCCGGCGTTTGAGTAGTGGGCAGCGCGTTCATCGATCAGGCCCTCGCCGCGGCGATTTCCGAAAACAGCGGCGCGGTGGCCGGATACTGCTTCGCGAAGTTCTGATACAGCGTGCTCTGCAATTGATGACGCACGCTGTCGCGCTCGGCCGGCGCCATCGGGAAGAACGTCATGCCGCGCTCCTTCAGTGCCTTCTCCGCCAGCGCGACTTTTTCGTCCGCGATCGGGCGCTGCTTCAGGCTCGCGTCCTGCACTGCCTTCATAAAGCCGGGGCGCAGTTCGTCGGGAATCTTGCTCATCGAGCGCTTGCCGATCACGACAACGAGCGGGCTGAAGTTGTGCTGGGTTTGCCAGCACGATTTGACGACTTCATAGAATTTGCCCGACAGCACGGTCGCCGGGTCGTGCTCCAGTCCGTCGACCACGCCGGTTTGCGCGGCCATATACAGCTCGCCGAACGGAATCGGCGTGGGCACCGCGCCCATTGCTTTGAACGTTTCGATAAAGGCGGGCGTCGGCAGCACGCGAAGCTTGGTGCCCTTGAATTGCGCGAGCGACTGAACCGGCTTCTTGGTGAACACATTGCGCGCGCCGAATTGCGACGTCCACGTGAGGATCTGGCAGCCCGAGCGGTCCTGCAGGATCTTCGTCAGCGCGGCGCCGACATGACCGTCGAGCACCTTGTTCGCATGCGCGAAGCTGTCGAACAGATAGCCCATGTCGAGCATGCCGATTTCCGGCGCGAGCGTGGCCCAGATCGACGCGCCCGTCACCATCATGTCGATCGAACCGATCTTGACCTGCTGCGCGACGTCGCTTTCATTGCCGAGCTGGTTGTTCGGAAAGTAGTCGACGCGGATCGCGTCGCCGACGTTCGCTTTCAGACTGGCCGCGAAGTTCTGATACCAGACATAGTGCGACGCGTTCTGGTCCGCGACCATCGACGATGAAAAACGCAGCGCGATCGGCGCCGCGGCGCGCGCGAGGCTCGGTAACGAACCGGCCGCGGCGGCGACCGACGCGGCGGAGGTGATCTGTAAGAACTTGCGCCGGGAAATCGAGGGCATGACGTGTCTCCTGGATTTATGTTGTGTGGATAGAACAGCTTGGTGTATCGATATACTAAATCGATACACTAACCGCATGTCTAGGGGTTTTTACGGAGATTTAATGCGGGGGTAAATTGGCTCGAATACATGCGCGCGCAGCTAGTCAGGCTGGACCCTGAAGCCTGTTCCCGTGGTATTCGAGCTTCATATTTACGGCCTGATCGGAGGTCGATATAGTTGAAAGGACATCATCGAAACAGGCCGCATAGGCGCTTGCCGCCCAACGAGTCAGTCCTCACAGGTCGGCGCCGTGCTTTCGAAGTGCTTAGGCAGCATCGGAGACGCGAAGCATGGAGCAGCATGAGCACACGATCCGGCTCTTCGATCATCCGGGCTCGGGCCGGCGCAAGGCCAAGTCCACCCCGAAGGGCCGCACGATCGATCCGCAGGCGGCTCACGAAATCGACACGCTTCTTGCCGGGCGCCCGCGGCGGCGCGATCTGCTGATCGAGTATCTTCATCTGATTCAGGATCAGTACCTGCAGATCTCCGCTGCCCACCTCGCTGCATTGGCGGACGAGATGAGTCTGTCGTTCGCGGAAGTCTTCGAAACCGCGACGTTCTATGCGCACTTCGACGTGGTGAAGGAGGGCGATCCGGCGATCCCGCCTCTGACGATCCGCGTGTGCGATTCCCTGACGTGCGCGATGTGCGGCGCGCAACAACTGCTCGACGATTTGCAGGCATCGGCTGGGCCGCAAGTGCGGGTGGTGCGCGCGCCTTGCGTGGGTCGCTGCGATACGGCGCCGGTCGCTGAAGTCGGCCACAACTTCGTCGACCATGCGACTACTGCGTCCGTGCTCGAAACGGTGCAACGTGGCGATACGCATGTGCATCTGCCGTCCTACATCGAGTACGAAGAGTACGTCGCGGACGGCGGTTATCAGCTGCTGTCGCGGCTGCGCTCGGGCGCGCTGTCGAGCGAAGACCTGCTGAAAGCGCTGGACAACGCCAGTCTGCGCGGGCTCGGCGGCGCGGGTTTTCCGACCGCGCGCAAATGGCGCTCCGTGCTCGGCGTGCCCGGTGCGCGCTTGATGGCTGTCAACGGCGACGAAGGCGAGCCCGGGACGTTCAAGGATCGCTACTACCTGGAGCGCGATCCGCATCGCTTTCTCGAAGGCACGCTGATTGCGGCGCACGTGATCGAAGCGCCCGAGGTGTATCTGTACATCCGCGACGAATATCCGGCAACGCGCGAAATCCTGCTGCGCGAGATCGCCAAGCTGCCGCCTGGCGGCCCGGTACTGCATCTGCGACGCGGTGCCGGCGCGTATATCTGCGGCGAAGAATCGTCACTGCTCGAAAGCATCGAAGGCAAGCGCGGCTATCCGCGCCACAAGCCGCCATACCCGTTCCAGATCGGCCTGTTCGGACGACCGACGCTGATCAACAACGTGGAAACGCTGTTCTGGGTCCGCGACATCGTCGAAAGGGGCGCGGACTGGTGGAAGACTTATGGCCGCAATGGTCGCGAGGGGCTACGCAGTTATTCGGTGTCGGGGCGCGTCAAAAACCCCGGTGTCAAACTCGCGCCTGCCGGCGTGACGATTCGCGAGCTGATCGACGAATTCTGCGGCGGCATGGCCGATGGCCACGTGTTGCGTGCGTACCTGCCGGGTGGCGCATCGGGCGGCATTCTGCCCGCCGCGATGGACGACATCCCACTCGATTTCGGCACGCTCGAAAAATACGGCTGCTTCATCGGCTCGGCGGCCGTCGTCGTGCTGTCCGACCAGGACGACATCAAGGCCGCCGCGCTGAATCTGATGCGCTTTTTCGAAGACGAAAGCTGCGGTCAATGCACGCCGTGCCGCGTCGGCACGGAGAAAGCCGCCGTGCTGATGAGCCGGGACGAGTGGGACCAGGACCTGTTGAACGAGTTGAGCCAGGCGATGCGCGACGCGTCGATCTGCGGGCTCGGTCAGGCGGCATCCAATCCGCTGACGTCCGTGCTCAAGTACTTCACCGAGCTGTTTCCGGCGCGGGAGCCCAAGCCATGAGCACGATCCAGTTCGAACTCGACGGGCAGACCGTCGAAGCCGCACCCGGCGAGACGATCTGGCAGGTCGCCAAACGCGTCGGCACCGAGATTCCGCATCTGTGCTATTCGCCAGAGCCGGATTACCGGGCCGATGGCAACTGCCGCGCCTGCATGGTTGAAATCGAAGGCGAACGGGTGCTGGCCGCTTCGTGCAAACGCACGCCGGCGGTCGGCATGAAGGTGCATTCGGCCACCGCGCGCGCGATCTCCGCTCGCAAGATGGTGATGGAACTGCTCGTCGCGGATCAACCCGCGCGCGCGACATCGCACGATCCGCAATCGAAGTTCTGGAACTGGGCGGAACGGATGGGCGTCACCGCGAGCCGCTTTCCCGCGGCCGAACGCTGGCCGGGCGATGCGAGTCACCCGGCGATGCGCGTGAACCTGGACGCGTGCATCCAGTGCGGACTCTGCGTGCGCGGTTGCCGCGAGGTGCAGATGAATGACGTGATCGGCATGGCGTATCGCGGGCATCACGCGAAGATCGTGTTCGACTTCGACGACCCGATGGGCGAGTCGACCTGCGTCGCATGCGGCGAGTGCGTGCAGGCGTGCCCGACGGGCGCGCTGATGCCATCCGCGCTGCTCGACGACACGCAGACCCGCGTCCACTACGCGGACAGCGAGGTGGACTCGCTATGCCCGTTCTGCGGGGTCGGCTGCCAGGTCACGTACAAGGTGAAGGACAACACGATTCTCTATACCGAAGGCACCAACGGCCCGGCCAACCACAATCGCCTGTGTGTGAAAGGCCGCTTCGGCTTCGACTACATTCACCACCCGCACCGCCTGACCACGCCGCTGATCCGCCTGCCGAACGCGAAAAAGGACTGGGCCGATCAGGTCGACCCGGCCAATCCGTACACGCACTTTCGCGAAGCGAGCTGGGACGAAGCGCTCGATGTCGCCGCGCGTGGTCTCGCGGCGATCCGCGACACCCAGGGCCTGAAGGCGCTCGCCGGCTTCGGTTCGGCAAAAGGCTCCAACGAAGAGGCGTATCTGTTCCAGAAGCTCGTGCGCACCGGTTTTGGTTCGAACAATGTCGACCATTGCACGCGGCTGTGTCACGCATCGTCGGTGGCGGCGTTGACGGAAGGGCTGAATTCCGGCGCCGTCTCCGCGCCGTTCGAAGCGGCGCTGGACGCGGAAGTCATCCTCGTGATCGGCGCGAACCCGACCGTCAATCATCCTGTTGCCGCGACCTATATCAAGAACGCGGCGCGGCGCAATGCGAAGCTGATCGTGATCGACCCGCGGCGCCAAAGTCTTTCGCGTCACGCGTACCGGCATCTCGCGTTCAAACCGGGCAGCGACGTCGCGCTGCTCAACGCAATGCTGTACACGATCATCACCGAAGGCTTGACCGACGACCAGTACATCGCCGAACACACGGAAGGCTATGACGAACTGAAAGAGCGGATTCAGGCTTTCGCACCCGAAAAAATGGAGCCGATCTGCGGCGTTTCAGCAGAGTCGATTCGCGAGGTCGCGCGTCTTTATGCGACGTCCAAAGCGTCGATCATCTTCTGGGGCATGGGCATCAGCCAGCACGTGCACGGCACCGACAATGCCCGCTGCCTGATTGCGCTCGCGCTCGTCACCGGTCAGGTCGGCCGGCCCGGCACGGGGCTGCATCCGCTGCGTGGGCAGAATAATGTGCAGGGCGCGTCGGATGCCGGGCTGATTCCGATGTTCTTCCCGGACTATCAGTCGGTCGCGCGCGCCGATCAGCGCGCACCGTTCGAACAGCTGTGGCGACAGCAACTCGACCCGAAGCCCGGACTGACCGTCGTCGAGATCATGAATGCGATTCACGCGGGCACCATCAACGGCATGTATATCGAGGGCGAGAATCCGGCGATGTCGGACCCCGACCTGCAGCACGCGCGTCAGGCGCTGGCGAAGCTGCAGTTCCTGGTCGTGCAGGATCTGTTCGTGACCGAGACCGCGTTTCATGCCGACGTGATTCTGCCGGCGTCGGCTTTCGCCGAGAAAAGCGGTACGTTCACGAATACGGACCGGCGCGTGCAGCTCGCCCGCCAGGTGATCGATCCGCCGGGCGACGCGCGTCAGGATCTGTGGATCATCCAGCAGATCGGCAAGCGCATGGGACTCGACTGGCACTACGAGGGTCCGGCCGACGTGTTCGCCGAGATGGCGCAGGTAATGCCGTCGCTGCGCAACATCACATGGGAGCGCCTCGAACGCGAAGGCGCGGTGACGTACCCTGTCGATGGTCCCGACGTACCCGGCCACGACATCATCTTTGCGGGGCGGTTTCCGACCGCGAACGGTCGAGGCCGGATCGTTCCCGCTCACGTGCTGCCGCCCGACGAAGTACCGGACGCCGCGTATCCGATGGTGCTGTCGACCGGCCGCGTGCTCGAACACTGGCACACCGGTGCGATGACGCGCCGCTCGAGTGTGCTCGATGCCGTCGAGCCGGAAGCCGTCGCGTTCATGTCGCCGAAGGACATGCGTCGCATGGATCTGCATCCCGGCGACCTGGTGCGGCTCAAAACACGCCGTGGCGTGGTGGAAATCAAAACGCGCTCGGATCCCGACGTACCGGAGAACATGGTTTTCATGCCGTTTTGCTATGCGGAGGCAGCCGCGAATCTGCTGACGAACCCGGCGCTCGATCCGGTGGGCAAGATTCCGGAATTCAAGTTCTGCGCGGTGCACGCGGAACGGGTCGATATTGCGAGTGTGGTCGAGTGATGCGTGTGATCGGACTGGCGGGATGGAGCGGCGCGGGTAAAACCACGTTGATCGCGAAGCTGATCCCCGAGCTGAAACGGCGAGGGCTGAGCGTGTCGACGCTCAAGCATGCGCATCATTCGTTCGACTTCGACCAGCCCGGCAAGGACTCGTATGTTCATCGCGAGGCCGGTGCCACCGAGGTGCTGGTGGCGTCGGGGCGACGCTGGGCGATCACGCATGAACAGCGCGATGACGAAGCGCCTTCGCTGCGCGATCTGTTGCAGCGTCTCGCTCCGGTCGACGTGGTGCTGGTCGAAGGCTTCAAGACTGAACGTCATGCGAAGATCGAGATTCATCGAAGCGATAACGCCAAGCCCTGGCTCCATCCCGGCGATCCCGATATCGTCGCCGTGATCAGCGATGCGGAGCACGACACCGCGTTGCCGCATGCGCATATCGACAACGTCATCGGAGCGGCCGATCTGGTGCTGCGTTTCGCGCTTCCGCTCGATGAAACGCTGGCGCGTCTGTGCGCTACCCGCGAACCTGCCCGGAACTCTCCATGAGCGATGCACGTCATCGGCCGTCCGCCTCTGAGCCCGGACCCAATCCGCTCGCCGCTGGCGAGAACAACATCTCGGTGGAGGCGGCCCGAGCCGCGATCGATGCCGCGATCCATCCGACGACCGATGTCGAGACCGTGCCGATCGCACTAGCAGTAGGCCGCATCCTTGCCGATGACGTCATCTCCCCGCTCGATGTGCCGCCGCACGATAACTCCGCGATGGATGGCTTCGCGTTCGACGGACGCGCGCTCGATGCAACGCAGGCTCTGACGCTGCGCATCGTTGCGACGATGCATGCGGGCGCCGCGCCCGTCGAAGGCGTGGAGACCGGGCAATGCGTGCGCATCATGACGGGCGCACGCATGCCGGCGGGGCTCGATACCGTCGTGCCGTTCGAGCTATGTCGTGTTGACGACGGCGACAACGTCGAAATTCCGGCCAGCGTGATCGCCGCCGGAGAAAACAGACGGTTTCGTGGTGAAGATCTCGCCAGCGGCAAAGCGGCGTTGACCAGGGGACGCGTGTTACGGCCAGCCGATATCGGCCTGATCGCATCCCTGGGTCTGACCACGGCGAGCGTACGCAGGCGACTGCGCGTAGCGGTGTTTTCTACCGGCGACGAGATCGTGTCGCCAGGCCAACCGCTGCCGCCCAACTGCGTCTATGACAGCAATCGCTTTGCGCTGATCGCCGCGCTGCAACGGCTCGGCATGGAGCCGCTCGACTTCGGCCTCGTCGCGGACAATCGCGCCTCGCTGCAGGATGCGATGGCCAGAGCGCTGGAAGACGTCAACGTGATCATCACGAGCGGCGGGGTCAGTGCAGGGGACGCGGACTACACCAGAGACGTGATGACCAGCATGGGCTCGGTCAGCTTCTGGAAAGTCGCGATGCGGCCAGGCCGGCCATTCGCGTTTGGCAAGCTGTCGGGCCGCAACGGGCGCGATGCCTGGCTATTTGCGTTGCCGGGCAATCCGGTGGCATCGCTGGTTGGCTTTTACTCGTTGGCGAGAGAGGCGTTGCTGAAACTGGCGGGTGCGTCCGCGCAGCCACTGCCTTCTCTGGATGCACGTTGCACGGTGGATATTCGCAAGCGCCCCGGGCGCACCGAATTTCAGCGCGGTTTCGTCTGGCTGGGCGACGACGGCAAATGGATGGTCCGCCCGGTGGGATCGCAAGGTGCCGGCATCCTGCGAAGTATGGCCGAGGCCAATGCGCTGATTGTTCTGCCGGACAACCACGGTTCGACGAAAGCGGGGGACTTCGTCAGCGTGTGGCTATTCGATGGGCTGACGTAGGTCGAGTCCCGCTCCGCTATCAAACCGCCAAACTCCAGCAACCGGCATCTGCTGGGGGTAAATCGCACGTCATACGCGTAATTCACGTCCTATAGTTGTTCGGCACGGTTGACGTTGGTCTCACGACAACAAGGAGAAAACGCAATGGCCACCTCCCGCTTTGCTCTGTTGATAGCACGTGTTGTCTCCCGCCGCGTCCACGCGATTGCATTGGCAGCCGGCATCGCCGTGACCGTCACCGCTTGCGGCGGTGACTCGCTGACATCGAACGAGCCGGCCTACGCGACCGCGGCGCGTCCGCAGATCGACGCGTTGCTCGCGGACACGATGACACCAGGCGCGGTCGTTTATGTGCAATCGCCACACGGCGATTGGCTCGAATCGTTCGGTACCGCGGTGAGGGGCACCAGCACGCCGATTCCGACCAACGCGCATTTTCGCGTCGGCAGCGTGACGAAGACCTGGACAGGCACCGTGATTCTTCAACTCGTGCAGGAGGGCAAGCTGGCACTGAGCGACCCCGTCAGCAAGTACATCGCGAACGTGCCGAACGGCGCGAACATTACGATCGAGGAATTGCTGGCGATGCGCAGCGGCCTCTATAACTACTCGACCAGTATCGCGTTCAATCAGACGCTCGATGAGCAGCCGGACAAGGTGTGGACCACTAGCGAACTGCTCGACATCGCGTTTAACCAGCCGCCGTATTTCCCGCCGGGCACCGATTTCCGCTACTCGAATACGAATACGGTGTTGCTTGGCCTGATCATCGAGCAACTGACCGGAATGAGCGCCGCGGATGCAATCAAGGCCCGTCTCTTTACCCCGTTCGGATTGACCGATACGTTTCTTCCGCCGCAGGACAATACTGCTTTGATCGCGCCCGCGCCGCACGGCTATCAGTGGGGCACCAATGTGGAGACGGCTACGAGCGACGCGCTGCCGCCCGCGCAACAGGCCGCCGCGAAGAACGGCACGCTGCAGCCCACCGACGTGACGTCGGCGAACACGTCGTGGGCCTGGACCGCCGGCTCGGGCATCTCGACGATCAAGGAACTGGCGGCCTACGTGCAGCGGATGGTCGGGGGTGGCTATCTGAACGCCGACCTTCAGGCGCAACGGCTCGCGAGTTGCCAGTCGGTTAATCCGTCGGATCCGATGGCCGCGAGTTACTGCCTCGGCCTTGCCAAATTCGGCACGTTTTACGGGCATACCGGCGAGATACCCGGCTTCAATACGTTCATGGGCTACGATCCGGTGACGAAGACGACGATCGTCACGTGGGCGACGACGGCGTCCGCGCCCGATGGCACCGCGACCGCGAATGAGATTGCGCGAATCCTGATGGCGGAGTTGAGCAAGGCAGCGGAGGTGCCGAGCGAAGGGCGGCCTTGAGTGAGTGACTTGCGTTAGCGCGTGGGAGGCGGTTAAGCGGCGGGTGTCAACCACGCCAGGATGCTCTCCAGCACCGCGATAGAACCATCGCCAAGCATCATGCAATGCGGCGCGTCATCGAGCATCAGATACCCGGCGCCGTATAGTTCTGCGATCGCGGCATCCTGACCTTCCGGGTGCCGCAACACATCATCCCGACCCGCGGCGATGACGAGCGTCTTCGAAGGAAGCGCCGCGGGATCGACCGGCACGCGCAACTCATATCGGTCGTTCAACGCGGTCGGACTTTCAGAACATAGAAGCCGGTGAAACCGTTCGGCCCAAACCGGCCGCACGCCGCCGAGAAACCGTTCGATGGCTTCATCGAGCGAGGGTACTGGAACGGGCATATGAATCGCTCGCGACGGCACCTGCATTGCACCGGGCAGGTTGGAGGGAGGCGAGGGCGCGAGCAGCACGATTGCGCTCGCATCGATTCGTGCCGCCGCGCTTGCGACGGCTAAAGCGCCGAGACTGTGGCCGACTACGCACACGCCGTCCCCTAGCAAACTCACCGCTTCATCAACGCTCGTTGCGTAGTCGGCAATGCTAGTCGACAGCGGCAACGCTTCGCCGGCCAGAAATCCATGCCCGGCAAAATCGATTGCAGCGCATCCGATACTGCTGCGGCTGAGTGCATCCATCCACGCGCCAAAACACCACGCGCCGTGGAATCCACCGTGGACGAAAAGCAGTTGCACCGGCGCCGGTCCCGCGACATACAGCGCACCGCCGCTAGCCAGGCGCTGGACCGGCAGCGTGGCGACGAAATCGGGATCGAAACCGTCGACGCCTTGCGTCCCCGCTTGCATCGATTGCAGCCTATGCATACGCCGAATCAACTCGTCACGCGAGCCCGCGCCGCATTCACCATCGAACTCGACCCAGGCCGCAGCAGAATCGCCACCGCGAGAACACTTGCAAGCGCCACACCGCCGGCCAGCGCGAACGCGCTGACGAACGTATGACTCTCCTGCACCAGAAAACCCGTCACCGCCGGGCCGACTATTCCCGCGCAGTTCGCAACCGAATGCACGCAGCCGCCGACACTGCCGAGCTTCGCATTCGGAATCGTGTCCTGAATCACGGCCCAGTACGTGCTGCCGCTCAGATAGAGCGCGAAGACCGCGCAGGCCATCAGCGCGAGCGCGCTCTGCGTGGTCGTGACCATGCCCGCCAGCGCGACGCCGACGCCCGCGACACCGAGGCAGGTAATCAGCACCTGTTTGCGCGCGCGCAACGCATTGCCGGTGCGCCGGAAAAACAGATCGGAAATCCAGCCGCTCAGCGCATAGCCGATAAAGCCCAACACCCACGGCAAGACCGTCGCGAGGCTCATGCTCTTCAGACTCAGATGCCGGTCCATCATCAGGAAGCTCGGAAACCACGTCAGAAAGAAGAACAGGATGTAGCTATAGCCGAAGTACGAAATCATCGCCGCGAGAATCGCGGGCTGGCGGATATAGAAGCCGAGGCTTCTGATCGAGGCCGGGTCTTCGGCAACCGCGCGATCGCTGGCGATCAGTTGCCGTTCGGCTTCCGACGTCTTGCTGTGCTGATACGGTTTGTCGGTGGTCAGAAACTGCCAGAACACCAGCCATATCAAGCCGAGTAATGTGACACCCGCGAACGCGACGCGCCAGCCGAAGGCGACCGTCATCAGGCCGACGACCGGACCGGCCACCGCGCCGCCCAACGGCAGCCCGCAATTGGCAAAGCCGAACGCGGTTGCCGATTCCTTATGCGGGAACCAGTTGTTGACCATCTTGTTGATGGTCGTCGCGAGCGGCCCTTCGGCCATGCCGAAGAACGTGCGCAGCGTCAGCAGCGAGCCGAAGCCGGTTGCGAGTCCGGTCGCGCCGCACAGCAGCGACCAGAGCAGCATCGCGCCCGAGAAGACGTTCTTGCCGCCCCATCGGTCCGCGGCCCAGCCGCCGATGAAATTGAACAGCGCGTAGCCGATGAAGAAGGTCGAGAAGACCAGCCCCAGGTTGGCGGGCGACAGATGCAGATCCTTCGCCACCGCCGGTGCCGCCACCGATAGCGCCGAACGGTCGAGATAATTGATGAAGCCTGCGATGAATAGCAGCAGGACGATACGCCATCGGATGTTTGTCACCAGTCGCTCCTCTCTTATTGTGATTGCCGGATAGGCGGCCCGTAGCGATGCTCTCCGTACATCGTTTATCTACGGACGCGCGTGCCCGTTTGCTTATTTGCGCATTTGCTACTACGCGCTGCTGGCGTTCAACCCGCCGCGGTCTGATACTTGCCCACCGCGGCGGCTTCGAGCATCGCCAGTTGTTCGACGCCGATATCGATGCCTTCGGCCAGTTGCCGATCGTACTGGTTCAACTCGATTTCACCGGGGACGATCACGGGTGCGTTCGGATCGACCGGTGCCGAGCCGTGCAGGATTGCCGCGTAATCGGTCATCCGCGCGGCCAGCCATTCGCTGTTGCCGAGCACCGTCGTGTCGATCAGGATGTAGAAATGACCGAGATTCTGTGGCTCTTCGGGATCGTCGAGCCACGATTTGACATGCGTCAGATACGCGGCGCCGGACAACATGCCGGCCAGCAGATCGACGATCAACGCAAGACCATAGCCCTTGTGACCGCCGATCGGCAGCAGAAAACCGTCGAGCGCGGCCTTCGGGTCGGTGGTCGGCCTGCCGTATTGATCGGTGGCCCATGTCGACGGAATCGACTCGCCGCGCTTCAACGCATTGCGGATCTTTGCGCGCGCAACCACGCTGATCGCCATATCGAGCAGCACCGGACGGCCGGCGGGATTCGGCACGCCGAAGCCGACCGGACTATTGCCGAGCCGCGCGTCGGTGCCGCCCCACGGCGCGATCGTCGTGGTCGCATTGCTGCCGATGATGCTGGCGAAGCCCTGTTGCGCGGCGATGTACGAATACGGCGAAACCGGACCGAAGTGATTGCTGCCGCGCACGAAAACACAACTGATGCCATTGCTGCGGGCGGCTTTCATCGCCACCTGCAACGCGCGAAAACCGACCAGCGGACCAACGCCATTGTCGCCATCGAGCCGGTATAGCGCGGGCGAAACCTGCTCCGGATTGAACGACGGAGTGGGGTTGATGCCGCCGATCCTCAGACGCTCGCCATACGATTCGATGCGGCTCGTGCCGTGCGTGCGCAAACCGAATAGATCCGCGAGGACCAGAATCGTCGCGGCGTCGGTGGCATCGGTTTGCGTCAGGCCGAGTGCGAGCAGTGCGTCGATCGTCAGCCCGGTCAGCCGTTCCTTGCTGACGACGCCGGCGCGTGGTTGAGTGCCAGTCATGAAGTGATCCAGTTGAATGTCGGTTTGTTGTTTGAATTGCCGCGTCCGATGCACGAATCGATCAGGCCGATGCGCGCACGAGCGGATTGCTCAGCGTGCCGATTCCGGAGATGTCGACCTCCACGACGTCGCCGGCTTTCAGGTTCTCCGACGTGCCTTCGGTGCCCATCCAGATCACGTCGCCCGGATACAGCGTCATGTATTTCGACATACGGCTGATATAGGCGGCGACGCCGAAAATCATGCTGTTGGTCGGGAAAGACAGGGTTTCGCGGCCGTTCACACGAACCGTCGTAACCGCCGCGTCGAGGTCGACATCGGTCTCGATCCACGGACCCATCGGCATGAACGTGTCGCAGGATTTCGCGCGCCACAGCGTGCGGTCCGACGCCTGCCAGTCGCGCTCGCTGATGTCGTTGCCGATCGTGTAGCCGAGCACGCACGACAGCGCGTCCGCTTCCGTGAGGCCCTTGGCTTTGCGGCCGATCACGACGACCAGTTCCGCCTCGTACTGGATGCGTTCGCCCGCATCCGCCGGAATCACGATCTGATCGTTGTGCGCGATCAGCGCATTGCTGCCGCGATAGCCGATATCGGCGGCGGGCGGCAGTTTGGGTGTTTCGCCCTTGCTGTTGGCGAGCGCGGTCACGTGCGCCGCGTAGTTGAGACCGGCCGCGTAGAGTGTGCGCGGCATGACCGGACACAACAGACGAACGGATGCCAGCGATGTGCGGACGCCGGTCCGTTCGTAGCCGTCGAAAGGATCGCCGCTGACGGCCTCGATTTCGTCGTTTTCGATGATGCCGTAGCTGGCCTTACCGTCTGCCTCGAATCTTGCCCACCGCATGGAGTCTCCTGAATTCATCGGCGGCGTCGCGGATGTGCGGCGCATTCACCGTCAGGAGATGATCGCGCTTATCGATTGTCGTGATAAGCGCATTTTTTTGTTCGATTGGTGCGTGGTGCGCACGAATGGAAGGGGAGATGCTCTCGCTGTCGATCGTCACCGCTCACCGATTCTCAGCGGCTCCGGAAATCGCCGCGTCAATTCATAAGTGCCCGCAACGGGCCATGCCTGCGACGCGAACGGCAACGTATACGCCTGCGACGGTGGCCACACGCAACCGTCTTCACAGGTGGTTCGCGGTGCAGCGACGAGGTTTTCGCAACCGTGCGCCGCTGAAGACGCGGACACGTTTTTCATCGCGGCCGAAAGGCCGTCGGCGGCGATATAAATGGTCACGTCAGCGCCGTTTCTGACTGCCATGGAAGGACGCGCGGCCTGTTGACGGTAGGTGTCTGGGTCATAGCGAACCAGCGGCGTACCGCTGCAGCCCGCCGCCGCGTATGACAGCACCGACGGCGCGGACCACTGGAAGTCGGTCGCGGACGTTCCGTTGCTGTCGCTTCTTCGTTCGATCGCCGCGAAAATCGGCACGCCATCACTGTCGAGCAGCACGCCGTCGCTGCCGCCGAGCGACGTCAGTCGCCCGACCCGGTGACCTTGCGCGTCGAAAAGCTGAAGATGCCGGGTCCCGTTGTCATCAGATCGATCGCGGCCGTGATGCGCATCGTCGCTATACGATGCTGCCGCCGCGCAGGTCAGAAGCAACGCCACAATCAGCCGACGCATAAGTTCCTCCGAATGGTTGTTCCCGTCGCTCAGTACCTGACCGTCAGCGGTTCCGGATGATGCAAGGTCAGATCGTAGGTTGCCTCGGGGGCCCACTGCGGATTGAAGGGGTTCCCGACCGTGGAGTTCGACGGGCTTGCAATATAGAGCGTGACTGCGGTGCCGCGTCTGATCGCCATCGATGGCCGCGCCGGACACAACGCGCCGCCGCAACTGACGGGCACAACGCCGGTGCAATTCGACTCCGTCGTGCAGTCGGTGGCCATCCAGCGGAATTGCGAAGCGGAAGCATTCGAAAAGTCGTCGTTCGACAAGCGCTGGATTTTCACGAAGACCACCGCGCCATTGATCGTCATGTTGACGCCGAACACCGCATCGAGAGCATCGATCGTGCCGACATAGGCGCCGTTTGCGTCGAATACCGCTGCGACGTGCTCGGCCTGATGATGCTCGTGCATGTCCACGCCGCGTTGGTTTTGTCCGTAAGCGCCTGCTGCCGCGAGAAGCCAGCAGGTCGATGCAATGATGTGCTTCACGGCGCTCATGATGTGTCGCCCTTCAGTACCTTCAGTAATGAGCGCTGAGCGGCTCGGGGTAGTGGCCGGTGAGATCGAACGTGCTCCCGGACTTCCATAGCTCGATCGAATCCGGCTGAAAAGACTGGCAACTATTCAATACGGTCGCGAAGAAAGAACTGACAGGGGTGCTCGCCGATGCGCTATCCGCGGCGATGTACAGCGTGACGTTTGCGCCCGCTCGCACGGGAATCGACGGCCTCACGGGCGCGTAGATGTTATAGAAGCCGTCCGACACACCCAGGTAGCTTGTACCGGCGCAATTCGATGCGTCGAAGTAGACACCGGGCGCGCCCATCCATACCAGCTGCGAAGCGGAATATTCGATGTTCTGCTGGGTGATATCGTTCGGCGGTCCCGTGACCTGGGCGCGAACGACGGGAACGAATACCGGTGTGTGGTCGATCGTCAATACGACGCCGTCCTGATAGCCGTATGACACGATCGGTCCGACCCGTGTCCCGTTACTGTCATACAGCGCCAGAACCGGATCGTCATTGCGCTCGCGGGAATCGTTGTGCGGCGCCTGGTTGCCGCCGCCATAACTCGTCGCAGCCACTGAAAGAAGCAGCCCTGCAAGAAACGACCGGCGCATGCGACCTCCTCGGCGGACCGAAGATTCCGCGGTCGATCCGCATTCCACAACGAAGACTAGGTTGCGCCAACGAATGTTTCAAGCATTCATGTGTAGATAAATTCGCTTCCGTTACTACGCCGACGAAGCAGCGGAACTGATCAAAAGATCGAGGAAATGCTGAGCGGCCACCGAAAGCGGTCGATCCTTGCGCCGTATCACGCCCAGCGTGCGCGCGACTTTTGGATGAGTCAGCGGAATGCTGACTAGAGAGCGATGCCGGTCGCGCGGCAACGCGAGCTGGGGCACCACGCCAATGCCGACACCCGCCTGAATCAGGCTGACGAGTGCGGGCACGTGCTGCACTTCGCAGAACCACTGCGGCGGGCGCACGGTATTGGCGAGCGCGTTATCGATCAGCGTGCGGTTGCCGCTGCCTTGCGCAAGCACGATGTAGTCGTCGTATTGCGCAATCTCCGACCACGTGACCGACGCCTGGCTCGCGAGCGGATGATTGCGCAGACAGGCCAGCACGAACGGATCCTTGCGGATCGGCGTGAATTCGATATCGGGTTCCTGCGTGCCGATATAGGTCAGCCCGAAATCGGCTTCTCCGCGCGCGACCGCGAGAAACACGACCGACGACGTTTCGTCGATCAGACGCACGCGAATACCCGGATAACTGCGGTGATATTGCTCGATGGCGGTCGGCACGAAGAAGCTGACCGCCGACGGCACGCATGCAATCGTGACGAGACCGGTCAGGCGCCGCGCGAGATCTTCCATGCCGAATAGCGAGCTTTCGAGTTCGGCGAGTACATTGCGGGCTTTTTCGACAAACGATCGGCCGGCGACCGTCAATTCCATCTTCCGCGTGGTGCGCTCAAACAGACGCACGCCGAGCGCGCCTTCGAGTTTTTCCACGCGGCGCGATAACGCGGACGGCGAAATGTTCAGCGAATCGGCTGCCGCGCGGAAGCTGCCGAGATCGGCCGATGCAACGAAAGCGCGCAAGTCGGAGAGATCGAAATTCATTGCTGAAGCGGTGGGTTGGGGTTCGGGTTGGTGTTGGCGAAACGATGGCCATGCCGCGCGATGAAAAGGGGACGGCGTCGGCCGCATTGCTTATATCACCGATGGCGTACGGCGCGCAAAAGGCTGCGCGCTAACTTGCGTTCAGCGATGACTGTGAGCAGCAATTGACGGGAATTCGAAATGTTCCTCCGGATCGGGAGAAGTCTTGGACGAACTGACGTAAATCTGGCTGGCGAGATCCTGCGGTCGCATTTTTCTGTGTGACGTCAGCGGATGATCTGCCGGCAGTATGGCGATCAGTGGCTCCTTCGCCAGGACTTTGAATGAGTTCAGGAGAAGACTGGCTGCACAGTGTAATCTCCGCATCCGGTGCCTCCTCGCGGAGGATGCGCAGCGCATGCGGCAACCATATGACTTCCTGCCCCGCGAGGAAGCTCATGGCCAAGATGGGTTTTCCAGGCTGTTCCGCACGCCGTGCGCCGTCGATACCAGCTTCGACTTGAAGCAGCGCCAGACGCGCGTGATCAAGGAATTTTTCCGACAGTAGTAAGCGTCACGCCGTGTGTAGCCGCCGTTGGACGGCTGTCAACAGAGTCCCTTCCTCCGCAACCGCGATGAAACATCGCAGATGTCGAAGCTCCATTGGCTCGCCTGTATGCCTTTGAGGCATAGGTCAAATCATAGAAAGTCTTTGTCATCGAGGCAGGCGATACCTATATTGCAACGGCTGCCGTATCGACGAGCCAAGCGCCCACGTGGAGTTCTCACTGGCGTGGTCACTGCATTCCGAGTGCTCAATCACAGGCCGATTCTTGTACTCGACGCGTTCAGGCGCCAGCAGCAAGGGCGTCGCGCCGAGGGACATTTGGAGATCCATCGCAGCGTTGTCGGAGTGCGCTCCGCTCGCGTGTTTTCAGATGCGTATGAAATAACACTTCGAAAGAAGCCGTCGGCAGCATTCTCGATGTCTCGCGGAGAACCAGCACTTCAATCAATCTCTTATAGGAGGTACCAGCAATGCCTACGATCACCACTCCGGACGGCGTAAAGATCTTCTACAAGGACTGGGGGTCCGGTCAGCCGATCGTCTTCAGCCATGGCTGGCCCCTGTCGGCCGACGACTGGGACGCCCAGATGATGTTTTTCCTTCACCACGGCTACCGGGTGATCGCCCATGACCGGCGCGGGCACGGTCGGTCCGAGCAAGTGGGCACCGGCAACGACATGGATCACTGGGTCGCCGACCTCGCTGCACTGACCGAACACCTCGACGTCCGTGACGCGATCCACATCGGGCACTCCACCGGCGGCGGCGAGGTGGCCCGCTACGTCGCTCGTCACCAGGAGCGGGTCGCCAAGGCAGTGCTGGTGGCCTCGTTGACGCCGAACATGGTGAAAACCGACGCGAACCCTGGAGGTCAGCCGCGGGAGTGGTTCGACGCGGTTAAGTCAGGCATGCTTGGCAACCGGTCGGAGTTTTACCGGGCAGTCCCGGAGGGGCCGTTCTATGGATTCAACCGTGAGGGCGCCAAGCCGTCTGAGGCGGTGATCGCGAACTGGTGGCGTCAAGGCATGGCGGGCAGCGCCCAGGCCCACTACGAGACCGTATCGTCCTGGCTGGAGGACTACACCGACGATCTGAAGAAGATCACTGTGCCGGTACTGGTCATGCATGGCGAAGACGATCAGATCGTCCCGTTCGCCAGTGCGGTGCCCCGCGCGGTCGACCTGCTCGCGAACGGTTCGCTGAAGACATACCCTGGCTTCCCGCACGGCATGCTGACCACCCACGCGGACGTCCTGAACCCCGACCTTCTCGAGTTCATCAAATCCTGACGGGACACCAGCCCGAACCAGAACCAGGCAATTCGAGTGGTGGGCTCCATGGGTGCGCCACTCGACCCGGGCGTCCGCTTACGGGCCGCGATGAGTTGCTCTGCAGTCGTTGGGCCACTGGAATCCCGCGGCGTCAATGCTCATCGGGTCCGTGAATCCGGCCGGATGATGCCGGCTGGTGGACATGGCGTCACTAAAGCTGCGATTCGATCGGCAGAATGCTCAGAAACCAGATGCCCGCCTTGCGCAAACCCGACACGTCGGGCTCGCTGTCGAGCACCTTCACGGTACCGTCGCGCGCGGTATCGATCCACACGATGCTTTGCGTGCCATTCGGATTTGGGCGCAGTTCGAGCCGCCACGCTTCGTAATCCAGATTCGGCTCGACGGTATCGACCACCTGCGCGGCCGCCGGCGGGCTTTCGCAATACACGCCGATCTCCGTGTTGAGTTCGACCGAGCGCGGATCGAGATTCATCGAGCCGATGAAAATGCTGTCACGGTCGAATACGTAAGTCTTCGCGTGCAGCGATGCTTTGGACGAACCGAAGACGTGTTTTTTGTCCTTGTCATCCTTTTTGTCCGCCCCAGGTTTGAGTTCATACAGGCGCACGCCTGCTTTGAGCAGTGCCTTGCGGTAGCGTTGATAGCCGGCGTGCACGGCAGCGACGTCAGTGGCCGCGAGCGAGTTCGTCAGTACGGTCACGCGCACGTTCTTTTGCGTGAGGCCGGATAGCCATGCGACGCCTTCCTTGCCGGGCACGAAGTAAGGCGAGACGACGAGCAACTGCTGCTTTGGCTGAAGCTCCATCGCCTTTAGTTGCGTCATCAGATGACCTTGCGCGTTGCCCGGCGATCGCGTGATCTTTGAGGGATCGTCGTAGAGCAGCGTAGCCTTGCCCCACGAGTACGTGGTGTCCTGCTCCGAATGGATCACCTTCGTGAGCCGCTCGCGCGCATTGACAACGTAAGGGTTGTTTTCCTCGGAGGCGAGATACGTGTCGGACTTTGCGCGCACATCCGCAAGCGCCCCCGCGTCTGCCTTACGACCTATCAGCCGGTCGACCGGGTACGCAGCTTCGGAGTTCCAGTAGAGGTCGAACGCGGTCGATACTTCGCGCACCACGGGGCCATGCACGAACACATCGAGATCGCCGAACGCGACGTTGGTTGATGCGCCGAAATACTCGTCGCCGATATTGCGGCCGCCAAGAATCGCGCCCTCGTTGTCGGCGATCATCGCCTTATTGTGCATGCGCCGGTTCACGCGGAAGAACTCGGTGGCCATCCCGATCTTCTTGAAGGTGCGATTCGCAACTGGGTTGAAGAGGCGGATTTGCACGTTCGGATGCGAGTCGAGCGCGAGCAGCAACTTGTCGTCGGCATTGGTGCCGAGATCGTCGAGGAGGATTCTCACGCGCACGCCGCGATCAGCAGCGCGCATCACGGCGGCGGCTAGTTCGCGGCCCGTCAGGTCGTCGTGCCAGATGTAGTATTGGAGGTCGAGTGTGCGGTCGGCGCCTTCCGCGAGCACGAATCGCGCGACGAGCGCATTGACTGCGTCGGGCAGAAGATGAAATGCGCTTTCGTCTGGGTGCTGCTTCTCTTGTGGCGTGAAGGCAATGCCGAGGCGCGTGTCCTGCGTGTCGGTGATGGCGTGCGTCTGGATGCGGTCGGTCTGCGGCGGCAAGCTCGCGCATGAAGTCAGCAAGGCGAAGGTGAAGGGCACCAGAAAACTTCGCAGGGTGATCATGTGCGCTGCTCCGCAGCGTCGATGCGGCTCAGACTAACGGGGATGATCGTGCTTACAAGCGGAGCGTGGGGACCGTGGTATGGGTGCGCGTCTTATCCATGCGCACGCGCAGGCGGCGGTAGAACGCACCGACTGCAATATCGTTGCCCGACACTGCTCGTTTCACGGACCCGTCCGCGTCCCGGCCAGCAGTAGCGCGACAGGTCTGGCCGGAGCTTCGCCAGACCGGCGTTTCCAACTCCGTACCGGAAACCACCTCGAGCAGGGTCACTGGCCGCCTTCGTGAACCGCCAAGGTGTTCTTCACCGACGTAACGCCGGAAACGTGCTTCGCAAGCTCGCCGGCCTTCTCGATCTGGGCGCTCTCAGGGACATTCCCGGCGAGTGTTATCGCGCTACCTTTGACCAGCACCCTGACGCCCGAGGTGTCGACGCCACCCTTTGAGAGCGCCTGGAGTACCTTTTTGCTAAGCGCGCGGTTCGCTTTTCTAATGTCCGATTTGGATGGAGCCGCCGACGTGGCTGATTCCGTGGACGTGGCGGGTTCGCTGCTTTGTGACCATGCGTTGATGGATGCGACAACGATCAATGTTCCGCCAGCCAACTTGAGCGTTCTCTGTACGTTCATGTCTTTCTCCACTATTGACGCGGTACGGGGCAGACTCGACGCGACTCCCGATGCGCCGCAGGCGTACAGCCCTTCACGTGCCGCAACCCTGCTGTGACGACATCCTGACCCACAATGTAACGGCAAGCGACCACAGGTCTCCTGCACTCGTTGTGCGACCGTATGCTGAAAATAGCTCCCGTTGGGCCTGCGTGCTATGGGACCTTGGTCCCATATTCGAGCGATGCGTCAGACGAATCAGGCACATGCGCCAGATATCTTTTGTGCTCGGCCGTATGGCCGTTGTAGCGGCCTATCGCAAACCTACCGGGACGGCAATCCCGGCAATCTCATCAATTCGGCTTTTTCAGTCTTACGAGCGCGTCTGCAGTCTCACGAATTTCGTTTCCCCGCAGCTGACTCCATGCGCGCGAGCCGATCAATCATCAGGGGAAAAGTGACCGACGCCCGTGTCGAGCGGCGAAGTTTTTACAACCTGTGCCATTTTTAGCGGGTCGTATGTGACTCTCGCGCGAACCCACGCATTCAGCGTCACGGCAGCGCCGCTCGCGGCTTGGGTTCGCACCGACCGGCACGTTCGATGCTTGCGGACCAATAGCGTCAGCGCTTTGCCCGCCAGGGGAGAGGATCATGTCCAGCCAGTCCTATGTGCCATATCGCGATTGCAGCATCGAGGTGCGTGTGACCCTAGCAAAATCGCATGCGCTCGGCGGCATCTCACGGCGTTTTCGCGTGTCGTGGAGCGTCGTATTGCCGGCGCAGCAGAATCGGGAAGTCGCGAGCTTCCCGGAGCAACTCGATTTTCTTTCCGAGCAGCAGGCCTTCAAATATGGCGAGAAGCGCGCGCACACCTTCATCGATTCGGTGATGGCAGCTCAATCCCCTACGCGATTAGTAGTGGAAAAGCACGAGAGTTCCGCGGTGTAGTCGCGGGGGGTGTTTTACGGCAAGACAACGAAAACGGCGCAGGCAGAGTACCGCCAGCGCCGTCTATAACCAAACGCAAATCGCGCAGCGACGCCGCGCATACGCGCACATTTACATCGGCGGAGCTACACCGTCCTTCTCGACCACAACGAACTGACCATCATAGCTACCGCCCTTCGCCGGCGTCGCCACGACGAATACCTTCTTCCCACTCGTCAATTCAGCACGCGTAGCCGGGATTAGCGTGACGACCGGCACCGTCGTCGGCACATTGATCGTATTGCTGCCGCCCTTGTACGAGAGTTTGAGATCGCGCCCGCTGGTGCCTTCGACGACCGTATCCACGTTCGCATTCGTCATCGAGCTGTTCGCGCCAAGGTCCCACGCGTAGTGACCTTCGCCGGTGCCGCGCGCGGCTTCGGGGAATACCAGCACTTCCTTCGCGACCAGCTTGCCGTCGGCTCCCGGCAGCGCCGCCGCGCCGACATACGAGCCCGGCTTGATATCGGCAAGCTGAATCGCCTTCACGGCGTTCACTTTGGATGCGTCGCCGAGGTTGATGGTCACGTTGTCGCCGCTGCGCCGATGAACCGTCAACGTGCTGCCCGACACCGCCACGATGTCACCGCGAATCCGTTCGGGCTTGCCGGCCGGAGATTGAGCGAACGCTGCGCCGGCGAGTGTGAGTGCGACGACGGACGCCGCGAGCTTGAGTCGAATCGACATGGTGTTACTCCGTTGGTTTGTTGCGGTTAAATGAATCTGCGGGAATCTGCGGCTTGCGGCTTGCGGCTCAGGATCCGCCGAACCAGTTGTAGCCCTGGTTTTCCCAGTAGCCGCCGGGAAATTCGTTGGTGACCGTGATCGCGACGATGTGCTTCGGATTCTTGTAGCCGAGCTTCGTCGGCATGCGAAGCTTCATCGGGAAGCCATATTTCGCTGGCAAAACGTTGCCGTCATAAGTGAGCGTGAGCAAGGTTTGCGGGTGCAGTGCGGTCGGCATGTCGATGCTGGTCCAGTAGTCGTCGGCGCAATGCAGCGCAACGTATTTGGCTGTCGTATCGGCAGCGATTCGCGCGAGGAAGTCGGAGAAGCGCACGCCGCCCCATTTGCCGATTGCGCTCCAGCCTTCGATACAGATATGCCGCGTGATCTGACTCTGTTGCGGCAACGCGCGCAGTTCGTCGAGCGTCCAGATACGTTTGCCCTTGACGAGACCTTTAAGCTCCAACCGATAGGTGCTCGCATCGACTTCCGGCACCTGATCGATGTCGTAAAAGGCGTTGAACGGAAACGGCCGCGTGATCATCGAGTCGGGATACGTCGGCGCCAGCTTGCGCGGATCGAACAGCACGCCCTGCGCGCTGTCGTTTAACGACGACACGGTACGCAGCAGGTGATTGACCGACTTGTCGTTCGTCAGGTCGCAGCCGGACAGCAGCGCCAGTCCACCCAACGTCAGGATCCGCTTGCCGAACAGGCGTCGCGACGACGATTGCAGTTCCTTCCGCGCGTCCTTGATGATGGACTCGGTGTCGAGTGTGGGCTTCGATCTGGTCGAATTCATGATTAGCGGCCCCGAATCATCGTGAGCAGCGAACGTGGAACGAGCGCAACCATCACGACGTGGATGACGAAGAAGCCGACGAGTACACTCATCGCGGCGAAATGGACGATGCGTGCGTTATCGAAGCCACCCATCAGCGTGCGCAGAAGCGGGAATTGCACGGGCTTCCAGATGGTCAGTCCCGACAGGATGACCAGCACGATGTCGACGATCACAACCAGATAGGCCAGCTTCTGCACGGCGTTGTACTGACCGAGGTTGCCGTGACCGAGCTTGCCGCGCAGCGCCGCCACGAAATCGGCTATCAGTGTGCGCGGCGTCAGCGGAAAAAGCGTTCTACGCAGTCGTCCGGTGAAGATGCTCAGCACCAGGTAAGCTGCGAGATTGGCGACCAGAATCCACATGATCGCGAAGTGCCACAGCAGCGCGCCGCCGAGCCAGCCGCCTAGCGTGATCGACGCCGGAAAGCGGATCGCGGTGAAGATCGGTGAGGCTTCATAGACCTGCCAGCCGCTCATGCACATCAGAATCACGGCCACTGCGTTGATCCAGTGGAAAACGCGGACCCATACGGGGTGGATAGGGGTGGGGCTCAAAGAAACCTCGCTGGCTTCGCGGTTGAACTGGCGACAAGGATCGCAGGTGCGTCACCGCGGCGGTATCGGTCGAATGACCGATGCGGGGGAAACAGACGTGCTATTTATTCACATTAGCGACTAATAACGAAGGACCGTGGCAATGCAAAACGTTTCTGCAATCCGGGTGCTGGATGCGATCAAGGCGCTGGCGTTCATCGGCGACCTCAGCATGGGGCAGCCGACCGACCACTCGCCGCGCACCGGCTGGCTCGCGGCCCGGCTCGCGCAGGAAGCCGGTCTGGACGACGCGCAATGCGGCGTCGTCAAGGAAGTGTCGCTGCTCAGATGGTCTGGCTGCACGGCCAACGCGGCGGGCTTCTCCGACTGGCTCGGCGACGACATCGGCAGCCGAGCGGCGATGCTCGCGATGCGGCCCGACTGGACCGGCACCGATGAATCGGCCGAACAGGTAGGCGCCGCGATCATGCCGCTCGCCCAGGTGCATTGCGAAGTCTCGGGCGAGGTGGCGCACATGCTCGGTCTGCCCGCCGGCACGCAGGAAGCGCTGCGGCGCATTTTCGAAAGCTGGGACGGTGGTGGTTTTCCAGAGCGCAGAGCGGGGCGCGATGTTCCTGCCGAGGTATTCATGGTCGGCGTGGCCGGAGACCTGGAGATTCTGAGCCGCGTATATGGCCTCGAAAAGGCACAACTGCTGATCGCGCAAAAGGCCGGCCGGCAATACCCGACGGAATTGGCGCGGCTCGCGTCGGCCCGCGCCGCCGTGTGGCTGAGGGAACTCGATGATCCGGCCGCGCAACAGCATGCCGATTCGGCATCGTCGGAGGCGCTGCAACTGGTCAGCGCGCCGGAAATCGTCGCCGATGTGATCGACCTGAAGCTGCCATGGATGGCCGGTTATTCGCGCCGTGTCGCGCAAGCGGCCGGCGCGTGCTGCGCGCGCCTCGGCATGAGCGACGAGGCGACGCGCTGCACCTATATGGCGGGTCTGTTGCATGGCATGGGACGCATGGCCGTGCCCAACGCGATCTGGAACACGGCGGGCGAACTGAGTCGGGCCGCGTGGGAAAAGGTGCGTCTCGTGCCTTACTGGACCGCGCGCGCGGGTAAGCAGATCGAAGGCTTGTCGCGAGAGTCGGAGATCGCTTCGTTTGCGTACGAACGTCTCGACGGTTCAGGTTACTTTCGCGGTAGCGCCGGTGCCGCAATCGGACGGGAAGCGCGCGTCCTTGCCGTTGCCGCGGCGTGGGTCGCATTGCGCTCGGATCGTCCGTGGCGCGCGGCGTTGTCCGCCGCGCAGGCCGCGGCTTTACTCGACGAGCAGGCGCGGGCGGGGCGCTTCGATAGAGAGGTGGTCAATGCGACGGTGTGCGCGGAGGTCGACGATTTTCCGGTATCGAGCGAGCGGGCACGTAGCGCGAAGGCAGGGCTGCTGTCGCCGCGAGAAGTGGAAGTGTTGAAACACATCAGTCTTGGCGCGAGCAACAAGGAAGCTGCCCGCATGCTGGGTCTGAGCCTCAGCACCATCCGCACGCACGTGGAAAGCGTGTTTCGCAAGCTTGAATGCACGACGCGTGCGGCCGCTACGTTGAAGGCTTCGGCGCTGGGGTATATCTAAGGCCTGCTGCTTACGATGGAACGAACGAGCGAACGCTCGTGCGAATGCTCGTCGTTCCACGCGTAAGCAGACCCTCGCGGCTTCAATGTCGCGACACCGAAACAGCCGCCTCCGGATGCGACGCACGATCCCCGCCATAAGCAGCGGCCTTCCGATCTTCGATTACTTCAAGCGACTGCGAGCGCGTCTCGACGCCGAACACCATCACGATCAGCGCCTGCACCACCAGCAACGTCGCGACGCTGAACGCGACATAGCGGATGCCGCCGGCGTGATACATCAGCAGCGTCAGCGCAGGCGCGCAGAACGAAGCAATGCGTCCGAGCACCGCGCAAAAGCCGTTGCCGCGCAACCGGTAGCGTGTGCCGAAAAGCTCCGGGATATAGCAGGCCACCGCCAGCGCGACGATCGTGTACAGGCAGCAAAACAGCAGAAAGCCGACGATTGCCGCGATCCACGGCGAATTCGACAGCGCGTAACACACGCCCATCACCGCGCCCGCGAGCGACGCGATCGCCACGCAACGGCGCCGTCCGAAGCGGTCGGTGCACAACACGCCGATGCCCGCGCCGACCGGTCCGCCCAGCGACATCACCATGCTGAAGCCGAGCGACGAAGAAAGACTCACGCCCTGCTTGAGCAGGAATGTCGGCACCCACGTCACGAAGCTGTAGATCGCGATACCGATCACGATCGAGATCGTCGAGCCGACCAGCGTGCGCATCCGCACCTCGCGCGTGAACAGCACCGACAGCGGCGGCGCGGGCTCGCGCTCGGCCCCCGTCTGCGCGAATTCCGGCGCGCGATAACCCTTGCCGTGCACTTCCTCCTCGATCTGCGTGACGATGCGATCCGCTTCGGTGAGGCGTCCTTCGGTGGCGAGCCAGCGCGGCGACTCCGGCATCGACTTGCGGGCAATCCAGACGAGCAACGCGCCCGCGCCGGAGATAAAGAACATCGAGCGCCAGCCCACCAGCGGAATCAGGAAAAAGCCGGTAAGCGACGACACGAACAGCGCGGCATTGGTGACGAGCGCAAGCAGCGCCGAATAGCGGCCGCGATCGCGCGGCGGCGTGAATTCGATCAGCGTCGAATAGCCGACCACGATCTCCGCGCCGAGTCCGACACCCATGATGAAGCGAAACACGATCAGCCAGTTCATCGACGTGGCGAGACCGCCGGCGATCGATGCGAGTCCGAACACCAGCAGGTTTGCCTGATACGTGAAGCGTCGCCCGAAGCGGTCGCCGAGCAGGCCCGCGAGCGTGCCGCCGACCGCCATGCCGATAAACGTGCTCGAAATGAAATAGCCGTTGAGCGTCAGATTCGACATGCCGTTGTGCACGAGCGCACCCAGCACGGAGCCGGCCAGCGTGATATCGAAGCTGTCGAAGAACATGCCGGCCGCGATCAGCCACAGCATGCGCCGGTGAAACGCGCTGATGGGCAATGCGTCGAGACGCATGCCGATGGATGCCGGTGAAATCACGTTTGTCTCCTGTCTTTATCTTTTATGGCGCGAGCCGTTTCAGCGGGACGGATCCAGAAAGCGCGTGCGCAACGCATCCCACTCGTCGGCGCCCATGCGCTGAAAGCGCTCTTTCGCGCTCAGCGCGGTATTCGAAGCAGGCGGCACGCCGGTTTCCCTCAGCGCGGCAAGCTCGCGTTCGCAGGTCTGCATCACGCTTGCGAGCAGCAGGCTCGGCAGGATTGCGAGCCGATAGCCGAGTGCTTCGAGTTCAGCAAGCGGCATATCCGGACTCTTGCCGCCGCGCACGATGTTGAACAGGCACGGACCTTTCACTTCGCGCACGATCGCGGCAATCTGTTCGCGATCGCGCGGCGCTTCGACGAACGCCAGATCGGCACCGGCGGCGAGCGCGGCGTTCGCGCGCATGATCGCATCGTCGAAGCCATTGACGCCGTTCGCATCGGTGCGCGCGATCACGACGAAGTCCGGATCGCGCCGCGCCGCCAGTGCCGCGCGAATCTTCGCGACGAACTCGGGCACGGCAACCAGTTCCTTGCCGTCCAGATGTCCGCAGCGCTTCGGCGAAACCTGATCTTCGATATGGATGCCGGCGACGCCCGCCTGTTCGTAGGCCTGCACCGCGCGCGTCACGTTCAGCTCGTTGCCGAAGCCCGTGTCCGCATCGGCGATCAGCGGCACCGATGTGCATGCAACGATGCGCGCGGCGTTCGCGACCATCTCCGTCATCGTCAGCAGGCCGTAGTCCGGCAAGCCGTGCGACGCCGCGGTGCCCGCGCCCGTCATGTACAAAGCGCGAAAGCCCGCCTGTTCGGCGAGCCGTGCGGTGATGCCATCGTAGACGCCGGGCGCGGCGAGAAGCGGCCCGTCCTTCAGCATCTGTCGCAGCCGGGTCGTGGCCCGGCCTCGTTGCGAGTCGTTCAAAGTCTCTGTCTCCATGATGCTCGCGCGCGGCGTGCGCGCGAACCATACTACTGTGTTCATGTATCAGGCGGTTTGCGGCTCGCCTTCGAACGGTGCCCACTCGGCCAACGGCATGTTCATATGAGCGGCCTGGCGCTTTTCATAGGCCTCGAACTGCGCGGTGCGATTGCTGCCGCGCAGGCCGCCGCGTACCGCGCCCGCGCGCACGTCGCCGAAATACTCGCGCCAGTTGGGCGGCAGCGGTTGCGCACCGGGTATCGCGAGCCACAGGCGCAGCAGATGCCGCTTCATGTCGAAATCGTCATGATCTTCGAATGCGCTGCGCGAATGGATCGTCACGTAGTTGTTCAGCAACTGCAGGTCGCCGCGTTCGAGCCACATCGAAAAGCAGAAGCGCGGATCGGGCATCAGTTCGTCGAGCAGATCGAGCGCTTCGGTTTGCGCGGCGGTGAGGCGCGGCACCTGCTCGAAATCTTTTTGCGCGGCGATCACGTTCTTGCGATTCAGACGCATCGCAAACCAGTCGGGCTCGTTGCCGACGATCGGGCAGCAGTACCACGGACGCTGCGCCGGGTCCTGCGCGCCCTGATAGCTGTAGTAGAACGGGCCGCGCAATACGTCGGCGAAGTCCGGGCGGCGCCGCGCGATTTCCTCGTAGACGGCGAGCGAACTGACGACCTTGCTTTCGCCGCCGCTGCGCGCGGTGCGGCGGCATAGCAGGCCGACCACGTCGCAGGAATCCATATGGAAGTCCAGCGATGCATTGGTGTTGTAGCCACGGCCATTGGTCGTCTTGTAGACGGAGCCGATGTCGCGCACATCGTTGATCACTTCGCTCGCGCGATTCTGCGTGCGCGCGACGCCCATATGCAGGCTCATCCCCCAGTACGCGAGCCGCGTCTCTTCCTCGCTCCAGCGATCGACCGGAAAGCCTTTGAGCAGGCACATGCCCCAGCGGCCTTGCGTCGTCGCGATCGCGCGTTGCAGCGCGGCGCGTGCGGCGGCGCCGATCGGGAAGTCGTCGGGCGTCAGATCGAGTAGCGGACGGTTCAGCTTCTTCGCGTGCGCGAGCGCGCTTTCAAAGCCGGCGATTTCCTCGGCATCGAGGCGCTGGATCCATGAGTGTTCGCGGTCGGCATCCGCGGCAAGCCAGGCGGCGGGGCGGGATGGGAGTCGGGATGAGGAATTCAACTGCGCTGTCTCCGGTTTCGTCTGTTTAATCGCCGCCTCGCGTGGGGCCCGCGGCATTCGCGGCGTAGCGGGCAAGCGATATCTTGAAAAAAGTATAGGCCCGACGGATAGTAAGAAAAAGTGACGTTATTTGAAGGCCTTGATAAGGATTTTTGATGAAGCTGGAAGCGTTCTCGACCCTCGAAGCGGTGCTCGCGGAAGGCTCGTTCGCGGCGGCGGCAACTGTGATGAACCTGACGCCGAGCGCGGTCAGCATGCAGATGAAGCATCTCGAGCAGTATCTCGGGCAGCCGCTGTTTCATCGCGCCGGCTTGCAGGTGCGCCCCACCGAAGCCGCGCATCGGGTGATGGCGGCGATGCGCGACGCGCTGCACGAGATCGATGCGATGCGCCGGCGTCACACCACGGCGGTCGAGGGCACGTTGCGGCTCGGGCTGATCGAATCGATCCAGCCTTTGCTGTTGCCCGGCACGATGCGCCGGCTGCGCGATCTGCATCCACGGCTCGTGGTGCGTCCGCGCCGCGGCCGCAGCGCCGGGCTCATCGACGACGTGAAGGCCGGGCAACTCGACGCCGCCGTGGTCGCGCAGCCGGAGACCGGGCGCGTGGCCGGGCTGTCGTGGTCGCCGCTGCTCACGCGCGAACTGGTGCTGATCGCGCCGCCGACGGAGCGCGGTGCGACCGCGGCCGACTTGCTCGCGCGCTACGACTGGATTCGCTACGACCGGCAGACGTCGACCGGCGCGATGGCGGCGCGCTACGTGCGCCAGTTGATGCCGGAAAAGCGCAGCACGCTCGAACTCGACACCGTGACCGCGATTGCCGCGATGGTCAGCGAAGGGCTTGGCGTATCGGTCGTGCAGATCATGGACCCGAGCATTTGCGAGCTATACCCGGTCGAGATTCTGCGTCTCGGCAGTTCGTTGCAGATCTCGGTCGTTACGCGCAAGGACGATGCGGACCATCGTGGTTTGCTGGCGCTGCGCGAGGCGATGGAACACGTGGTGAGGGCGAAGCACAGCCAGCGGCTCTGAGGCTGGGCCGCGCGTATTGGCGGCGAGTGAGCACGGCACGCTGCAAACCATACTGCGGATATGCGTGCAACACGCGCGATCCGGATTTATCGACGGCAGTGATTAGTCGATCAAAAAACACTGCTTCACGGCACGAGGACGCTTATTTACACTCTGCGCAGACGGACCCGGCATAGGGTCCGGTATTCGTTCGCGCATTTGTGTCGATCACGCACCCACTCGCATGTCCTTCATCGCAGAGTTCGACGTGAGCGCGACCCGCAGCCGACAAAACCCGGCACCCACGCGAACGACAGGAGACCATCAATGGACAGCGTCAATCTCGAGGTGCTCAAAGCCAGCCAACGCTGGATCGCCGCCGGGCATCGCGTGCTTCTCGTGACGGTGGTGAAGACCTGGGGCTCGTCGCCGCGCCCCGAGGGCTCGATGCTCGTCGTGCGAGACGACGGCGCGGTGACCGGTTCGGTATCGGGCGGTTGCATCGAGGACGATCTGATCGAGCGCGTGCGTCGCGGTGGCGTGACGATGCAGCGGCCGCAGGCGGTGCGCTACGGTATCAGCGCGGACGAAGCGCATCGCTTCGGTTTGCCGTGCGGCGGCACGATCGAACTGGTGCTCGAACCGCTCGATGACGCGAGCGGTATCGCGGCCCTGTGTCGCCGCGTCGAAGCAGGCGAACTGGTTGCGCGCACGCTCGATATGGCGAGCGGCGACGCGACGTTATCGCCGGCGGGCTCGCTTGAAGGCGTGGTGTTCGACGGCAAGCGCTTCATCACGATTCACGGGCCGCGTTACCGCCTGCTCGTGATCGGTGCGGGTCAGCTTTCACGCTACCTGTGCCTGATCGCGACGGGACTCGACTATCACGTGACCGTCTGCGATCCGCGCGAAGAATATACCGACGTATGGGACGTTCCCGGCACCACGCTCGTGCGCACGATGCCCGACGATACGGTGCTCGCGATGCGCCTTGACGAGCGCTGCGCGGTGATCGCACTCACGCACGATCCGAAGCTCGACGATCTCGCGCTGATGGAAGCGCTGAAAACGCCTGCGTTCTATGTCGGCGCGCTCGGCTCACGGCGCAACAACGCGACGCGGCGCGAGCGTCTGAAGGAATTCGATCTGTCCGCTGCCGAGCTGGCGCGTCTGCATGGTCCGGCCGGAATCTATATCGGCAGCCGCACGCCGCCGGAGATCGCGATCTCGATTCTCGCCGAGCTGACGGCCGCGAAGAACGGCGTATCGCTGCCGACGATCCTGCAAGTAGAGGGCGCAAAGGCCGCGCGCGAAATCGCGGCGTCGGCCGATTCATTCTGCTTTGCGTGATCGTGAGAGCGCGCGACGAGCGGTAAATAGGGCCGCCGCCGCGCGCATCTTTCGCACGCGGCAGCAGGCAGGCTCAGTCTTCGTCGAGTTCGTCGACGCCGACCGGCTCATCCTTCGCCGCTTCGGTGAACATCGTGGTGAACTGATCGAGCGTGGCGAGCGTGTCGCGCCCGGTGCGCGTGATCCGATAGAACGACAGCGGCACCTCGGGGCGCAGCGCGTCGACGCGCACGCGATAGCGGTAGCAGATGTGCTCGCAAAACGACGGCATCACAGCAGTGCCGAGCCCTTCCTGCGCCATCGCGATCGCTGTCTGCAGATGATCGACGACGATACGGCGGCTCACCGTCACTTCCTCTTTTGATAGCGTGGCTTCGATCAGCCGTTGCAGCGGATTATCTTTCGGCAGCGTAATCAGCGGCTGATCCTCGAGCGCGGTCCAGCGGATGCCGGGACCATGGCGCGGCGCGCCGGCCGGCGCTTGCGAAATCGCCACGAGCCGGGTGGGGAACAGCGGCGTGCGATCGATACCGGAGAGCTGCGAGAAAAACACCCCGAACGCCGCGTCGAGATGGCCTTCCTCGACCATCTGCACGAGTTCGGACGGGTTGCGGTCGACCAGTTCGATCCGCGCGGCCGGATACACCTGCGAGAAACGCGCGAGCACCGACGGCATCAAACTTGCCGCGATGATCGGCGTGCAGCCGAGCAGCAGCGACGATTGCTTCTGGCGCCCGAGTTCGTTGAGTTCGATGACCGACTTTTCGAGCGACTCGACGATCGACATTGCGGTGGGGTAGAACAGGCGGCCCGCTTCGGTCAGCGACACGGTGCGGGTCGTGCGTTCGAGCAACCGGCAATTGAGCTGCGTTTCCAGTTCCCGGATGATCGCGGAAAGCGCCGCCTGGCTCAGATGCATGCTCTGCGCGGTCTTGGTAAAGCTCGACGCGTTGGCGACGCCGAGAAAAACCTTCAGTTGTTTGAGGGACAGATTCATCAACGACGGTTATGTGTATGTCGGGCGTGGGAGATGCCCGATTCTATCCCGTCCGCCATGACGGCTAGCGGCGGCTACCGGTGCATGCATGCACATGCAAGCGCGGTAGCCGCGAGGCGCGCTTCACAACTCATCGCGCAAACGCGTCGCAAGCGCGTTGAAAACACGTCGCAAGCGCATCACGCAAACGCGTACCGGCCTTCCGCGTCGCGCTTGATCGCACGCCGTTGCGCGGTGTCTTCGAGCCAACGCACCACGTCGCGGCCGTCACGCGTGCCGGTCGCGGCCATCAGCTCGGAGAAGCGCTTCGGCCCGTGTTCGAGCGCCGCTTCCAGCGAATCGAAACGCGCGCCTTGATATGCGGGCGGCGTCGGCACGCGATGCTCCAGATCGCGCTCGGCGCCCGGTGCGAGCAGCGGCAGCGTCAGATCGAAGCCGGCCTTCGCGGTCTTGTTCGTGCCGAGCAGCGACGGGTCGAGCGGCATCGCACGCAGGCTGTCCTGCACCACCAGATCGCGATCGGCCTGGAAGCGCGTGGCGAGCGCCCAGTCCATCTGCTCATCGGAGAACACGTCGATGTCGGGATCGACGACGAACACGTGCTTCACGTTCGCGAGCGACGCGAACACCGCCGCGATCGCATTGCGCGCTTCGCCCGGCACGCGCTGCTGCAGCGCGATGCGCACGTTGAACATGCCGCCGGTCGCCGGGTTCGCGTAGACGGACTTCACTTCGCGCACGGCCGTTTCGAGCGCGCGCCATACGGTCACTTCGGTACGCAGCGCGGCGAGCTGCGCGGTGTCGGTGCGCGCCATCGAGCGTCCGCCGATCGTGCAGGTCTGGAACACCGCGTCGCGCCGATGCGTGATCGCGGTCAGATGGAACAGCGGGTTGGTCTTTACGCCGCCGTAATAGCCGAGGAATTCGCCATACGGGCCTTCGGATTCGGCGTGGCCGCGCTCGTCCAGATAGCCTTCGAGGATGAACTCGGCGTCGGCCGGCACCAGCAGGTCGTTGGTCACGCACTTGACGACGCCCATCGGCGCGCCGCGCAAAGCGGCAACCAGTTCGAGTTCGTCGGCGGGAATCCGCATCGTCGCGCCGACGTGGTCGATCGGATGCGTGCCGACCGCGAAAGCGACCGGCGTGCGCTCGCCGCGCTTCGCATGGCCGATCGCGATCGCGCGCAGATCCGACGGAGCGACCAGGTCGATGCCGGCAGTGCGGCGTCCGCGCAGCATCAGCCGGCGAATGCCGACATTGGTCCAGCCGGTGTCCGGATCGACCGCGAAATCGATCGATGCCGAGATATACGGCGCGCCGTCCAGCTCGTGTTGCAGATGCACGGGCAGGGCGGTGAAATCGCATTCGTCACCGGTCAGCACGACCTGCTGCACCGGCGCTTCTTCACGGCTCACTTCGACGAGTTTGCCCTTCACGCGCAGGCGCTCGCGCACGGTATCGAGCAGGCGCTGCGGCGTCGTATCGAACGCCAGTGCGAGCCGCGAGCGGCTGGCGGCGACGCTGCCAGCCAGCGAAATCGCGCCGCCGGACGGCTTCGCGAACCACACCGCGCGCGGGTTGCCTTCCATGATGCCGGCGATATCACCAAGGTCGACCGGCCCTTCATGGCGTTCGAGTTCGGTGTCGTCGAGCGCTTCGAGAAAGCGGCGCAGGCGGAAGCGTTCGAGGTCGGGTGCGGGCGTGCCGTCGGCGGTAGAGGGGATGGCGGTCTTCGGTCTCAATCTGGGTTCCTCGCGCAGCATGGCTGCGCAGTTTTCTAAGGCATTGAAGCGTCGAGCGAGACGGCGGCGTCGCGCGGAACGTGCTGTTTTGCGCGAATGCCGCCGCGTGAGCGTGTCGTCGGAATCAGAAGCGCGCGGACAGCGCGGTCGCCGCGAGATGCGCGGCAAAACCGCTCGCGCCGCTCGCCGGCATTTCGGGCGCGAGATGCAGGAACTGCTTGACCGCGCGCAGCGTGACCGCGCTGCAGCCGAGCAGCGTTTCCGTGAGCGCCTGCGCTTCGGCGTCGAGATTCGCGGCGGGCACCACGCGGCTCACGAGCCCGGCTTGCAGCGCTTCGCTCGCGGATAGCCGGATGCGGCTTAGCACCATGTGCGCGACGGTCTTCACCGGCACGCGGCCGATCAGCGCGGACATCACCAGCGTCGGCGGGATGTCGCGTTCCATTTCGGGGATCTGGAAGATCGCGTCATCCGCGGCGAGTGCGACGTCGCACACGCCCGCGAGCGCGGCGCCCACGCCGAGCGCTTCACCGCGCACGACCGACACCACCGGCACGCGCACGGCCTTCAGCGCGTCGTACAACGCGAGCGGCGGCGCGGCGACCACGCGGCGCAGCGTTTCGGCGGACGGCTTCGCGTCCTTCGGCGGCATCGGCGACTGGCGGCCCTTGCAGAAGTCGGGGCCGCTCGACAGGATGCGCACGAGCTTCACGTCATCGTCGAGCGTCGTGACGGTTGCGATGATCGCTTCGCTCATCGATGCATCGATCAGGTTGCCGTTCTCGGGACGGTCGAGCACGACGTCCACGAGCGGGCCGTTGCGTTGGATCGCAACGTGAGGGCTGGACATGCTGGTCTCCTTTGCCATCAAGGCGTGTTCATTTGTTCAATCAGTCAATGCTGACGGCGTCGCCGCGGGCGTGCGTGTGGATAAATTCCCACACGACTTTCGGCGTCGCCGGCATCGCCAGTTCTTCGGTGCCGTATTCCTTCAGCGCATCGGCGAGCGCATTGAAGATCGTCGCGGTGGCGGGCGTGATGCCGCTTTCGCCGCCGCCCTTCACGCGCAACGGATTGCCATGCGTCGGGTCTTCGGTCAACTCCAGATTGAGCGGCGGAATCGCACCCGCGCGCGGCATGCCGTAGTCCATATACGAGCCGGTCAGCACCTGGCCCGTGTCGCGATCGAGATAGCAGGTCTCCGACAGCGCCTGGCCGATGCCTTGCGCGAGACCGCCATGCACCTGACCTTCGACGATCAGCGGATTGATCGGCTGACCGACATCGTCGACCGATGTGTAGTTGACGAGCTTCACGATGCCCGTATCCGGGTCCACTTCGAGTTCGCAGATTGCAGCGCCCGTCGGATGCGCGGGCACGCGCGTGTTCACTTCGGCTTCCGCATAGAGCTTGCGGATCGTGCGCTCACCGGACGCATCCGGCAGACCGTCGCGCGCGACGTGGGCGGCGATGTCGAACAGGCTGATTGTGCGAGCCGTTGCATTCGCATCCGTATTCACTTCCGCAAACATGCCGTTCGCAAAGCTCACCTGCTCGGCCGGGATCTCGAACAGTTCGGCGGCCACGCGCTTGCCTTGCGCGACGATCTGCGCGGCCGTATCGACCAGCAGCATGCCGCCGAGACGCATCGAACGATCCGAATGGCTGCCGCCGCCGATGCTGACGAACGCGGTGTCGCCGGTGCGCAGCGTGATCGAGCCGATCGGCACGCCCAGATGCTGCGCGATGACCTGCGCGAAGGTGGTTTCGTGGCCCTGACCGGTGGACTGCGTGCCCGACACGATATCGACGCGGCCTTCCGGCAGCACGGTCAATTCGATCCGCTCGCGCGGCGCGCCGACCGGCGACTCGATGTAGTTCGCGAGACCGATGCCGCGCAGCAGGCCCTTCGTGCGCGACGCCGCGCGACGTGTCTCGAAGCCGTTCCAATCCGCGAGTTCCAACGCGCGCGCCATGTTGCGCGCGAATTCGCCGCTGTCGTAGGTGAGGCCCATCGGGCTGCGATACGGCAGCTTGTCATGCGCGACGATGTTGCGGCGGCGAATCTCCGCGCGGTCGAGGCCGAGTTCGGCAGCCGCGAGGTCGAGCATCCGCTCCATCACGTGATGCGCTTCCGGACGTCCCGCGCCGCGATACGGCGCGGTCGGCACCGTATTGGTCAGCACCGCGCTGATGTGCACGGCGGCGAGCGGCACGTCGTAGACCGTCGTCATGATGCGCGTGCCGTTCGACATCGGCACATACGAAACCGTATGCGCGCCGACGTTGCCGATCCATTCGTTGTCGATCGCGAGAATGCGGCCGTCGCGCGCGAAGCCGAACGTCGCGCGCACGATCTGGTCGCGGCCCTGATAGTCGGACAGAAACGCTTCGCTGCGATCGCTGGTCCACTTCACGGGCCGGCCGAGGCGGCGCGCGGCCCACACCACCGCAAGCTGCTCGACGTAGATAAACGAACGCGGACCGAAGCCGCCGCCGGTGTCGGGGCAGACCACGCGCACCTGCGAAGGCGGCACCTTCAGCGCGGCGGCGAGGCACAGCTTTTGCCGCACCGCGCCCTGGCTGCCCGAAATCAGCGTGTAGACGCCACTGTCGCGATCGAATACGCCGATCGCGCCGCGCGGCTCCATCTGGCAATTGACGACGCGGCTGTGATGGAACTCGCGCTTGAGCACGAGCGGTGCGTCGGCGATGATGCGCCGCGCCGCTTCCCGATCGCCGATCTGCGTCTGAAAGCACAGGTTGCTCGCGGCGCCGTCCCACAGTTGCGGCGCGCCTTCCTGCATCGCATCGGCCGCGTTGACGACCGCGTCGCACACGTCGTAGTCGACGTCGATCAGCTCGCTCGCGTTGCGCGCGGCAAGCAGCGTTTCCGCGATCACCATCGCGATCGGCTCTCCGACGTAGCGCACGCGGTCGATCGGCAGCGGGATATGCAACTGGTTGAAGATCTCGCCGGTCAGCGACGTCAGAAAAGCCTTCTTCGTCGCATCGACCGCATCGATCGGATTGGGGATGTGATCGACGCCCTGATAGCCGTCGTCCAGATAGTCCTGGCCGACCAGCACCGCGATCACGCCGGGCACCTCGCGCGCGGCCGTCACGTCGACCGAGCGCAGTGCCGCATGCGCGTGCGGCGAGCGCAGGAACGCCGCATACAACTGGCCTTCGACGCGCAGATCATCGGTGTATTGACCGTTGCCGGTCACGAAGCGCCGGTCTTCCAGGCGGGGGAGAGGTTGGCCGATCATCGCTTGATGTCCTCCGCCGTGGCATCGGCGAGCGCCGGATACATCTCGTGCGCCGCGTGGCGCACCGCTTCGATGATGTTCACATAGCCGGTGCAACGGCAGATATTGCCTTCGAGCGCGTGGCAAATGCTCTCTTCGTCGAGCTTCGGCGTGTCGCGCAGATGGAAGGCCGCCGCCATGATCATGCCAGGCGTGCAGAAACCGCACTGCAAGCCATGACACTGGACGAATGCGTTCTGTACCGGATGCAGCGGCGCGCTTTGATCAGCGTTGGCGTTCGCGCGCAGCCCTTCGACCGTCGTGACGGTGCCACCGCTCGCCTGCGCGGCGAGCACCGTGCACGACTTCACCGCGACGCCGTCGAGATGGACCGTGCACGCGCCGCACTGGCTCGTGTCGCAACCGACGTGCGTGCCGGTGAGGCGCAGCGTTTCGCGCAGAAATTCGACGAGCAGCGTCTGATCGGGCACGGTGCGCTCGACATCGACGCCGTTCACCCGCAATTGGATTTCAGCCATGATTCACCTTTGTTGCTACACCTGCTTGAGCTGCTTTTAGCGTTGCACTGCTTATTGCACCGTCTATTGCGCGGCGCCGGCCGCGGCATTCGCATCGGCGCTCATCGTCGCGTTGAAGCGCTTGAAGAACTCCGCCGCGAGCTTGTTCGCCACCGACGTGACGAGCCGCGAGCCGATCTGCGCGAGCTTGCCGCCCACCTGCGCATCGGCGACGTAGGTCAGCAGCGTGCCGCCTTCGTCGGCATCGGCGAGCGTGACCGTCGCGGTCATCTTGCCGAAGCCGGCGATGCCGCCTTCGCCGCCGCCGACGATCTTGTAGCCGTTCGGGCCGTTGCGCTCCAGCAACTGCAGCGTGCCCTTGAAGCGCGCCTTCACGGGGCCGACCGATGCGACCACCACGGCCTTGTATTCGTCATCGCTCTGCGCGACGAATTCTTCGCAGCCCGGCACACAGGCTTGCAGCACCGCGGCGTCGTTCAAGCCCTTCCATACCTGTTCGCGCGTGGCGGCGATGGTCTGCGATCCGGTGAATTCCATGCTTGTGTCTCCTGAAAACGGTTAAGCGGCGTCGCGCAATGACTGCGCGAGCAGCGCCCGCAATGAGCGGCGCGTATAGGTTTCGATCAGATGGGCGCGATAGGCGGACGAGCCGTTCGCGTCGTCGGGCAGCACGCTCGCGTCCATCTTCAGGCCGGCGAGCGCGGCTTCGGAAAGGTCCGCGTGAAGCGCCGCTTCGGCTTCGTGCCAGCGGAACACCGACGCGCCCGCGCCGGTCACCGCGACGCGTACCGCGTCCGCGAACTGCGCGATGAATACGCCGACCACCGCATAGCCCGACGCCGGCTGGCGGAACTTCGCGTAGGCGGCGCGCAGCGGCAGCGGATACTCGAAGCCGGTGACGATCTCGCCGGGTTCCAGCGCGGTTTCGAAGGTATCGATGAAGAAGTCGTCGGCGGCGATGCGGCGTTGCGACGTGATCACCTGTGCGTTGAGCGCGAGCACCGCGCTCGGATAATCGGCGGCGGGGTCGTTGTTCGCGACCGAGCCGCCCATCGTGCCGCGATTGCGCACCTGCGGATCGGCGATCACATTGGCGAGCTGCGACAGCGCGGGAATCGCCGCGGCGACCACCGGCGACGCAGCCACTTCCGCGTGCTTCGTCAGCGCGCCGATGCGCAGCACGCTGCCCTGAACGCCGCCGACGTTTTCGACGCTGACGCCGCGCATCGCGTCGATACGCGTCAGGTCGATCAGATGCGACGGCGCCGCGAGGCGCTGCTTCAGCGTCGGGATCAGCGTCATGCCGCCGGACAGCGGCTTGGCGTCCTCGTGTTCGCTGAGCCACGCGAGCGCTTCATCGAGCGTGGCCGCGCGTAGGTAAATGGTCTCGTACATGATGTCTCCTGCCGCCGTGCGCGCCGGACCCCAGCGCGCGGGCGGATTGCCGCGAATTTGCGGCGAGTAGCGGACCGTGGCGGCGAGTGGCCGTCAGGCCTCTTTCAGCCAGTGTTCCAGTGCGGTCGCGAGCGCAACCGGCACTTCGTACATCGGATAATGCCCCGCGTTGGCGAGCGTTTCGACTGTCGCGTTCGGATACCACGCAAGCCACGTGCGATTCATCAGATCAGCCGTGATCGTCGGATCGTGCTCGCCGATGAACAGCTTCACCGGCGTCGCGTTGCCTGCGACGTCGGTCGAAAAATCGCTGGCGGCCCAATGCGGCAGATACCCGCCGAACGCGTCGGCGCGCGAACGCTGCTGCGATTCGCGCGCGAGATGCGCGGTAAAACGCGGTGCGAGGCGATTGCCGGTCGAGAACGCAATGATAGCGGCACGCCGTTCGACGTCGTCGATTGCCGCGCGAAACATCGCGAGGCGCGTGTCATCCATGCGCGAACCGCACGCGGGCACCGGGCACACGCCGGCCATCCGCTCGATGCGTCCGCCCGCGGCGAGCAGCACGCGCTGGATCGCGACGCCGCCCATCGAATGGCCGATCAGACTGAAGCGGTCCCAGCCGAGATGATCGGCGAGCGCGAGCACATCCTGCGCGGCTTCTTCGAAGCTGAACGCGCCATCGCGTTCGCGCGAGCGGCCGTAGCCACGGTAGTCGAAGAACACGTAGGTGAATGCATCCGTGTCGAGCGCGGGCACGAGCGGCTGCCAGTCTTCGGCGCTGCCGAACCAGCCGCTCATCGCGAGCACCTTGCGCGGGCCGTGGCCGATCTGCACGTAGCCGTTGAGTGCTTGTGTCATGCGCGAGTCTCCGTTTCGCGTGCTGAGTGCTGTTCTTGTGCCGTGGGTGCCGAGGATGTGAATAGCTGCGCGAACGCCGGCGCGATACGGCCGTGGCAGGTGCCGAAGCCGATCGACACTGCGCCCGGTTTCGTTGCGCGTGCGCTCAGCACGATCTCGTCGCCGTCTTCGAGCGCGGTGCGCGTTTCGCCGTTCGGCAGACGCAGCGGATCGCGGCCCGCGTTGGTGAGTTCGGTGATGCACGCACGCGAGGCGTCCGACGCGCCGGAAATCGTGCCGCTGCCGAGCAGATCGCCGGTGCGCAGATTGCAGCCGTTGCTCGTGTGATGCGCGACCATCTGCGCGAACGTCCAGTACAGATTGTCCAGATGCGTGTGCGTGATCCGCACGGCGTCACCGCCGGCTTCGCGCAATTGCCGCGTCGACAGATCCGCGTGAAGCTCCAGATGCAATCCGCCTTGCTGCTGATCCTGCACGCCGTGCAGATGCGGCATCAACGGCGGATCATCGGTTGCGCGCGCGACCGGTGCCTTGCGGAACGGCGCGAGCGCTTCGGCGGTGACGATCCACGGCGACAGGCTCGAATGGAAACTCTTGCCGAGAAACGGGCCGAGCACCTGCTCGAACCATTGAATGCTTTTCGCCGACCAGTCATTGAGCAGCGAATAGCCGAAGATATGCGCGTGCGCGGCATCGACGGGAATCGGCTGCGTCAGCGTATTGCCCGCGCCGATCCACGCCGCCAGTTCGAGTTCGAAATCGAGCGCGGGCGCGGGGCCGAACACGATCTGTCCGTTCGCGTCACGATACTGGCCGTGCGGGCGGCGCACGTCGCCGCCGCTCACACGCAGCGACGAAGCGCGGCCGTGATAGGCGATCGGCAGCGATTTGAATGCGGGGGGCAGCGGATCGGCGAGACCCTTGTAGCGGCCGTGCCGTTCGGTGTGATGCAGCGACGTGAGGAAGTCGGTGTAGTCGCCGACTTCGCAAGGCAGCCGCAGCGTCAGCGTATCGACGCGCGGCAGCAGCGCGTCGACATGCTGCTGCATTTGCGCGCGCTGCGGCTCATCGCTCTTCAGCAGATCGGACAGCGCGGCGCGCAACGCGCTTGCGTAGCGCGGCGCCATCGCCATCAGGCGGTTCAGCGTGCCGTCGAGCGTGGCTTCGCACGCCAGCGCCGCATCGCTGCCGGCTGCGAGCAGGCCGCTATCGAGCAGTGCGCGCAAATCGACGACGTGTTCGCCGATCGCAACACCTGCACGCGCAACCCCGTCGCGCTCGAAAGCGCCGAACGGCAGGTTCTGGATCGGGAAGTCGGTATCAGGCAGATTCGCCGATTCGACCCAGCTGCGCCGGGCCGGATCGTGAGTGGCATTGAGCGCGATCATGCGTGGGGCGCCTCCGGTACCGCGCTTTGTCGTTGCCGCGTTTCTTCGTTCCATGCGTCGAGCGCGGGACGCGCGTCGCGACGATAACCGGCCAGCGTTTCTTCCGGCGCGACCGGCACCGTCAGTTCGAGCCGGAAACCGTTCGGATCGAAGAAATAGATCGAGCGCACGAAGTGATGATCGGTGACGCCGAGCACTTCGATGCCGTGATCGGTGAGGCGCTGCTTCATCGTTTCGAGCTGATCGAGCGTCGCGAGGCGCAGCGCGATGTGGTTGACCCACGGCGGCGTGTTCGGCGAAGGCAGCGCGGCCGTATCGTCACCGAGATCGAAGAACGCAATGTTCGAGCCGTCCGCCATCTCGAAGAACAGATGCACGTACGGGCAGTACTCGCCCGTGCTCGGCACGCGGTCGAGGCGAATCAGATGCACCAGCGGCAAGCCGAGGATGTCCTCGTAGAAGTGGCGCGTTTCCTCGGCATTGCGGCAACGCCATGCGAAGTGGTGCAGGCCGAGCACCGGCGGAATGGAATCGGACATGCTGTGTCTCCTTTGCAGCGTGATCAGTCGAGCGAACGTTCGTTGTGCGCTCAGACTTCAACGGCGTCGACGTCGTATTCGAACAGCCAGTTATAGCGTTCCTTCACGCGTTCCTCGCTCCACTCGCGATCGACGTATTCGGCCGCGCCCTCGGCATGCGCGAGCGCCGGGTTGTGGAAACGCTTCGTGTTGGCCGCCGAGCCGCGCACGATGCGCGAGGTCCGCTCCAGACGCAGCGACTCGAAACGCTCGAGCGCATGCGGCACATCACCATGATGACGCGCAACGCAACGCGCGATCAGATAGCCGTCTTCGAGCGCCATGCCCGCGCCTTGCGCGAGGAACGGCAGCGTCGGATGGCAAGCATCGCCCAGCAGCGTTGCGTGGCCCGAACTCCAGCGCGCCATCGGCTCGCGGATCATCAGCGCCCATTTGTACGGTATGTCGATAGCCGAGATCAGTGTGCGCACATCTTCGTGCCAGCCGGAGAAATCAGCCAGACATTCGTCGATCGTGCCGCGTTCCGACCACGATTCGACCTGCCAGCCATCGCGTTCCACCGCGCCGACGAAGTTCACCAGCTTGTTGCCGCGCAACGGGTACTGGATCACGTGTGCGCCGGGGCCAACCCAGTTGGTACCATACGGCGAGCGCAGATGCTCGGGCAGTTTTTCCGCGTCGATCACACCGCGCCATGCCATCACGCCCGAATAGACCGGCTCGTCCGCGCCGAACAGTGCACGGCGCACACGAGAATGCACACCGTCCGCGCCGATCAGCAGATCCGCCTCGAAAGTCTCGCCCGATACGGTTTGCACTTCGACCTTGCGATCCTTCTGCATGATCGACTCGACCTTGTGATCGAGCCGGATCGCGTCGGGACTCAACGCGCGCACCGCGTCGACCAGCGCTTCATGCAGGTCCGCGCGATGCACGGTCAGATACGGGAAACCGTACACGTCGCGCGATGCCGCGCCGAGATCGAACAGCGGCCAGGTCTGACCCGTGTTCCATAGCCGCACGCGTTTGCCGGGCGGCTCGCATGCGAGGCCTTCAAGGCGCTCGCCGACGCCGATGCGGTACAGCACGCGCGTCGCGTTCGGGCTCAACTGCACGCCCGCGCCGATTTCTCCGAGGGCCTTGGCCTGCTCGAGAATAGTGACGTCGAAGCCAGCTTTCAATAAAGCGGCGCCCGCTGTCAAACCGCCGATACCGGCCCCTGCAATGACGATCTTCATTCGACCTTTTCGACCTCTATGGTATTAACTTTGTCTCTTATCGAGAAGATTTATCAATCGATAGATAAATCTTTCAAATGTGGCTTTTTTATGAAGCGAAACCACTTTAAATGAAGGTCGGGGGATTAAGAAGCAAAAGAATTCGAACGGATTATCAATGAAAGTTAATAATGCGAGAGGCGGCGCGCGGGGCTGCCGGCGCGGTTGTTACGTGGCAGTTACATGCCCCAGCGATGCACGACCGACGTCTCGATCCCGAACAGATCGAGCACCCGTCCAAGCGTGTGGTCGACCATTTCATCGAGCGTTTCGGGGTTCGCGTAGAATGCCGGCACCGGCGGGTAGACGATCGCGCCGGCCTCGGTCACGTTGGTCATGCTGCGCAGGTGGCCGAGATGCAGCGGGGTCTCGCGCACCATCAGCACGAGGCGGCGGCGCTCCTTCAGGGTCACGTCGGCGGCGCGCGACAGCAGCCCGCTCGTCACGCCGGTGGCGACTTCCGACAGCGTGCGGATCGAGCAGGGCGCGACGATCATGCCCATCACGGGGAAGGATCCGCTCGAAATGGCCGCGCCGATGTCCGTGTTCGGATAGGTGACGGTGGCGAGCGCGCGCACATCGGCGACGCTGTAAGGCGACTCGTGCGCGAGCGTGACCTGCGCGGAACGGCTCATCACCAGATGCGACTCGATGTCGAGCTGCCTGAGCAACTGCAACAGCCGGACGCCGTAGACGACGCCGGACGCGCCGCTGATGCCCACGATCATGCGCCTGGGCGGGATGGAGCTGAATTGCATCTGTGCTCTCCGGTTTAATCGGTGATGGAATCAATCAAAACGTCGCGGATGTTAGCACGTCGATAAATTTTTTTAGATATGTTAATCACCTTTCTGGAATTAACTAGTGAATACCCTAATCATTCCCTGGGTGAGTCTTCAGGATGTTCTATTGATTGATAAATAACTCGTGATTCAAAACGCGAATTGAACTGGTTAAACTCGGTCCCGCATCGAGCAGAGGGTCGCCGGGTGGCGGTTCGCAGGACTGCGCGGTGCGCGGCGCCGGCACGGAAAGCGGGCCGGTTCACGATAAAAATCATTGGAGACTTGGGTTGAGAAATTGTCTGCTCGTCGGCGGCTGCGCCGCGCTTCTGGCTGGCCCCGCGTGGGCGCAGTCGTCCGTGTCCCTGTACGGCAGCATCGACGTCGGCGTCGATTTCGTGTCGAACTCGCAGGGCAAGCACCTGTTTCAGCAAGCGTCCGGCAAGCGCCAGCCGGACCGTTGGGGTCTTCTGGTCACGGAGGATCTGGGCGGCGGCAACAAGGCGTTCGCGCGGCTCGAATCGGGCTTCGTGACCAGCACCGGCGCACTGATCAATCCGACCAGCTTCTTCAATCGCGATGCGTACGTGGGCCTCTCGAACGACCGCTGGGGCACGCTGAGTCTCGGTAACATCAACGACTACATCTATCAGTACGTCGGGCGACTGAACAATGCGGTGCCGGGCATCTCGTCGTTCTACACGCCGGGCAACCTCGACGGCCTCGCGAATACGCGCGCACTGAACAACTCCGTCAAGTACGAGACGATCAACTATCACGGCTTCCAGGCGGGCGCAATGAACGCGTTCGGCAACCAGGCGGGCGACTTCAGCTCGGGGCGCCAGTACAGCATCGGCGCGCAATACGAGAACTACGGCGCGCAGGTCGGTGTCGCGTACACGATGTCGCACGACCGCACCGCCGATATCTTCGGTACGTTCGGCCTGACGTCGCTGCTCGGCCAGTCGTTGAAATCGGGCGTGATGTTCAATGCAAGCCGTTACAGCACGCTGGCCGCGGGCGCATCGATGAAGATCGGCTATTTCACGCCGCACGTCACGTACACGGGCGTGAAACTCGAGGACGCCAAAGGTTCGACCACGCTGAACAACTATCAGGCCGGCGTGAACATCGATCTGAGCCGCGGCAACGGCTTCTACATCCTCGGGCTGTCGATGAATCACTCGCTGTTTCAGGGGCTGACGGTCAACCAGTACAACGCATTTCTGACCGACTACCTGTCGAAGAGCACGCAGGTGTATATCGGCGCCGGTCTGCAACGCGCGACTGGCCCGGGCGCGCGCGCCGCGCAGTTCGGCTACCAGCCGTCGACGAGCAGCAATCAGACGGTCGCGCGCGTTGGTATTAATCATATGTTCTGACGCGGCGACGGCCGCGATCGGACACCGTGCGGATTGTTCACTTATTTCGATACCTTGATCGCTACTTTTTGATTGAGCCGTTCGGGGACGCCTCTTATATTGGGGCTCCGGCCATGGCGCCGCCATGACGGAGAGGCAGCAGTAACAGTGCAAGCGGGCGCGCCGGGCGGCGCGTCCATCCGCACGGGGTAAATGGGACATACATGCAAGCAGACCGGACTTTGAACATCGCGACACTGGTGGAAGAACAGAAGATAGGACGCTTCGCCGTCGGTCTTCTGTTCTGGTGTTTCCTGATCATGTTGATGGATGGCTACGATCAGACGGCCGTGTCGTTCGCGGCGCCCGCCCTCATCAAGGAATGGCACGTCGCGCGCGGGGGCTTCGGGCCTGTGTTCGGCGCGGGCCTGTTCGGCACGCTGATCGGCTCGTTTATCTTCGGCTATCTCGGCGACCGGCTCGGCCGCAAGAAGGCGATCGTCATCGGCAGTCTTTTCTTCGGCGCGCTGACCTATGCGTCGGTGTGGGCGAGTTCGCTGCAGCAACTGATGCTGCTGCGTTTTCTGGCCGGTATCGGCATGGGCGGCGTGGTGCCGAACGCGGTCGCGCTGGTGGCCGAATATGCACCCAAGCGCCTGCGCGCGACATGGGTCACGCTGATGTTCTCGGGCTTTTCGATCGGCGCCGGTTCGGGCGGACTGGTTTCGTCGGCGCTGATTCATCGCTACGGCTGGTCGATCATGTTCGCGGTGGGCGGTGCCGGTTCGCTGCTGATCGGGCTGCTGGTGATCTTCACGCTGCCTGAATCCGCGAAGCTGCTGGTGATCCGGCAGCGTAATCCGCAGATGCTGCGCAATCTGATCGCGCGCCTGCGTCCCGAACTGAGCATTCCGGCCGACGCGCAGTTCGTGCCCGGCGAAGTGCGCGAGAAAAAGCGCTTCGTGCTGAAGCTGATCTTCTCCGATGGCCTCGCCGCGATTACGCCGCTGCTGTGGATCGTGTTCATCGTGAACTCGATGGCACTGTATTTCCTGCAGAACTGGCTGCCGATCCTGATGGAAGGCATGGGTATCGATCCGCGCGGCGCGAGCCTGATCACGATGATGTTCTCGGTGGGCGGTGTGCTCGGCGGGCTGATTCTGTGCCGCTTCGTCGATCGCCATGGTGTTGCCGCGATCATCTCGCTGCCCGTGATCGGTCTGCCGGTCGTTGCATCGCTTGGTCATGGTTCGTCGCAAGGCTGGTTGATGCTCGCCGTGTTTGCCACCGGCTTTTGCGTGGTGGGCGCGCAATACGGGCTGTATGCGGTGGCCGGCATGATCTATCCGACGTCGTTCCGCTCGGCGGGGGTCGGCAGTGCGATCTCGGTGGGCAAGATAGGCTCGGTGTCGGGGCCGGTGATCGGCGGCCTGCTGCTGGCGATGCATCTGCCGATCACGCAACTGTTCTACGCGGCGTCGCTGCTGTTCCTGATTGCCGCGGTGTCCTCGACGATCCTCGCGCTGCTGTATCGCACGCGCTTCGGCGAACGGCGCGCCGCCGCTGACGCGGCCGCGCAAGCCGCCGCTGAATCGGTATAACGCGCGGCTTAACGAGCGCCGCCGCGCGCTTCGTTATCCCGCCGCTTTGCCATACCACCACGGCGCCGTGCCAAGACGCGCGGCGCCGTGGTGTGATCCCTCGCTGTCAATCCCCGCTCCGTAGTCTCCCATCGATGAGCCAAACCCTCTACGACAAGATCTTCGACGCCCATACCGTGCGCACCAACGCGGATGGCACGACGCTGCTTTATATCGACCGCCATCTGCTGAATGAAGTGACGAGCCCGCAGGCATTCGAATCGCTGCGCCAGGAGTCGCGGCCGGTGTGGCGTGCGCGCGCGAACCTCGCGGTGGCCGATCACAACGTACCGACCACGAATCGCGATCTGGGCGTCGCCGATCCGATTTCACGCATTCAGGTCGACGCGTTGCAGGACAACTGCGAGCGCAACGATATCCTGCACCACGGCATGAGCGATACGAACCAGGGCATCGTTCATGTCGTCGCGCCGGAGCTGGGCAATACGCTGCCGGGCATGACGATCGTCTGCGGTGACTCGCATACGAGTACGCACGGCGCGCTTGGCGCGCTGGCGTTTGGCATCGGCACGTCGGAGATCGAGCATGTGCTGGCGACGCAAACGCTCGTCACGCGACGCAGCCGCACGATGCGCGTGACGATCGACGGTGTGTTGCCGGCGGCGTGTTCGGCGAAGGATGTCGCGCTCGCGGTGATCGGCATGCTCGGCACGGCCGGTGCCACCGGGCATGCAATCGAATTCGCCGGGCCGGTGGTGCGAGCATTGTCGATGGAAGGACGCATGACGCTGTGCAATATGTCGATCGAAGCGGGCGCGCGCGCCGGGCTTATCGCGGTGGATGACACCACGCTCGACTATTGCCGCACGCGCGCGAACGCGCCGCGCGGTGAAGCATGGGACCACGCGCTGCGTGCATGGCGCGAATTGCATTCGGACGACGACGCGCAATTCGACGCCAAGCATGTGCTCGATGTGTCGACGCTGGTGCCGCAAGTCACGTGGGGCACGTCGCCGGAGATGGTCGCGGGCATCGATGCTCGCGTGCCCGATCCCGCCGACGCTACCGATGCGGGCCGGCGCGCCGCATGGACGCGCGCGCTCGACTATATGGGCCTCGACGCGGGCACGCGCATCGATACGATCACCATCGACAAAGTGTTCATCGGTTCCTGCACGAATGGCCGGCTCGAAGACCTTCAGGTCGCGGCTCGCGTGCTGAGCGCGGCGGGCGGGCGAATCGCGCCGAACGTGCGACTCGCGCTCGCGGTGCCGGGCTCGCAGCAGGTCAAACGCGATGCGGAAGCGCAAGGGCTGCACCGGATCTTTATCGCCGCCGGTTTCGAATGGCGCGAGCCCGGCTGCTCGATGTGTCTCGCGATGAACGCCGATCGGCTCGAAGCCGGCGAGCGTGTCGCGTCTACCTCCAACCGCAATTTCGAAGGGCGGCAGGGCGCGGGCGGCCGCTCGCACCTCGTGAGCCCGGCGATGGCGGCGGCCGCCGCGCTCAAGGGACGCTTCGTCGATGTGCGCGAATTGCTTGATCTTGCCGGAGACCGTTGATGGAACCGCTCGTCTGCCATACGGGGCTCGTCGTGCCGCTCGATCGCGACAACATCGACACCGATGCGATCATGCCCAAGCAGTTCATGAAGTCGATCGCGCGAACCGGCTTCGGTCCATACCTGTTCGACGAATGGCGGCATCGCGATGCCGGCTATTACGGCAAGCCGGCCAGCGAGCGCACGCCGGAGCCGGACTTCGTGATGAATCAGCCGCGCTATGCGGGCGCTTCGGTGCTGCTGACGCGGCGCAATTTCGGCTGCGGCAGTTCGCGCGAGCATGCGCCGTGGGCGCTGCATCAATACGGCTTTCGCGTGCTGATCGCGGAGAGTTTCGCGGATATCTTCTTTAACAACTGCTGCAAGAACGGCTTGCTGCCGGTGCGGCTCGACACCGCCACGATCAGCGCTTTGATGGACGCGGTGAAAGCGTCGCCCGGCTATCGGCTGTTGGTCGATCTGAGTGCGCAGGTGGTGGTGGGTCCGAACGACGAACGCTGGGCGTTCGACATCGAGGCGGCATCGAAAACGCTGCTGCTCGAAGGACTCGATGAAACCGGCGCGACGCTCGGCTTTGCCGACGAGATTCGCGCTTTCGAAGCGAAGCATTTCGCGCGTTCGCCGTGGCTTTAATGCGGAGAGCGGTAAACGCGTGACCGCGTTGGGGCTCGCAAATTAGCACGTAAATTAGCGGGCAAACCAGCAAACCAGCAAGCCCTCAGGCAAACCAGCAGCGCTCCCGCCTGCTGGCTCGCCATCGAAACCGAACCTCAGTCCCGCAACTTCACCGGCGTCATCCGCGGCATCAGCAGATGAATGATGCCGAGCGCCACCAGATACGCGAGCGCGCCGACCGCAAACAACGCCCAGTACTGCCCGGTGCGCTGCAGCGTCTCGCCGATCACGCCCGAGTAGAAGAACGAGCCGATCATCCCCGCGACGCCGCCGATGCCGACCACCGTGCCGACCAGCCGGCGCGGAAACACGTCGCCGACCGTGGTGACCAGATTCGCCGACCATCCCTGGTGCGCGGCGGCCGCGAGACCGACCGCGAAAACCGCAAACCACAGGCTCTGGAAGTAGGACAGCGTCGCAATCGGCAGCACGCACACTGCGCAGATCCCCATCGCGACCTTGCGCGCGAAATTGGGCCGGTTGGTGCGCGCCATCAGCCGCGACGACAGCCATCCGCCCGCGACGCTGCCGATCGATGCCATCGTGTAGATTGCGATCAGCGGTAGACCCATATTGCCGATGTCGATATGGCGCGACTCGTTGAGCCATTTCGGCAGCCAGAACAGATAGAACCACCAGACCGGATCGGTCATCAGCTTGCCGACGATAAACGCCCACGTTTCGCGGTATTTGAGCACCGACAGCCAGCTCGCGCGTTGCTCGACGATTTCATCGCGATCCGAATTGATGTAGTCGAATTCTTCCTTCGATACCGACGGATGCTGCGCGGGCGGCCGATAGATCAGCAGCCAGATCGCGAGCCAGATGAAACCCGTCGCGCCGCCGGCGATGAAGGTCGCGCGCCAGCCCCACATCAACGCGGCGATCGGCACGAAGGCCGGTGCGACGATTCCGCCGATCGTCGCGCCCATGTTCCACAGGCCCGTCGCCAATGCGCGTTCCTTCTTCGGAAACCACGTAGCCGTCGTGCGGATCGCGACCGGAAAGTTCGCTGCCTCGCCGAAGCCGAGCAGGCCGCGCACGGCCGCGAAACCGGGCACGGTGGCCGCTACCGCGTGCAGCATCGCGGCGAGACTCCACATCGCCATCGCGCTGCCGTACACCACTTTCGTGCTGACGCGATCGGCGATGCGGCCGAAGATCGCGAGACCCACCGCGTAGGTGACCGTGAACACCATCACGGTCTGCGCATACTGCACCTGATTCCAGCCGATGTCCTTCTGCAGCAGCGGCGCGAGCAGGCCGAGCATCTGACGATCCATGTAGTTGATCGTCGTCGCGAAGAAGATCATCGCGCAGATCGTCCATCGGTATCGTCCAACGACGGTGCCGGCGGCGGACGCCGTATTGGCCTCGATTATTTTCATCCGTGTCTCCGGAAAGTTTTAGGAATGGGTGTACGTGGACCCGTGCGTGCCTTGATGCATCGCTTAATACATCGCTTAATGCGCGGACGCCGGGATGCCTTCGCGCGGGCTCATCCGCGAAAAGAACACGACGCCGGCGGCGACCACCGACATCACCGCGAGCCCGGTAAGCCCGCCTTCGATCGAGCCGGTCTTCTGTTCGAGCAGGCCGAACGCCGCCGGCGCGACGAAGCCGCCGAGGTTGCCGATCGAATTGATCAGCGCGAGCACCGCCGCCGAAATCCGCGCGTCGAGATAGCCCTGCGGAATCGGCCAGAACAGCGACGACGCGGCCTTGAAGCCGATCGCCGCAAAGCAGATCGCGATGAACGAGAAGACCGGGCCGCCCTGGCCGGCCGCGTACATGCCGAGCGCGGCGATCAGCAGCACGCACGCAACCCACGCCTGCTGAAACTTGAAGCGCGCGGCCAGCATCGCGAAGAAGTACATCGCGGCGATCGAGATCAGCCACGGAATCGAATTGAACAGGCCGACCTGCAGGTCGTTGAAGTGGCCCATCTTGCGGATGATGCTCGGCAGCCAGAAGGTCGCGCCGTAGATCGTCAGCGATACCGCGAAGTAGATCAGGCAGAAGATCAGGATTTGCGGGTCGCGCAGCAGCGTCAATAGCGACGGCTTGATCGCATGCGACGCCGAACGTTGGCGCTGTTCCTCTTCGATCTCGCCGACCACCGCGTCCTGTTCGGCGCGGCTCAACCACTTCGCGTCGCGCGGCTTCGAATCGAGCCACAGCCAGATGAAGCCGGCCAGCACCACCGAGAACATGCCTTCGATCACGAACATCCACTGCCAGCCGCGCATGCCGCCGCCTTCGATCAGCATCAGGCCGCCGGAGATCGGCCCGGACAGCACCGAAGCGAGCGCCGAGCCGCTCAGGAAGATCGCCATCGCCTTGCCGCGTTCGTTACTGGGCAGCCATTGCGTGAAGTAGTAGATGACGCCGGGAAAGAAGCCCGCCTCGGCCGCGCCGAGCACGAGCCGCATCACATAGAACGACGTCTCGCCACGCACGAACGCCATGCCGACCGCGGCGAGACCCCACGTGAGCATGATGCGCGTCAACCATACCTTCGCGCCGAAGCGCTGCAGCAGGATGTTCGACGGCACTTCGAAAATCGCATAGCTGACGAAGAAGAGCCCCGCGCCGAGACCATAGGCAGCCGCGCCGATACCCAGATCGGCGCTCAGATGCTGACGCACGAAGCCGATGTTCACGCGGTCGATGTAGTTGACGATGAACATCACGACGAACAGAGGCAGCACGCGCCACTTGATTTTGCGCACCGCGCTCGCCAGCACGCCGGCGCGGTCCGGCCGGGCCGTGTCCGCAATGGGGGTAGTCATCGGGTTGTCTCCTTCATGGCTCCGAGTTGTATCTCGCATGCCGGATGTTCGAGCAGGCCGCGCGCGCTGGTCAGCGGCGCGGCCCGGAAATGCAAACTAGAAAGCGCGGATCAAAGTGCGAATCAGAAGCGCGGGTTCTTGCCGCTGAAGCTCGGGTCGTACTTTTGCATCTGCTTCAGGTCGTCGCGATTGCGCACGCCGCACGACAGGTACTGCGCGTGCAGTTCGGCGAGCCGCTCGCGATCGAGTTCGACGCCGAGGCCCGGCGTGGTCGGCACGCGTACCGAACCGTTGTCGAACTTCACGCGTCCGCCCTTGATCACTTCTTCTTCCTGCCACGGGTAGTGCGTATCGCACGCGTAGGTCAGGTTCGGGATGCTCGCCGCGACATGCGTCATCGCCAGCAGGCTGATGCCGAGGTGCGAGTTCGAGTGCATCGACATGCCGAGGTCCCACAGCTTGCACATGCGCGCGAGTGTCTGCGTCGCGCGCAGGCCGCCCCAGTAGTGATGGTCCGACAGCAGCACCTTGACCGAGCCCATTTCGGCGCCGCGACGGAAGTCGTCCATCGTCGTGATCACCATGTTGGTCGCGAGCGGCAGGCGCGTGTGCTTCGCCAGTTCGGCCATGCCTTCGAGTCCCGGGCATGGGTCCTCGTAGTACTCGAGCAGTTCGTCGAGTTGCGGAGCGGCCGCGATGCTGGTTTCGAGCGTCCAGTTCGCGTTCGGATCGAGACGCAGCGGCATGCCGGGGAATGCGTCGTGCAGCGCGCGCATGCAGGCGATTTCATGCGCGGGTTCGAACACGCCGCCTTTGAGCTTGATGCTCTGGAAACCGTACAGCTCGATCATGCGGCGCGCCTGCGCGACGATCTGCTCGGGGCTCAGACCTTCGCCCCATGCGTCGGGCGCATACGGTTTGTCGACGTGCTCTGCGTACTTGAAGAACAGATAGGCGCTGTAGGGCACTGCGTCGCGCACCTTGCCGCCGAGCAGATCGACGATCGGTGCGCCGACGATCTGCCCTTGCAGATCGAGCATCGCGACTTCCAGCGCGCTGATGACCTTCGGCGCGTTCTTCGCCGAGTGCGAGCCGGGCGCGAGTTCGAATTCGACCGCGCCGGGCGCGGCCTTGATCGTCGCGCGCACACGCTCTTCCATCCGGTTCAGATCGAACGGCGACAGACCGACCACGAGTTCTTTCGCCTGATCGAGCACGTGCAGCATCGGCTCGTCGCCGTAAGTCTCGGAGATGCCGACGCGGCCGTCGCTCGTCTCCAGTTCGAGGATCGCGCGCAGCGCCCACGGTTCGTGGATCCCGGCGGCGTTCAGCAACGGGCCGTCGCGAAAGGCGATCGGCGTAATTCGCAGCTGGGTGATGGTGATGTCGCGAGTCATGGTGGCAATCGGCAGTCGGAGGTGGGGAATGTGATGGAACGGATGGTAAAGCACTAATGTATTAGTGCGTCAGTGGGGTAAATACTGATGCGCCGATCCGGCGAAAATCCGCTGTCAGGCCCGCTGGAAGCGGCTCGCGTCGGCTATAGTGCTAGTGTTTCAGCGGGCGGCGCGAGCCGTTCCGACCGCGTCCACGCTTCAGTTCAAGTCATGAAAAACCACCATTCCCGGTCGGCGGTGGTCCACCGGATCGACCGCTCCCGCCACGCCGCGCCGCAAATCTTCGAGCGGCTGCGCGAAATGATCCTGTCGCTCGAACTGACACCGGGCACCGTGCTGTCGCGCATCGAACTGGCGAACCAGTACGGCTTGAGCCAGACGCCGGTGCGCGACGCGCTGATGAAGCTCGGCGAAGAAGGTCTCGTCGATATCTATCCGCAGCACGCGACGGTCGTCAGCCAGATCAACGTGACGTCCGCGTTGCAGGCGCATTTCCTGCGCCGCTCGATCGAACTCGAAGTGGTGCGCGCGCTCGCGGAGCAACGCGACGCGGTGTTGATCGCGCAATTGCGCGCGACCATCGCCGGGCAGACGCAACTGCTCGATCTGAAGAACTACGAGCAGTTCGCGCTGCTCGACCAGACCTTTCATCGGCAGATGTACGAGGCGGCCGGCGTGCCGCAACTGTGGGATCTCGTGCGCAGACTGAGCGGCCATATCGACCGGCTGCGCCGTCTGAATCTGCCGGTGGAGGGCAAGACGCTCGCGGTCGTGCGCGATCACACCGCGATCGTCGATGCGATCGAAAAGGGCGATGCGAAAGCCGCGCAGGCGGCGCTACGCGAGCATCTGTCGGGGACGCTGAGCCAGGTCGATCAGATTCGCGCGAGTCATCCGAATTTTCTGGCGGATGATTGAGGATAAGGCCGCGTTAGCTTGAGCTGCGATGCGGCCCGACGATGCCCAATCGTGCGATGCGCCGATAGAGCGTCGCGCGCGATATACCCAGCGCTTGCGCGGCCGCGTTGGGCCGCCAACGGCAGTGGGTGAGTGCGGCGATGATCCGTGCGCGTTCGTCGTCCGCGCTGGCGGGTTGCATGGAGCGCTCCGCGCTAATGGCGGAAGCGAGCGGCGCGCCGATCCCTAGCTGATCATCAGGCGCCAGTTGCGCGGCGAAATCCGGCGACACGTGCCGCAACTCGACGCGCGCCGAATCGCAGACCGCGCACGCATAGCGCAGCACATTGCGCAACTGCCGGATATTGCCGGGCCACGCGAACGCGGCAAGACGGTCTGTCAATTGCGGATCGAGCATCAGCACATGACCCGCGGCCTGCGCTTCCTCGTTGAACACCGCATCGATCACATCGCGGATATCGGCGCGCTCGCGCAGCGGCGGTATCCGCAGCGTCGCGCCACTCAGACGGTAGTAAAGATCCTCGCGGAACGAGCCTGCTTCGACCATCCGCGTGAGATCGCGATGCGTCGCGCAGATGATGTCGATATCCACGCGCACCGGCGTATCACCACCGAGCGGCATCACTTCGCCTTCGGCGAGCACGCGTAGCAAACGGGTTTGCAGACCGAGCGGCATATCGCCGATTTCATCGAGAAACAGCGTGCCGCTATGCGCGAGCGCGATCTTGCCGCGCGCGCCGCGGCTGCGCGCGCCGGTGAACGCACCCGGCGCATAACCGAACAGTTCGCTCTCGATCAGCGGCTCCGGAATCGCGCCGCAATTGACGGCGACGAACGGCCGCGTACGTCGCGACCCCGAGTCGTGCACCGCGCGCGCGAACACCTCCTTGCCGACACCGGTTTCACCGAGCAGCAGAATCGGCAGCCGCTTGCCGGCGATGCGCAACGCGACGTCCGCGTTGTGCGCAATCCGTTGATCCTGGCTGTGCAGGAAGCGGCTCATCGTGCCAAGGCTGCTGTCCGCGCGCAGCTCGCCTTGCTTCGTCGCAACGGCCGAACGAGTCGAGCGCTTCATCGGCGCGCGAATACGCGCGTACAGCATCGCGCCGGTCGCGCGCAGCCGTAGCGCGACGATCATGTCGGTGCGCGCGACGTCGTGCAGACGGACGTCCGCGGTGTCGAACAGTTCGTCGATATGGCGCGGACCGTCGAGGCCCGCGATGCTCTCGTGTGCCTTGCGGTTCGCGGCGGCGATGTTGCCGCATTCATCGAAGGCGATCAGCACTTCGGGCTGTGCCTCGACGAAATGGCGGCTTTGATGGCCGAACAGGATCCAGTGCTGCGCCGTTTGATTCAGGAAGTAGCCGTCTTCGATCAGACTCGCGCTTTGCCGCACCAGTTGAAACACGAGGCCCTGGCTGTCGCGGTTGTCGGGCGAGCGGATCGCGGATGCGTCGAGCACGCCGATCAGTTCGCCGGTCGGCGCGAAGATCGGCGACGCGCTGCATGTAAGCGTCGTAAACGCGGCGCGAAAGTGATCGGTCTTGTGCACGACGATCGGCGCGAGATCGGTGAGCACATTCGCGATGCCGCAGGTGCCTTCCTCGCGCTCGGACCAGCACGAACCGATATACAGCCCCGCGTGTTTGAAATCGTTGCGCCGTTCACGATCGATCCGGTAGTCGATCGTCACGCCGTGCGCGTCGGACAGCATCACGCAATAGTCGGCGACGCGAATCATCTCGTGCAGCCGCGTCAGACATTGACCCGATGCGCGCAGAAACGCTTCTTCCTTGCCCTGCACCTCGCGCAGCTCGGCGGACGACAAAACGCGTGGACCGATCACCGAACCGGGATCGAGTTGATACCGCTCATATGAGCGCTGCCATGACGATACGAGACGCGTCGAATTGGCGGGGGCGGGCAGGCGTCCTTCGATAGCCGCGCGTACGCGATCGATGTGCTGCGTTTGAGAAACATAAGGCATGGCCGGCTCCGGACGCGCGACATCGAGTAGGGCGGGTTCCTGTCTTGTAGCACATCCGTCTCGCGCAATCACATTGCGATGCAGCACGTGAGACGGGTGAGACGAATGTCTCAGGTGTGGGCGACACACCGGTCTCATTGCGCTCAGCCATGCCTGGCAAGGCTGTGTGGCTCGCTGCTATGCGCGGCACCGCTTTAGCGATGTCGCGGCAAGTGCTCGTGATACAGATTGAACGACACGGCACTCGTCTGAGGAAAGCGCTCGCGATGCGCGCAAATACGCGTCGAGCCTTTGAGTGCGGCGTCTGCGAAGAATACGCGCGGCACGCGGGCACTTGGCCCGACCTTTGCAGTATGGCTGGCAGAGCGAAGCAAATGCGCATCACCACCACTCGCTTCGCCGCTCGCGAACCCTATTCACATGCATCGGACCTCGGCCACGCACTCAAGCGCGCCCTCGGCCCGACAGGAGACAAGCCAGTGTTATCGCCCATCACCGTCGGCGTGATCGCGAACCCTGCGTCGGGCCGCGATATTCGACGCCTGACCACGCATGCATCGGTGTTTCCGACTTCGGAGAAAGCGAACATGGTCGTGCGCCTGCTCGCGGGCCTCGGCATGTTCGGCGTCGAACGCGTGCTGACGTTGCGCGATAAAACCGGTGTCGCCGCCCTCGTGCTGCGCTCGCTCGAAACCCATGCGGCGGTGGCCGAGCCGCAGCGATGGCCGCAGGTCGATTTCCTCGATCTGCCGATCACCGACAGCGTGACGGATACCCATGCGGGCGTCGCGCGAATGGTCGAGCTGGGCGTCGATCTGATCGCGGTGCTCGGCGGCGACGGCACGCATCGCGCGGTCGCCGCGCATTGCGGTGACGTGCCGCTGCTGACGCTATCGACCGGCACCAACAACGCGTTTCCCGACTTGCGCGAAGCGACGGTCGCGGGCCTCGCGGGCGCGCTTGCCGCGTCGAAGCTCGTGCCGCCCGATGTCGCGTTGACGCGCAACAAGCGTCTGGTGGTTCGTTGTGTTGCAGGTCCGAACAAGGGGCGCGAAGAAATCGCGCTGGTCGACGTGTGCGTGAGCCGGCAGCGCTTCGTCGGCGCGCGGGCGGTCTCCGAGCCCGCGGATATCGAAGCGTTGTTTCTGACTTTTGCGGCGCCGGACGGCATCGGCTTGTCGTCGATCGGCGGCGCGTGGGCTCCGGTCGAACGCAGCGCGCCGTATGGGCTGCATCTGACGTTTGCGCGCGCCGGCGAATCCGGTGTGCCGATCTTCGCGCCGCTGGCGCCGGGCCGTGTCGATAAGGTGACGATGCGCACCTGCGAGCGTTTCGAAGCCGGTTGCTGGACACCGCTCAATACCGAACACGGCACGCTCGCGTTCGACGGCGAGCGCGAGATCGAACTGGAGCGCGACGACCGCTACGAGATCGCGCTCGACTGGGCGGGGCCGTTCACCGTCGATGTCAGCCGCACGCTGCGTTATTGCGCGTCGCGGCAGTTGATGCGCGAAGTGGCCGCGCACCGAACGTAATTCATGCAGGAGGAGCCGACACCTGAAGTAACGCGTGCTGAAGTCGCAGTGACCATTGAGATCAATCTAGGAGACACACCATGTCTGTTTCGACCCAGTTGAGCAAGGACAAGCTGCTGGAGGCGTATCGCAAGATGCGCACGATTCGCGAGTTCGAAGAGCGTCTGCATGTCGAATTCGCTACCGGCGACATACCGGGCTTCGTGCATCTGTATGCCGGCGAGGAAGCCTCCGCGGTCGGCACGATGCTGCATCTGAACGACGCCGATTACGTCGCGACCACGCACCGCGGTCATGGTCACTGCATTGCGAAAGGCGTCGACGTGCACGGCATGATGGCCGAGATCTACGGCCGCAGCACCGGCGTATGCCGCGGCAAAGGCGGCTCGATGCATATCGCCGATCTGTCGAAAGGGATGCTTGGCGCGAACGGCATCGTCGGTGCCGGCGGTCCGCTCGTGTGCGGCGCGGCGCTTGCCGCGAAGCTGAAGAAGACCGGCGGGGTGGGCGTGTGCTTCTTCGGCGATGGCGCATCGAATCAGGGCGTGATCTTCGAATCGATGAATCTCGCTTCCGTGTGGCGCCTGCCGGCGATTTTCGTCGCGGAGAACAACGGCTATGCGGAGGCGACGTCGTCGACGTGGTCGGTCGCGTCCGACAACATCGCCGACCGCGCAAGCGGCTTTGGCATGCCCGGCGTGATCGTCGACGGTTTCGATTTCTTCGCGGTGCATGAAGCGCTCGGCGCGGCGATCGAGCGTGCGCGCAACGGCGGCGGACCGACGCTCGTCGAAGTGAAACTGTCGCGCTATTTCGGCCACTTCGAAGGCGATGCGCAAACCTATCGTGCGCCCGGCGAAGTGCAGAAGCTGCGCGATGAGAAGGATTGCCTGAAGCGCTTCGAAGAGCGCGTGGTGCGCGCCGAAATGCTCAAGACCGACGAGCTGCGCGGCATCGACGCCGAGGTGAAGCAGTTGATCGACACCGCTGTGACGGACGCGAAGGCCGCACCGTTGCCGGGTGCCGACGATCTGCTCACCGATGTCTACGTGTCCTATCCGTAACGCGCACAGCGAACCATTCAATCTTCAACTTTTCATAAGATCGGAGACAGTCATGGCACGGAAGATTACGTTTTCCCAGGCGATCAACGAAGCGCTGAGCCAGGAGATGGCGCGCGACGAAAGCGTCATCGTGATGGGTGAGGACAACGCGGGCGGCGCAGGCGCCCCCGGCGAACAGGATGCATGGGGCGGTGTGCTCGGCGTGACGAAAGGGCTTTATCACAAGTATCCGGGCCGCGTGCTCGATACGCCGCTGTCCGAAGGCGGCTTTATCGGCGCGGCGGTCGGTGCAGCCGCGTGCGGGTTGCGTCCGGTGGCCGAGCTGATGTTCATCGACTTCATGGGCGTGTGCTTCGACCAGATCTTCAATCAGGCTGCGAAGTTTCGCTATATGTTCGGCGGCAAGGCGGTCACGCCGGTGGTGATTCGCACGATGCAGGGAGCCGGCTTGCGCGCGGCCGCGCAGCATTCGCAGATGCTCACGTCGTTGTTCACGCATATACCCGGCCTGAAAGTGGTGTGCCCATCGACGCCGTACGACGCGAAGGGCCTATTGATCCAGGCGATTCGCGACAACGATCCGGTGATCTTCTGCGAGCACAAGCTGCTGTATGGCCGCGAGGGCGATGTGCCGGAAGAGTCGTACGCGATTCCGTTCGGCGAAGCGAACGTGGTGCGCGAAGGCGACGACGCAACGATCGTCACGTATGGCCGCATGGTGCATCACGCGATGGATGCAGCGGACAAACTCGCAAAAGAAGGCATCCAGGTCGACGTGATCGATTTGCGCACGACGTCCCCACTCGATGAAGACACGATCCTCGAAAGTGCCGAGCGTACCGGCCGCGTCGTCGTGGTCGACGAGGCGAATCCGCGCTGCTCGATCGCGACGGATATCGCCGCGCTGGTCGCGCAGCGAGCGTTCCATTCGCTGAAGGCGCCGATCGAACTCGTGACCGCGCCGCATACGCCCGCGCCTTTCGCGGGCGTGCTCGAAGATCTGTATATCCCGTCGGCGGAAAACATCGCCGTGGCCGTGCGGAAAGTAAGGAGCTGAGCAATGCCGATTCACATGATCACGATGCCCAAGTGGGGGCTGTCGATGGAGCAGGGGCAGGTCAACGGCTGGCTGAAGGAAGTCGGCGCAAAGGTCGCGAAGGGCGACGAAGTGCTCGATGTCGAAACCGACAAGATTTCGTCGGGTGTCGAATGTGCGTTCGACGGCGTGCTGCGCAGGCAGATCGCGCAGCAGGGCGACACGTTGCCGATCGGCGCGCTGCTCGGCGTGGTGGCCGACGAAGCGACATCGGACGCCGACATCGACACGGCGGTCGAAGCGTTCCAGCGTGACTTCGTGCCGGCCACCGCCGATACTGCGGACGCGGGACCGCAGCCGGAAAAAATACAGATTGGCGGCCGCACGATGCGCTACCTGAAGATCGGCGACGGCGGCACGCCCGCGGTGCTGATCCACGGCTTCGGCGGCGATCTGAACAACTGGCTGTTCAATCACGCGGACCTCGCCGCACATCGCGCGGTGTGGGCGCTCGATCTGCCGGGACATGGCGAGTCGGGCAAGGCAGTCGATACCGGCAGCATCGATGAACTGGCCGACAGCGTGATTGCGTTTCTCGATGATCGGGGTATCGAGCGCGCGCATCTCGTCGGCCATTCGATGGGCAGCGCGGTGGCGATGACGGTGGCCGCGAAGGCACCGGAACGTGTCGCGTCGCTTGCGTTGATCGCGGGCGCGGGACTCGGCGACGAGATCAACCGCGAGTACATCGAGGGCTTTGTCGAGGGCAGCAGCCGCAACACGATGAAACCGCATCTGCTGAAGCTGTTCGCCGACGGTTCGCTGGTCACGCGGCAACTGATCGAAGACATCGTCAAGTACAAGCGGCTCGAAGGCGTGAACGACGCGTTGCGCAAGATTGCGGCGTCCGCGTTCGAAGGCGGCGTGCAGCGACGCGTCTATCGCGACCGGCTCGATACGCTCGCGCCGCGCACGCTGGTGATCTGGGGCGCGCAGGATCAGATCATTCCGGCCGCGCACGCGCAAGGATTGCCGGCGCAAGTACGGGTACATGTGATCGACGGCAAAGGGCACATGGTGCAGATGGAGGCTGCATCGGAAGTGAACCGGCTGCTCAACGCGTTCTTCGGATAGCCGCGATGGACACCGTGCTTGATACCGCACCCGATACTGCACCCGATACCGACAGCGTCACCGCGCTTGGCCAGCGCGGCAAGCGCAACCGCGACAAGCTCGCGCGCATTCCGGTGAAGATCGTGCCGGCCGACCACGCGAGCGTGTTGCCCAAGCCGCGCTGGCTGCATGCGCGGCCGATGATGAGCGAGACCGTCGCGGGCATGGCGGCGATTCTGCGCGAGCACAAGCTGCATTCGGTCTGCGAGGAGGCGATGTGTCCGAACATCGGCGAGTGTTTCGCGCAGCGCACCGCGACGTTCATGATCATGGGAGGGATCTGCACGCGGCGCTGTGCGTTCTGCGACGTCGCGCACGGCCGGCCGCAAGCACTCGACGACGATGAGCCGGCGCGCCTTGCCGATGCGGTTGCGGCACTCGGGCTGCGCTACGTCGTGGTGACGTCGGTGGATCGCGACGATCTGCGTGATGGTGGCGCCGCGCACTTCGCGCGATGTATTGCGCTCGTGCGCGAGCGCGTGCCGGGCATTCGTGTCGAGATTTTGACGCCGGATTTTCGCGGGCGAATCGAGCGGGCGCTGGAGGCACTGTCCGTTGCATGGCCTGACGTGTTCAACCATAACCTCGAAACGGTGCCGTCGTTGTACAGGGCGGCGCGCGCCGGCGCGGACTACGACGGCTCGCTCTCACTGCTCGCGCGCGTAAAGCAATTGAACGCAACGTTGCTGACCAAATCAGGACTGATGGTCGGCCTCGGCGAAACCGACGACGAACTGCTCGCGACGATGCGAGACCTGCGCGCGCACGACGTCGATGTGCTGACGATCGGCCAGTACCTCGCGCCGTCGCGCTATCACATGCCAGTGCGCCGGTATATGCCACCCGCGACGTTCGACCTGCTGCGCGACGAGGGCCTGAAAATGGGCTTCATCGATGTGGTAGCGGGGCCGCTCGTGCGTTCGTCGTATCACGCGGATCAGGTGGTGCGGACGCGTTGAGATCGCGTTGAGAACACGCTAGTGGTCCTTTTCTTTGCCGGCGCCCCGTATAGCTTGCTAATGGGGCGCTTTTTCTTGCGATGGCAAGCGGCATAGCGGCATAGCCGCACTCAGCGCGACGCCGATCCAGCCATACGCACACGATCAATCTCCATACATTTGGCGTGTCGACTCATAGCCTCGGTCCTATGAACCCATAGCCCCGTCGGCAATTGTTTGAGCGTCTGTCGATCGCTACATTCCTTCACAGCAACGACACACGCGACTCGCGACACACGGCTTCAACCGGCGTCGCCGCGAGCCGCGCCAATCCGCGCATGACGAGGCCCCCGCAGAGGTGCGCCGTCATGCAAGTGGTCACGGACACGATACATAACGAACGGAGACAAGAAGTGCGCCTCTCGATCCATGTCGCGACGCTAACGCTATTAGCCGTCGCGCCTGGCGTGGCCTGCGCTCAGGCGTCGGTCACGCTTTACGGTTCCATTGACGGCAGCTTGCGTTACCTTACGCACGCGGACGCCGCCGGCGACGGACAAGTGCTTACAGGAGGTAAGGGCCTGTACCAGTCGAATCGCTTCGGCTTCACCGGCGTCGAAGATCTTGGCGGTGGGCTCAAAGCGCACTTCAAACTGGAAGGGGCGTTCGATAGCGGCACCGGCGCGCTCGGCACGCCTGGCTCGATCTTCACGCGTGAAGCAACCGTCGGCCTGAGCGGCCCCTGGGGCGATGTGAACATCGGCCGGCAGTTCTCGGTCAGCGCGCGCACGGTGTCGAGTTTCGACCCGTTCAATTTCTGCTATCTGAGCATCACGCCGCTGTCGAAAGATATCGCAGGCACCTCGTCGGATCGCTTCGACAACGATATCCAGTACACCGGCCAGTTCGGCGGCCTGACCGCGCGCGCCGAATATGTGCCGGGCGGCGTGCCCGGCAGCATCAAGACCGGCACCGCGGTAGCGGCCGGCGCGACTTACCGGATCGGCGGCGTGCGCTTCGGCGGGGCCTATACGCAGTGGGACGATTTCGGCGGCCCGGGACTGAACCGCCATCAGGTGAGTGCCGGCGCCGACTATCACCTCGGCTCGCTGCGTGTGACAGGCGGCTATATCGGCGACTGGCAGGACGCGCACCCGGCGGAACTGCTGTCGCGCGATCTGTGGATCGGTATGACCTACGCGTTCACCCCCGCGTTCAACCTGACTAACGCACTCTACCGAACCGATTATGATCAGGGCGGCAAGAAAGGCTCGAAGACGCTGCTGATGTCGGGTATCACTTACGCACTGTCGAAAGAGACACTGCTGTTCGCGGAAGTCGACAATACCCGCTTTACCGGTACCTCGATCGTCAACAGGCAGAGCAATCAGTTCGGTGTCGGCGCCGGCATCAGCAAGCGGTTCTGACAGCAAGTAAGGACGGTTATTTAATGTCGCGACCATCGTGGGCGCGACCTGACGGAGTAAAGATCATGCGTATTCTCGACTCTCATTTCCACTGGTGGCCGCGTTCGATCTTCGAGGCGCTGTGCAAGCGCGAAGGCTATCCGCGTGCTGAGAGCAACGGCAAGAATGGTTATACGTACTGGCGCCAGGAGGGCGGTGTCGCGCGTTTCAATCTGGGAGAGGAATGGTTCGATCTCGACAAGCAGATGGCGCACATGGACGGGCTCGGCTACGAGGTCGACGTGATCGCTTCGATCGGACCGTTCTCGCTGCATTTCTCGGATCTGCCGGTCGAAGAAGGGCGTGAAGCGGCGATGCAGTGGAACGAGGAAATGGCCGGCGCGCAACGCCGCTATCCGGGCCGGCTGTGGGCCACCGCCGCGGTGCCGCTGCGCGACACTCAGGTGGCAATCGAAGTCGTCGATCATGCGATCGGCAAGCTCGGTCTGGTCGGCGTGAATCTGCCTGGCAGCGTCGGCTCGCTCGACCGCATCGATGCGGAAAGGCTTGAACCGTTCTACGCGCACATCGAAAAGCTCGGCGTGCCGCTGTTTCTGCATCCGACCGATTCGATCTTCCCGGAGATTCTCGACGGCTATGACGGCGCGCTGTATCTGAGCCTCGGGCGCGTGATCGACGTCAGCGTGTCCGCGTGCCGGCTGGTGCTGTCGGGGATCATGGAGCGCCATCCGGATCTGAAGATCATCATGTCGCACACCGGCGGCGCGTTGCCGTATCAGGCCGGCCGCATGGACAAGAACGCGAAGAAAGCGAAATTGCCGAAGCCGCCGAGCACCTATATCAAGCGCATGTACACCGATACGGTGTCGCCGCACGAAATGGGCATCCGTTACGCGATCGAGTTTTACGGCGCCGATCACGTGATGTACGGCAGCGACTATCCGTGCTGGGATCCGGCCACCGCGTTGCAGCTGTTCGAGGAAGTCGGCGTGTCGAAAGAAGATCAGCACAGCATCTTCTACGGCAACGCGCGGCGCCTGTTCGGTTTGCCCGACGCCGTCTGAGGATCGCCATGATCGCCACGATCGTCACGCCGGATCGCCACCCGATCGATCTCGAAGCGCTGATCGACGAGCGCAAGCTGGGCCGCTTCCAGATCTTCGTCGCGCTGCTGTGCGCGGCCGCGTTGCTGGTGGACGGCTTCGACACGATGGCGATCGGCTATGTCGCGCCCGCGCTAATCAAGGCGTGGGGCATCGATCGCGCGGCGATGACGCCGGCCTTCGTCAGCGGCCAGATCGGCCTGATGCTCGGCTCGATGATCGTCGGCCCGCTCGCCGACCGGTTCGGCCGGCGGCCGGTGATGATCTTCAGTTGCGCGGCTTTCGGTCTGCTGTCGCTCGCGACGATGCGCGTCACGTCGGTCGGCGAGCTGGCCGCGCTGCGGTTTCTGATCGGCTTCGGGCTCGGCGGCGGCATGCCCAATGCGCTTGCGCTGACGAGCGAGTACATGCCGTCGCGCGTGCGTGTGACGGCGACGATGATCATGTTCTGCGGCTTCTCGATCGGCGCGGCGCTGGGCGGCTGGGCGGTCGCGCGTCTGATCGTCGAACACGGCTGGCAGGTGGTGTTCCTGATTGGCGGCGTGATCCCGCTCGGGCTCGCGGTGCTGCTGGCGCTGCTGTTGCCGGAGTCGCTGCGCTATCTGGCGGCGACCGGCAAACATCCGCAACGGCTCGCGCGCTGTGTGCGCCGTATTGCACCTGAGATCGGCGTAGAAGCCCGCGCTACGTTCGTCGTCAACGAGAAACAGGCGAGCGGTCTGATCGTTCGCGAGCTATTCACCGAAGGCCGCACACGCATGACGTTGCTGCTGTGGACCATCACGTTCATGGTGTTGCTAGCGCTCAATCTGCTCGGTAGCTGGCTGCCGGTCATGCTGCACGATTCCGGGCTGCCGCTCGAAACCGCGGCGGGCGTCACGATCGGCTATCAGGTCGGCGGTGCATGCGGCAATCTGATGCTCGGACGTTTCGTCGACCGGCACGCGCCGTTTCTGGTGCTGGTCATCACGTTCGTGATCGCATCGACGGCGATCGTCTGCCTGGGTCTTGCCGGCACCAATGTTGCGCTGCTGTCGGCGCTGATCTTCGTCGCGGGGTTCTGCGTGATAGGCGGCGTCGGTGCATCGGATGTGCTGGTGGCAACCTGCTATCCGACCGCGATGCGCGTGACGGGTCTTGGCTGGGCGATCGGCGTGGGCCGCTTCGGCGCGGTGCTGGGGCCGACGCTCGGCGGCTTCGCGCTGAAGATGGGCGCCAGCAGCGCGAGTTTCTTTGCGATCGGCGCGCTGCCGATGCTCGGCTCGGCGGCGGCCGCATGGGTGATGCACGCGAGGTCACGCAACGCGGCGCGCGCGGCGCCATCGTTGCATGGACTGTGAGGCCGCGCACTTCGTTTCACTTCATTTCACGTCGCACGCCGCTTGCCCGTGTGTGACGCACAGCGAGAGCGTCAGCCGTGCACCATCTCCGCGTGCCGCACGATTTCGACGAGCCGATCAATCTCCGGCACGTTCGATTTCGGGTTGCGCAGGTAATGCAGCGTCAGATGCATCGGCGGCACGTCGACATCGAGTTCGACGATCGTGCCCGCGGCAATATCCTTTTGCACCGAACGCCGCAGCGAACATGAGATGCCGATACCGGCGATCACCATATTGCGCACCATGCTCATTTCCTGCGCCTGCGACGCGACGACCGGTTCTTCGAGACCCGCGGCGCGCAGCATGTCGGCGATCGTGCGGCCGAAGTACGACGTGTCATACGCGATGATGAACGGGTACTGCGCGAGCGTATCGATCGGGATATCGGTCTCTTTGGCGAGCGGATGATCCGGTGCCGCGATAAACGCGAGCCGGTAGCGGCCCAACGGCTCGGCGGGCAAACCCGGCACCTTGCCGTTGCTGAGCAGAAAGCCCAGATCGACTTGACCGCGCGAGCACAGCGAATGCACTTCTTCGAACGTGCCCGCGAGCGCGATCAATTCGATTTGCGGAAACTCGAGCGAAAACTCGCCCAGCGATTTCGATAGCACCGAATCGGCGACGAAGCGCTGCGCGGCAAAGCGCAGCTTACGTTTGCTTTTCTTCAGATTCGCGGAGATTGCCGTGGTGCGTTCGAGCGTTTCGAGCGCGTACGCGTAGAACGCGCGGCCTGCCGACGTGAGTTGCGGGCTGACGCCTGGGCGGCGTTCGAACAGCGGGCCGCCGATCTTGGCTTCCAGCTCGCGTATGTGAACGCTGACGGACGGTTGCGTAATGTTCAGCGCTATCGCCGCTGCGCCGAAGCCGCCTGAATCAACTACGGCTACGAATACCTGCAGCCCACGCAATGTCACCGGCAACATCTGTCTGTCTCCCGTCTACCTATAACCCATAGCGATCTTACTATGGATCCATAGCCCGATGGCGGATTGCCGGTCTTCGCCGGCCTCCCTTAATGTTTGCTCACAGAACGACAAAACGGAAACGGAGACAACCAGACCCTGGACGGTCGGCCATTCCTGTTCTGCAGTACGGGCGGTGCCGATGCGTGAAGCCATCGCGCCGCTGATCACAATCTGACTATGTGGAATAAGCGATGAATCAAGTTGGTGTGGACATAGGCGGGACATTCACGGACCTTGTGGGCTATCGGGAAGGCGAGCTGTTGCTGGCCAAGACGCTGACCACGCCGTCCAATCCGACGCAGGGCGTGGCGACCGCATTGGAGCTGGCCGGCACGAAGCTGGCCGAACTCGACGAGTTCCTGCACGGCTCGACGATGGCGATCAACACGGTGCTCGAACGCAAGGGCTCGGCCACCGCGCTGATCACGACCGAAGGCTTTCGCGATGTCTACGAGATCGGCCGCGGCAACCGGCCCGACGCGTTCGACATTCACTTCCAGCGCCCGCAGCCGTTGATCCCGCGTCATCTGCGCTTCGAAGTGCGCGAGCGCCTGAACGCGAAGGGCGACGTGCTGATGCAACTCGATGAAGACGCAGTGCGCGCACTCGGCGCGCAACTGGTCGAGCAGGGCATCGAATCCGTGGCGATCTGCTTTCTGCACGCTTACGCGAATCCGCAGCACGAACTCGCGGCGGGCCGCATTCTGCGCGACGCCTATCCGGACCTGTTCGTCACGCTGTCGCATGAAATCCTGCGCGAATTCCGCGAGTACGAACGCACGTCGACGACGGCGCTGAACGCATATGTCGGCCCGCGCGTGCGCCGCTATCTGCATACGCTGAAGTCGCACCTGGACGAGCGCGGTTTTCGCGGTGGCATCCAGATCATGCGTTCGAACGGCGGCAGCATGTCGCTCGCGCACGCGGCGGTCGAACCGGTGTCGATGATGGAATCCGGTCCGGTCGCGGGGATGATCGGCGCCGGGCATGTTGCGAAGCTGCTGGGCATTCGTCAGGCGATCGGCTTCGACATGGGCGGCACGACCGCGAAGGCCACGCTGATCACCGAAGGCATTCCGGCGATCGAGGACGGCTACTACATCGGTGGCTATGCAACGGGTCAGCCGATGCAGTTGCCGGTCGTGTCGATCGTCGAGGTGGGCACCGGCGGCGGCAGTATCGCGTGGCGCGACAAGGCGGGTGGCCTGCATGTCGGGCCGCAAAGCGCGGGTGCCGCGCCGGGTCCGGTGTGCTATAGCCGCGGCGGCGTCGAGCCGACGATCACCGATGCGAATGTGGTGCTCGGACGTCTGAATCCGGGGCGCTTCCTCGGCGGCGGCATGGCGCTCGATGTCGAAGGCGCGAAAGCGGCGCTGGCGAAGAACGTCGGTGAAGGGCTCGATCTGTCGGTGAACGAAGCCGCGATGGGCGTGGTGCGCATTGCCGACTCGGCGATGGCGCTCGCGGTGCGCGCGGTGTCGGTGCGCAAGGGCGTGGACCCGCGCGATACCGCGATGATCGCGTTCGGTGGCGCGGGTCCGGTGCACGCGGCCGCGCTGTGCAAGGAAATCTACATTCCGACGCTGGTGATCCCGAAGCTGCCGGGCAACTTCTCGGCGATGGGCATGCTGCTCGCGCCGTGGCGCCAGGACCTGGTGCGCACGCTCGTCGGTGTGCTCGGCAAGCTCGATCAGCAAACGGTGCTCGCGGCCTTCGATGAACTCACCACGGCAGCCAAGCGCCAACTCGCCGAAGACGAACTCGACGAAAGCAACGCGCAATTCGATTTCGCGGTGGACCTGCGCTATCGCGGCCAGGAGCACAGCATCACGGTGCCGCTCGCCGGTCCCGATGCGCTGTCGCATACGAACACGGCGATGCGCGAGCGCTTCGACGAACTGCACGACCAGCGCTACGGCCACTCGGCGGCGGGCGAAATCATCGAGGTCGTCAATCTGCGGCTGACCGCGACGGTGACGCGCGGCGATGCGATCGACAGCTTCATCAGCGCGCCGTTCGAAGCGAAGGAAGCGCGTGAAGAGCAGGTGCGCGATGTGATTTTCGACGATCCCGAGCGGCCACTGAAGGCACGCATTCTGTGGCGCCCGGCACTTGCGCCCGGCTTTACGGCGGAAGGTCCGGCGGTGATCGAGGAGCCGCATTCGACCACCGTGCTTTTCCCCGGCGACGTCGTGCGCATCACCGAACACGGACACATGGTCGTGTCCATCAAACTGCCCGAAGGAAACCAGCAATGAAGACCCAGCAAACCTCTCTGGCGGCAGCCGCGAAGGCCGTGCCGCGCCGCGCGACGGTGGACCCGATTACGCTCGAAGTGGTCGGCAATTCGCTGATCGCCTACGCGGAAGAAATGGCGCTCGCGCTGTGCAAGTCCGCGTACAACATGATGATTTACGAGGTGCGCGACTTCTGTTGCGGCCTCATCGATACCGAAGGGCGGATGATCTGCCAGAACGAAGGCGGCCTGCCGATCTTTCTCGCGGACCTGGGCATTGCCGTGAAGGACGGCATCGATCGCTTCGGACTCGACGGCTTCACACCGGGCGACGTGATCATCATGAATCACGCCGGCGTGTGCGGGCAGCATCTGAACAACGTCGTCGTGTACACGCCGTGCTTCTTCGAAGGCAAGGTCGTTGCGTTCGCGGCCAACCGCGCGCACTGGGCCGATGTGGGAGGCTTGCGCACCGGCTTCGGTAACGTGCAGACCTATGAGATCTTCCACGAGGGCATCCAGATGCGCTCGATCAAGATCTACGACGCCGGCAAGCGCAACGAAGGCGTGTGGCAGATGATCTCCGACAACATCCGCTTCCCCGAAGCGTCGCTCGGCGATCTGCGCGCGCAGATCGCGGCGTGTCAGCTCGGCGGCCGCCGTCTGGCCGAACTGTATGGCCGCCATACGGTGCAGACCGTCAGCGATTGCATCGAGGCCTCGTGGGACCAGGCGGAAGCCGAGGCGCGCGCGGTCGTCGAGAGCATTCCCGATGGGGTGTATACCGCCGAATCGCGGCTCGATAGCGACGGGCGCCGGCTCGATGTGCCGCTGCGCGTGAAGGTCACGGTGAAGGTCGAAGGCTCGAATCTGACCATCGACTATTCCGACATGAACGAGCAGGTGCCGGGTCCGCTGAACTCCGGCTACTCGGGTGGTTTGTCCGCCGCGCGGGTCGCGTTCAAGTGCATCACGATGCCGCATGCGCCGGTCAACGAGGGCTGCTTCCGCGCGCTCACGCTGATCTCGCCGGAAGGCACGATGCTCAATGCGCGTCCGCCGGCAGCACTCGGTTTGTGGAGTATCGCGTTGCCGACCGTGATCGACACGCTGCTGCGCGCGCTGTCGCAAGCATTGCCCGACTTCGTGCCGGCCGCGCACAAGGGTGACATGGGCGGCTGCTCGTTCTACGGCCAGCGTGAAGAAAACGGCGAGCGCTATGTGCTGATGAATATCTTCGGCGGCGGCTGGGGCGGTCGCGCGAAAGAGGACGGCGCATCGGCTTCGGTGTCGATCTGCCAGGGCGACGTGCGCAACACGCCGGTCGAGTTGCAGGAAATCCGCTACCCGTTCCTCGTTGAATGCCATCAACTGCGCGAGGACAGCGGCGGCGCGGGCGAGCATCGCGGCGGCCTCGGCGTCGTGCTGCGCTACAAGGCGCTGCAAAAGAGCACCGTCAACGTGAACCTCGAACGAATCATCGAACCGCCGTGGGGCGCGAAGGGCGGCAACCCGGGCGCGAGCAACGCGGCATCGATCCGCCGCAACGACGGCTCCGAGCGCTCGGTGACGAAGGAAAGCAATATCGCGCTTGCGGCAGGCGACACGATCACGTTCTGGACTGCCGGTGGCGGCGGCTACGGCGATGCACGCGAACGTTCGCGCGAACGTGTCGAGGACGATCTGCAAAAGGGTTATGTCAGCGCGGCGGGTGCGGTGCGCGACTACGGCGTGCAGGTCGACGAAGAGGAGACGGCTTCATGAGCGCGCAACTTCATCAGGAACGTTCCGGCCGTCTGCGTCGCGCGATGGCCGATGCGGGGCTCGATGTGCTGGTGGTGCCGGGCGACGTGTGGCACAGCGACTATCTGCGTTATGCGCTCGATCTGACGCCGATGGAAGGGCAGGCGATCGCCTGTATCGAACGCGATGGCGCGGCGCAACTGTTCGTCGATAGCGCGGCCGAGGCGGCGCGGTTTGCCGCCGAGCAGCCGGAGGTGCAGGTGTCGTGCTCCGCCGAGCCGCTGGCGCAAGTCGAAGCATGGCTTGCTCGGCGCGGTGTGATGACGTCCGCGTCCGCGTCTTCGGCGAAAGCCACGAAGGCCGCAATGGTCGCACTAGGCGCTGCACCCACGCGCCTCGCTCGCGGTCCGCTCGGCGACGGTATCTCGGCGGCCACCGCCTGGTTCGACCGCTTGATGGTCACGAAGAGCGCGGCGGAAGCCGATGCGGTGGCGCGTGCCACCGTACTCGCCGACGCCGGCTACGAGGTGTTCCAGCGCGCGGCGCGGGTCGGCTGCAGCGAGTACGAACTGATCGGCGAAGTCGAGGGATGGTTTCGCGCACAGGGTTGCCCCGAAAACTTCGTGATTCTCGGCACCGGCGGACGCGAAGTGCGCGGCATGCATCCGCCCGGCGAGCGGCGCATCCAGGCCGGCGATCTGGTGACCACCGAACTGACGCCGTGCGTCGATGGCTATTACGCGCAGATCTGCCGGACGCTGGTGGTCGGCGAGCCGACCGACGCGCAACTGCGCGCCTATGCGGTCTACCAGGAAGCGCTTGCCGCGGGGATCGCGGTGGTGAAGCCCGGCGCGACGCATGGCGACGTCGCGCGCGCGCAGAACGACGTGTTCCGTCGCCACGGCTTGGGTGACTACGTGACCTCGGCCTATACGCGGGTGCGCGGGCATGGCGTGGGTCTGTTCGTCGACGGCGTGCACGTGCTGGAAGACGTCGCACTCGTGCTCGAACCCGATATGACGCTGATCGTGCATCCGAACACCTATCACCCGGAAGTCGGCTACATGGTGCTGGGCGACATGGTGCGCGTGACGGCCAGCGGCTGCGAAGTCCTGACGCGCACCACGCGCGATCTGATCAGCGTGCCGGCCTGAGCGCCTCAATCCAAGGAGTGTTGAAGATGCGTCGAGGTTTGATCAGCTGGTCGCGGGACGAAGTCCCGCAAGCAACACTGGAGGCCCGCGTGGAGCGGTTGCAGCATGCGATGAAGGCGGCCGGGCTGGATGCGGTCGTCGCCTATACGTCGTTCGCGCAGCCCGCGCCGGTGCAGTGGCTCACCCACTTCGTGCCGTACTGGAGCGAGGCGGTCGCGGTGGTGTTGCCGCAAGGCGCGCCGACGCTGCTCGCCGCGTTGACCGAGCGTGTGCATCCGTGGATCCGCGAGGTGTCGCATCTGGCGGAAGTGATATCGGCGCCGAAGCTTGGCGCGAAAGCGGCGGCGTTTCTGAGCGAGCGTGTCGTTGGTGATGTTGGCAAAAGCGATGGCAACAGCGTGCGTATCGGCGTGATCGGCTTCGATACGTTGCCGTGGTCCGTTGGCGGTCCGCTCGTCGATGCGCTCGGTGCCGACAGTCTCGTCGATGCCAGCGCGCTGTACGCGCAACTGCGGCAAACGGCCGATCGCGCCGAACTCGATCTCGCGAAGCGGGCGACCGCGATCGGCGAGGCCGCGCTGCGCGCGATCCCGGCTGGCGCGAGCCGCGCGTCCGAGGTGCTGGCGGCGATCGAAGTGTCGGCACGTCGTGCCGGCGCCGAGGAAGTGCTGCTGCGCATCGCAGCGGATTTCACGCGCGATGCGACGCTGCGGCGTATGGAGGGCGATGCGCCGCTGGGCGAGCGTTACGCGGTTGAGCTGTCGGTTGCCTACAAAGGCAGTTGGGTGCGCGTGAATCGCTGTGTCGCGGCGAATGGCGAGCCGGCATCGTGGCAGTCCGCCGAACAATGGTTGAGGCAGGCGGCTGCGTCTTTAACGGCCGCGCAGACACAGCCGCTTAACGCGTCCGCGCCTGGCGGCGGCACGTTGAACGCGTGGACACTCGAAGCCTGCACGGGCGTGTATCCGCTGTCGATCGTGGCCGCGCACGACTGCGCGCCGGTCGCGGCATTGTCCGCGGGCGGGCTCGCGGTGCTGTCGGTCGAACTCGCGTTGGCGGACGGTCCGTGGCGCGGCAGCGTGCCGCTCGCGCTCGCTGCTGCCGGCGGCCACAGCACGCCGCTCGCGTCATGAGCACGGCGCCGGTGGCCACGTCGATCGACGAACTCGCGAGCTTTGCCGCGTCGGCGTCGGTATCGAGCGAGCCGCATCGCGATGCGATCGGCCTGCAACTGGCCGACTCGGTCATCGCGTTGCTGGCGGGCGCGGCGAGCAAGGAGGGCCGGGCGATCGGGCGCTTCATCGCCCGTACCGACAGCGGCATGCTCGCGGCGGCGGCCAGCCTCGCGGCGACGATGCGGCTGACCGAAGTCGATGACATTCATCGCCCGAGCGCGGTCACGCCGAGCGCGATCGTGTTGCCCGTAGCGTTGGCATTGCGCATGTCGTTCGCGCGTAATGCGGCACCGTCGCTGTTCGCGGATGCGTTGTACGTCGGCGAAGAGGTGGCGATTCGCGTCGCGTGCGCGCTCGGCGGCGTGTCGTTGCTCGCGCGCGGCGGCTGGCCGAGCTATATGGTCGCGCCGCTCGGCGCGGCCGCGACGGCGGGCCGGCTGCTCGGTCTCGCGCCTGAGCGGATGCGTCATGCGCTCGCATTGGCGCTGGCGCAAACGCCGCCGCCGATCGGCCGGGCTACAGGGCATCGTCCGGGCCGCTGGCTGCTGTTCGGTCAGGCGGTGCGTGCCGGTTGCGTTGCGGCGCTGGCGGCGGCCGACGGTATCGACGGCGATGTTGCGTTGCTGAGCGACGCGTGGCTTGCACAGATCGGCGGCGCGAACGCGGATGCCAGCCGCTTGGCCCGCAATGACAGCGATGCTCCGGCGCGGCTGCAAATCAGCGTGAAGCCTCACTGCGCGGCCAAGCAGGCGTTGGCCGCGATTCACGGTCTGCGCGTGCTGCTTGCTGACGGCATCGATCCCGCAAGCGTCGAAGCGGTCGACGTGCAGGTGCCGTCAGCCTACGCGGCGATGCTCGATCGCGAGCCACCGGAGGCTGGGCGGCTCGCCAGTCTCGTCAGCGCGCGCGGACAGCTCGCACTGGCGGCCTTGCAGCCCGCATCGCTCGATGACGTCACGCGCGATGACTTGCGATGGAGCGACGATCTCCGCGCATTCGCCGCGCGTGTTCGAGTAACGGCGGACCCATCGCTCGACCGCCTGTACCCCGGCAAGTGGCCGGCACGCGTGAGCGTGCGCGCGGCCGGCGGCACGCGCGAGATCACCGTTGAAGACAGCCCAGGCGATCCGTCCCTACGCTTCGGCCGTAGCGAGATCGCAGACAAGGCCACACGCATGCTCGGCGCGCATCCGGCAATGAACCTGATCGAAACGGCCCGGCTATCGGCGACAGAACCCGCGCAACTGGATGCACTGTGCGCATATTTTTCGTCTGATCTGAATGGGTCATAGCGTCGGGCCTATAGAGCCATAGCGCAATGGTTGATTGCTTCGACCCGAGCCGTTCCGCTAACGTGTGCGCGTCCGCGCGCGCTGCTTGCGTTGCGCGCGGACCGGATCGCGGGCACCGACACCTCGATAAATAAAGACATTGGAGAAGACAGCATGAACGAAACGACGAACCTCAACGTCGGGACGTTGATCGGCAATCAGCCGCTGCGGTGGCTGCATATTCTGATCGTCGCGTTACTGGCGGCGACGATGGTCGTGGATGGCTACGACATCTTCATGGTCGGGCTGATTCTGCCGGCGCTGTCGCACGGACTGAACGTTCATCCGGCCGCGCTGACCCAGGTATTCGTGCTTCAGCAACTGGCGCTTTTTATCGGCACGCTGATCTCCGGACCGATGCTCGACCGCTTCGGGCGACGCCGCGTGCTGCTGGTCGCGATGCCGGTATTCGCGTTGCTGACGATCGCGACGTCGCAGGTTCGCACGGTCTTCGAACTCGACGTGATGCGCTTTAGCGCGGCGCTCTTTTTCAGCGCGGTGATTCCCGCGACGATCACGCTGGCCAACGAGTTCGCGCCGGCCCGTTATCGGTCGGCGGCGGTCTCGGTGGTGTTCTGCGGCTACGCGGGCGGCAACCTGATCGGCGCGAGCGTGCAGGCGTGGATTCTGCCGTTCGGCTGGCAGGCGGCGTTCTGGGTCGGCGGCGTGCTGCCGTTGCTGCTCGCGGGCTGCCTGTGGTTGTGGCTGCCCGAGTCGTTGCAGTTCCTCGCGATGCGCAACCCGACCGATCCGAAGATCGGCAAGACGCTGCGCCGCTTCGATCCGTCGTTCGTCGCGGTGCCGGGGCAACGCTTCGTCGTGCACGACAAGCTGCCATCCAAACGCCGGCTGTCGCCGCTGATGCTGTTCGCGAACGGCCTCGCGGGCATTACGTTGCTGCTGTGGCTCGCGTATCTTGCGACCGGCATCTTCAGCTACATCAACAATTCGTGGACCACGACGCTGCTGCACCTGACCCGTCATATGCCGATGGAGCACATCGCCGGACTGCTTGCGGTCAGCGCGATTGCCGGCGTGATCGGCACGGCGAGCAGCGGCTTCGTGATGGACCGCTTCGGCGCGGCGCGCGTATTGCCGAGCTATCTGACGGCCGCCGCGCTGACCGTGTGGATCATTGCGACGATGGACGTGTATTCGCAATGGGCGCCCGTTGGTTTCGCCGCGCTCGGCTTTCTGTACAACAGCAGCTGGGGCGCGTTGAATGCGTTTTGCGCGACGATATCGCCGGCCGAAATGCGCGCGACCAGCGTGGCGTGGGCGCATGGCGCATCGAAGGTCGGCGGCATGATCGGGCCGGCGATCGGCGGCGCGATGGTCAGGGCGCAGTGGGATTTCACGCCGATCTTTTTCGTGGCAGGCGGGTTCGAGCTTATTTCGGCGACGGCGGTGTTGTTGCTGGTGACGCGGCGCAGGCCGGCGCCGTTGCCGGCGCGCGCTTAGATTCGCGGAGCGGTGTTTGTTGCTGGCGCCGGGAGCGATGCTTCCGGCGCTTTGTGCTTGATTCGCGTTTGATTTGCGCTCGATTCGCGTTGCCGTATTGGATGGCGCGAATGGAATCTACTGTGCCGCCACCGCCGCGCGTTCGTCTCTAGCGAGCACATGCCGATTCACCGGCCGCGGCAATCCAAGGTTCTCCCGCAGCGTGCGTCCTTCGTATTCGGTGCGGAATAGTCCGCGCCGCTGCAACTCCGGCACCACCTGTTCGGCGAATTCACTGAGACCGCCGGGCAGCCACGGCGACATGATATTGAAGCCGTCCGCGCCTTCTTCCTCGAACCACTGCTGCAACTGATCGGCGATGCTCTGCGGCGTGCCGATCACCTGTTGATGCCCACGTGCGCCGGCGATCCGCAGATACAGATCACGAATGGTCAGGTTTTCGCGCCGCGCGAGATCGAGCAGCAGACGCTGCCGGCTCTTGCCGCCATTGGTTTCCGGCAACTCCGGAAACGGTCCGTCGACCGGATAGGCCGATAGGTCGGCGCCGCCCGACATATTGGCCAGCAACGACAAGCCGACGGTCGGATGAATCAGCTCCTGCAGCGCGGCGAATTTCTCGCGCGCTTCTTCATCGGTGCGGCCGATCACCGGAAAGATGCCCGGCATGATCTTCAGATGATCCGCTTGCCGGCCATAACGCGCGAGTCTGCCCTTCAGATCGCGATAGAACGCCTGCGCTTCGTCGAGCGTCTGATGCGCGACGAACACGACTTCGGCGGTCTGCGCGGCGAGTTCCTTGCCGGCCTCGGACGCACCCGCCTGCACGACGACCGGCGAGCCTTGCGGCGAGCGCGCGACGTTCAGCGGTCCGCGCACCTTGAAATGCTTGCCGCGATGATCGAGCACGTGCATCTTGTCCGGATCGAAATACACGCCGCTTTGCTTGTCGCGAACGAACGCGTCGTCTTCCCAGCTATCCCACAGGCCCGCGACCACGTCGTGAAACTCCTTCGCGCGCTCATACCGTTCGCCGTGCTCGGGATGCTGGTCGAAGCTGAAATTCAGCGCCTCCAGTTCGGTGCTCGACGTGACCAGATTCCAGCCCGAGCGGCCGCCGCTCAGATGATCGAGCGACGCGAATTTGCGCGCCAGGTTATAGGGCTCGTTGAAGGTGGTCGACACCGTCGCGATCAACCCGATGTTGCGTGTCACCACCGATAGCGCCGACAGCAACGTCAGCGGCTCGAAGTGATCCGCGCGCGCGGTGCGCGACAGCGACGGCAGATGGGTATCGCGCACGCTGACGCTGTCGGCGAAGAAGATCGTGTCAAACTTTGCGCGCTCGGCGATCTGCGCGAGTTGCGCGTAGTGCTGGAAATCGAGTCCGCCGCTCGCGTGCGTGTCGGGATGCCGCCATGCGGCGATATGGTGGCCGGTTTCCATCAGAAACGCGCCGAGTTTGATTTGCCGTTTGCCGTTGCTCATCGTTGGTGGTCCGTTCCGTGCAATGCTGCTGGTTTCAAGGTGGATTCCGCGTGTCACCACGCAAGCCGCCATTCGGTAATCGGCGGATGAAGGGGCGGCGCGTGCGGCAGGCCGCCGTCGCTATCGCGTGGCGACGAACCGGGTTCGCCGAACTCGGCCACGATGTCGTCGCGCAAACGGATAAAGCGCGCGTCGCCGCGATCGCGCGGGCGTGGCAACGCGATATTGACGATGCGTTTGATGCGCCCTGGGCGCGGCGCCATCGTCACGACGCGATCGCCGAGATAGACGGCCTCGTCGACGTCGTGCGTGACGAGGATCATCGTGATACGTTCCTGCTGCCAGATACGCTGCAATTCGTTCTGCAGCCGGCCGCGCGTCAGCGCGTCGAGCGCGCCGAACGGCTCGTCGAGCAACAGCACGCGCGGACGATTGACCAAGCCGCGTGCGATCGCCACGCGTTGCGCCATGCCGCCCGACAACTGGTTCGGATACGCATTCTCGAAGCCCGTCAGGCCGACCAGCGCGATGTGTTCCGCGACTGCATCGCGTTTCTCTTTCGCGCTCAATGGTGCATTGCGCAGCGCCGCGAGGATATTCTGCGAAGCGGTGAGCCACGGGAACAGCCGATGGTCCTGAAACACGATGCCGCGTTGCAACGAGGTATCGCGCACCGGTTCGCCGGCGACCCGAATGTCGCCGCTGTAGTCGGTATCGAGACCGGCGATCAGCCGCAGCAACGTCGACTTGCCGCAGCCGCTCGCGCCGAGGATGCTGATGAATTCGCCGGGCTGCACGTTCAGCGTGATGTCGTCGAGTACGTCGAGCGTCTTGCCATGCTGGAGATAGCGCTTGCGCACGTGGCGGATGTCGAGGGTTTCGGAAACCACAGCGTTCATGACAAAGGTCCTTCCTGTAGAAATGAGCGGGTGTAATGGCGCTGGCATCACGACGCGCCGAATGGACGCCGCGCGAACAGAGCGCGCTCGGCGCGGCGCGCCAGCGCATTGAGCGCCCAGCCGGTCAAGCCCACGACGACGATGCCGAACAACACGAGGTCCATACGGAACTGCTCGCTGCCGTCGATCAGCAGATTGCCGATGCCGCTACCCGACACCAGCAGATATTCGGCGCCGAGCGTCGCGAGCCACGAATAGATCAGCGCCAGATAGAGGCCCGTGAAAATCGACGGCAACGCGGCCGGCAGAATCACATGCGCGACCAGTTGCAGCCGCGAATAGCGAAACGCGCGGGCCACTTCGATATAGCTGCGCGGCACCGTGTGGATGCCGTCGCAGGTATGCGCGGTCACCGGCAGCAGCGCGGCCAGCGACAGAAACACGACCTTCGCCGCATCGCCGAGTCCGAACCACACCGAGATCAGCGGTATCCATGCGAACAGCGAGATCTGCTTGAACGTATCGAAGCTCGGTCCGACCATCCGCCGCGCGATGCGCGAGAAGCCGAGCAGGCTGCCAAGCAGCAGACCGCCTATCGTGCCGATCACGAAGCCGCTTGCTTCCCGCGCTAGCGAAGCGGATAGTGCGCGCGCCAACGCGCCGCTTATCGTTTGTTGCCAGCCCGTTTGCAGCACGGCGAGCGGGCTGACCAGCAGGCCGCTTTTGACGACATGCAGTGCGGTGACAGCCGACCACAGCGCGAGCGCGACAACCGGTAACACCAGGCCGCGCGATGCGAGGAAGGCTTTCTTCGCGCGTCCGCTCTGCCGCGATGGTGGCGACACGCAATCGCATGTCGGCGGCCCTTTGCGAGTCGAACGGCTCAGCACACCTGGCAAACGGGGGATCGGAAGAAAGCGCATGAGTTTCCTTTGCAGTGCCCGCGCATCACTCGCGAAACGCGGACGGCCGGCCGCGCCGCAGACGCGCTTCGAGCGAATCGAGCAGATGGTTGACGACGAAACCGATCGCACCGACCACGACGACGGCCGCCATCACCAGATCGAGCTGAAACAGTTGCCGTCCATTGACGATCAGATAGCCGAGCCCTTCCGACGACGCGACGAGTTCGACCACCACCAGCGCGAGCCACGCCTTCGTGAACGCGAGCCGCACGCCGGTCGCGAGCGTCGGCACCGCGGCGGGCAATACCACATGGACGATGCGCTGCCAGCGGCTATAGCCATAGCCGCGCGCGACTTCGTCGAGCGTAGCGGGGGCCTGACGGAAGCCCTGCAACGTGCTCAGCGTGACCGGCACGAGCGCCGCGTGCGCGATCAGAATGTATTTGAGCGGTTCGCCGACGCCGACGAGCAGCAGCAGGAAAGGCAGCCAGCCGAGCACCGGGATCTGCACGACCGCGTTGAAACTCGGCAACACGTACGCTTCAAGTGTTCGCGACAGACCGAGTGCCGCGCCGAGCGCGAAGCCGCCCAGCGTGCCGATGCCGAAGCCGACCAGCACCCGTTGCAGGCTGATCAGCGTATGACTCGCGAGGTCGCCGCTGCGCGCGAGTTCGACAAGCGTGTCGTAGACGCGCGCGGGCGGCGGCAGGATCTGTGGCGCAATCCAGCCGCGCTCGCTGCCGATCGTCCACAGCGCCAGCAGCACGGCCGGCAACAGCCACGGCGCGACGTGCCACGCGGCGCTGCGCAGCCACGCGCGACCAATGCGTCGAGTGCCTCGCTTGCTATTAGCGGTCGTGGCGAGAGGAATCGCTGTATCGCTCATCGCGGCTCCCGTTAGCTGAGCGGCTTGCCGGCCGCGTCGTAGCGCGTCCAGTAGTGGTCGAGCTGTTGCGCGTGCAACGCGTTGTCGAGATAGCGCGGCTCGAACCACGTATCGACGTCGACGGGCTGACGGATCAGCTTCAGTTTCAGCGCATCCTGCGCGACCGCCTTGTAGCGTGCGACGATAAACGGGTCGATCAGCGGCGAGTTGCGCTCCTTCAATGTCTGGTGCGCAAATTCGGCTTGCCACGACGCGTAGCTGACACCGCTTTTTTCCCACAGCTTGAACAGCGCATCGCGGTTGTTTTCATCGGACGACCACTGCGCGCCTTTGACGAATGCATTGACGACGCGCTGCACGATGTCCGGATGAGCATGTTCGAAATCGTCGAGCACGAGCAGATGCGATTGCCGCGTGAATTGCGGGCCGTCGCTCTGCGATTCGTAGACGACTCTGGCGAGCCCCTGGTCGCGCAGCTTGTACACGTGGTAATCGTTGACCGATGCGTCGACACCTTTCGATGCGAGCGCCGCCAGCGCGCTGGCGGTATCGAGATTGATCACACGCAGTTCGCGTTCGTCGAGCTGGTTCGCCGCGAGTGCGTTGTCGGCGACGAGCTGCAGATTGGTACCGCGAAACATCGCGACGCGGCGGCTCTTTAGATCCTTGATCGCATGGATGTCAGAGTCCGGCGGCACGGCGATCTTGATGCCCGCGCGAACGCCGGATTCAAGCAGGATATGTGTCTTCAGACCGTTGGCGCGCGCGAGTACCGACGGTAGATCGCCTTGAAACGCGAAGTCGAGCGACTTGTCGGCGATTGCTTCGTTGACGGCCGGTCCCGCGCCCTTGAAGAACAGCCACTCGACCTTGATGCCATCCGCCGCGAACTCTTTTTCGAGTAACTGCTGCAATTGCACGGTCGCGGCCGGCGAGCCGCCGAACGTCGGCGGATCGCCGGCGCCTTGCTGGGCGACGCCGATGCGAATGACGGATGGTTTATCGGCATACGCGTGAAGCGTGGCGATACTGAGCGCGGCGAACACCGCAAGGGATTTCAGTAGCTTGAAATAGCGCATGGTTGATGTGGTGAAACGAAGTGGGGCGGTGCACTTGCCACAGCGATCGGGCCGCGATTGCTTCGGGATCCGATGCTCGCAGCAGCGAGGTGACAAGTGCAATCGAGTATAGGAAGCTGCGCTCGCGCGCTCCAATAACGAATCGTCGGATCGTTATCGGCGATTGTCATTTGCGCGCGGGACCGCCGCGTTGTGCGCCGGCGGTTGCTCGATAGCGACGCTGCTCAGTTCAGCGCGATGGCAGCGGCCGCGCCGACCGGCGATCCTTCGAGCGCGACCGATTGCCGTCCGTCGGGACCGACCGGCACATCGCCGACGAGCGTCGTGCGATACAGCTGCCGGTCGAAGTCGACATCGAAAATGTCGGTGGGCGCGAGATGCGCGGTGCTGCGGTTGTCCCAGAACGCGATACTGCCGGCCTCCCACTTGAAGCGCACGGTGAACTCGGGCCGCGTCACGTGTTCCCAAAGCAGTTCGAGCAGCGCCTGGCTCTCACGCGGCGTCACGCCGACGATCGATTTCAGAAAGCTCGGACTCACGTACAGCACCCGTTCGCCGGTTTCCGGATGCACTCTGACGAGCGGATGTTCGGTGACGAGTACGCGCTGTTCGACCGCTTTGACGAACGCGTCGGTGCCGGTCGCGCCGGCCGGCGGGGTAAAGCGGTGAATGCCGCGCAAACCGTCGACGAAGCCGCGCAGCGGTTGCGACAGCTTTTCGTAGGCGATCGCCAGATTGGTCCATTGCGTGTCGCCGCCGTATGGCGGAATAGTCACGCCGCGCAGGATCGACGCCCACGGCGGATTGAGCGCGGCGGTCACATCGGTATGCCAGCCGGTCCACGGACGCAATAACGTTTGGCCTTCGAAGCGCGTCGCCTTGCGGTACTTCGAGATCGAGTAAACCTCGGGGTGGTCGTCGACGTGACCGAATACCGGATGCCCGAGCGTCAGTTCGCCGAATTGAGCAGCGAACGCGATGTGCTGCTCATGCGTCAGAAACTGCTCGCGGAAAAACACCACGCGCCATTTCAGCAGGGCCGCGCGAATCTGCGCGACCTGGCTCGGCTCCAGCTTTCGCGTCAGATCGATGCCGTGAATCTCGGCGCCGATATGCGCCGACAGCGGTTTGACTTCGATCGACTGTACTTCCTGCAATGCGGCTGCGCTCATGCGAGGCTCCTGGAAAAGAAACGTGACCGGTCGCGGCTCGTGGGCCGCGGACGTTCAAGTTAAATTCGCCGGTGCATGAAGCCAACCAATCAATGCAGCTAAGAAAATCAGCAAAGCTGTGAATGCCGGAATCGGGCAGGGAGCGGGCGGGGAGTGGCCAGCGCGCGGGCAGCCGCAGCGCGCGAATCGATCAACGCCCTAAATATTTCAGAAAGGCGGCCGATAACAGCTAGGGGAAATTCCTTTCACACAAGAACTACATGCAGAGTACTTACAACCTGGGTCTGGTCGTCGTCTCGCTCGCAGTCGCAACGCTCGCTTCATACACGGCCCTCGACCTGGCCGCCCGTATCTCGACGATGACGGCCGCGCGCACGCGCCAGCTCTGGTTGGCAGCCGGTGCGGCGGCAATGGGAACGGGCATCTGGTCGATGCACTTCATCGGCATGCTGGCCTTTTCGCTGCCGATACCCGTGGGCTACGACTTCACGATAACCGGATACTCGCTGGCCATTGCGATGATCGTGTCGTACTTCGCGATCGTCCAGGTTGCGCGCCCCGTGCTGTCGATCACGCGCCTCATCGCCGGCGGCGTGCTGATGGGCTTCGGCATCGCGGGCATGCACTACACCGGCATGGCGGCCATGCAGATGCATCCCGGCATTCACTATCGGACCGGCATCTTCGTCGCGTCGATCGCGATTGCGATTGCGGTTTCGATGGCGGCGCTGTGGATCGCGCATGCGCTGATCGATTCGAGCCAGCAGCGCGTGCTCAGCAAACGCGTCGGCGCGGCGTGCGTGATGGGGGCGGCGATCGCCGGCATGCACTACACGGGGATGGCCGCCGCGGACTTTCTGCCCGGCTCGGTGTGCGGCGCGGCGCGCGGTGTCGACTCGCAATGGCTGGCGACGACGATCATCCTGCTGACCGTCGCGATCATGGTGGTCACGCTGATTCTGTCGCGTTTCGACGCGCGCGCGACGGCGTTGACGGGCTCCGTGTCGTCGCTGAACAGCCAGATCGTGCGGCTTGCGAATTACGATCTGCTGACGGACCTGCCCAACCGTCGGACGCTGACCGAGCGCATCGAGCGCGCGATCGAGCTGTCGGAGACCAACGGCGGCGGCTTTGCGCTGATGTTTATGGATCTCGACGGCTTCAAGACGATCAACGATTCGCTCGGCCATGTGTTCGGCGACGAAGTGCTGAAGACGTTCGCGCGACATTTGCGGCAATGCGTGCGCAATTCGGATACCGTCGCGCGGCTCGGCGGCGACGAGTTCGTCGTGCTCGTCGACAATCTCGCGGCTCCGCACGAAGCGGCGGATCTGGCCGAAGCGGTGCTCGAACGGATGCGCTCGGGGATCAACGTCGAGAACCAGACACTGCAGGTCATGCCGAGTATCGGCATCGCGATGTATCCGCAGGACGGCAGTTCGGTCGACGAACTGCTGAAGCACGCCGATGCGGCGATGTACGAAGCCAAGCGCGGTGGCCGCAGCACCTATCGTTTTTTCGAAGCCCACATGAATGAAGCCGCGATGCGCACGCTCAAGATCCAGAGCGCGTTGCATGAGGCAATCGGAAAGGGCTATTTCGTGCTGCATTTCCAGCCGAAATTCCACGGCGGCAGCGGCGAGATCGTCGGCGCCGAAGCGCTGATTCGTCTGAATCACCCGGAGATTGGCGCGCTTGCGCCGCTGGACTTCGTGCCGATTGCCGAGCGCTCCGGGCAGATCGTGCAGATCGGCTACTGGGTCGTGCGCGAGACCTGCCTGCAGATTCGCCGCTGGGAAGCGGCCGGCCTGCCCTCGATGAAAGTCGCGATCAACCTGTCGCCCCGGCAGATGAACCAGCCGGAACTGCCGACGAAGATTCGCGAAATCGTCGAGAAGGAAGGCGTGGACTGCGGCCAGATCATGTTCGAGATCACCGAATCGGTGGCGATGCAGGACGCGGCGAAGACCACGGAGATGATTCGCGAATTCCAGGCGAGCGGTTTCGAAATTTCAATCGACGACTTCGGTACCGGCTATTCGAGCCTCGCGTATCTGCAACGCTTTCGCGTGAAGCAGCTGAAAATCGACCGCTTCTTTACGAACGGGCTCGACGCGGAAGGTCCTGAAGGCGGTGCGATCGTGCAGGCGATCATCGCGCTCGCGCATTCGCTCGGAATGGATGTCGTCGCGGAGGGCGTCGAAACGGCCTCGCAATTCGACAAACTGAAGACGCTGGAATGCGATGAGATGCAAGGCTTCCTGCTTGGCAAGCCGCTGACAGCCGATGCATTCAGCGAACTGATGCGCAAACATCTGACCACGGCCTGAATCGGAGGCCGTGCGCATCAAGCCGCGGCACTCCGATAGTCGATTGCCTCAGAGCCAGGTGCCACCCTGGCGCTCATTCGGCTCCTGCGTCAGCGCATCGAAATCGTGAATCCAGTCGAGGTGATGCAGAACCCGCTCGCGTGAGCCGAGGCGCGCATTGCGCTCCGTTGCCGACGGACCATCGGGCAGATGCAGCACGTCGGCGGTGGAGATCGACGCGTACTGCACCTTGCGCGTGCGGCCACGGCGCAGACGTTCGTACCCCTGCTGTGCCTCGCGCCAGTTGCCCGGCCCCGCTTTCGCGAGTTGGTCGGCCAGCACGACCGCATCTTCGATCGACTGATTCGCACCCTGACCGTGGTGCGGCACGAGCGCATGCGCGGCATCGCCGATCAGCGTCACGCGGCCCTTGCTCCAGCGGCCCAGAGGCGGGCGGTGAAACAGGCCCCAACGCTGACTGATCGGCACGGCCGTGATCATCTGCACGACCGCCGGATGCCAGTCGCCGAACAGACGTAACTGCTCGCCTTCGGTGGACGGCATCACCCAGTCGCGCGATGGCCACGGCGACGGATGACGCTCGACGAGCAGGAAGTTCTGATCGCCGTTGTCGCCGATCGGATAGTGCAGCAGATGGCCGCCCGGCCCGACCCAGAACTGGATCGTTTCGGGATCGGGCAGCAGATTCATGCGCTCGGCCGGCACGACGCCGCGAAACCCCGAGCAGCCCGAGTACAGCACGTCGTCGTAGCCGAGCATCCAGCGGCGCGTGATCGAACGCGCGCCGTCGGCACCGATCACCAGGTCGGCGTCGACGCGCTGACCGTTCTGGAACGTCAATTCGACGCGATCCGGATGCTGCGTCAGATCGACGAGCCGATGACTGAGTTTGATGTGCTCGAGACCAACCGCATTCGACAGCAGCGCCTGCAGATCGGCGCGATGAATGCCCCAGTACGAGCCGCCGAATTGCCCGCGATAATCCGGCGCGCCACGATGATGGCCGATCACCTCGCCGCTGCGGCCGTCCCGATAGATCAGTCCGGGGACTTCCGCGCAGACCTTTTCGAAGGCCGCGCGCAGTCCCATCCGGTCGTAGAAGCGCGTCGCGTTGGCCGACAGCGCGACCGCCGCGCCCACTTCGCGCAACTCGTCGGTCTGCTCGTAAAGCTGCGCGTCGATGCCATGCTCGCGCAGTGCGAGCGCTAGCGTGAGGCCGCCGATACCGGCGCCGACGATCGCGATTTTCAGATCCCTCTGCATGACTGTGTCTCCGATGTTCAGATTGACAGGCGGCGCGATGACGCGCGCCTTGGGGATATTCTCGGCAGCGAAAGCTCATTCCACAATAAAATGGCCGCAATCTGCTTCATCACTGAGCGGAATGATCCTCGGAAGGCCAAGCCATGGAACTGGGCGATATCGATCTGAATCTGCTGCTGCTTTTTCACCGCCTGATGCAGGAGCGGCGCGTCGCGAGCGTGGCCGAGCAGATGAACATGAGCCAGCCCGGCGTCAGCAACGCGCTCGCGAAGCTGCGCCGCCGGCTGGGCGATCCGCTGTTCGTGCGCGGGCCGGGCGGCGTGGTGCCGACGCCGTTTGCGCTGCGTCTCGCGGAGCCGGTCGCGCAGGCACTCGCGACGCTGCACAGCGCGCTGAATCCGCTGACCGGCTTCGATCCGCTGCGCGCAACGCGCACGATCACGATCGGTATGACGGATATCGGCGAAGTGGTGTTTCTGCCCGCGCTGCTCGAACGGCTCGCGCGCGAAGCGCCGGGTGTCGCACTCAATACCGTGCGCAACACCGGCGTCGATCTGAGCAGCGAGATGGCCAATGGCCGCGTCGATCTGGCGATCGGTTTGCTGCCGCAACTGAAGGGCGGCTTCTACCAGCGCCGTCTGTTCGATCAGCGCTATGTGTGCGTGTTCAGACGCGGGCATCCGCTCGAAGGCGCACCGCTCACGCTGGCCGGCTGGCGCGAAGCCGAGCATCTGGTGGTGGTGTCGGCCGGCACCGGGCACGGTCAGGTGGAGGAAGCGCTGAAACGGCGTGGTGTGCGGCGCCAGGTGCGGCTCACCGTGCCGCACTTCATGAGCGTGGGCTATATCCTGCAACGCACCGATCTGATAGCGATCGTGCCGGAGCACCTTGCATTGCAACTAGTCGGGCCGTTCTCGCTCAGCGTTCACGCGTTGCCGATGGCTTTGCCGGGCGCGCCGATTCATCTGCTGTGGCATGAACGGGTCCATCAGGACGAAGGGAATCGCTGGCTGCGTGGCATCGTGATCGAGTTGTTCGCCGATGGCGTGACGCAGGCGCGCAAGGCGAAATCCGCGCAGAAGAAGTAGAAGCGCGCGTTTAACGCATTCAGCCGCCCGCTACATCATCGAATGCCTGTTTCAACGTGCTCGCGAGCCTCTGTGCATGCCGCGCATCGACGACATTGGTGAAGCCCATCAGCAGTCCGCTGCGCGATGTTCTCGTCATATACCAGCTACTCAGCGGCTCGATCGCGAGACCTCGTGCTCTCGCCGCGGCGGCGATCGGCTTGTCGTCCTGCCCGGCATTCAGATAGGCGGCGACGTGGATGCCACCGGCCTGCGGCTGCACGTGCAGACGCGAACCGAACATGTCGGTGAGCGTGTCGACCAGGCATTCGCGCCGCGCCGCGTAAAGCGCGCGCATCTTGCGCAGATGACGCGCGAAGTGCCCCTGTGCGATGAATTCGGCGACGGTGCGCTGCTGCAGGATCGGACACGCGCCGGCCAGCTGTTGCGCGATGCTCTGAAAGCGCTCGATCTCCCGCTCCGGCACCACCAGATACGCGAGGCGCAGCCCCGGAAACAGCACCTTGCTGAAGGTGCCGGTGTAAAGCACGCGGCCGTCGCGATCGAGGCTTTTCAGCGCCGGCAACGGTCGGCCGTGGTAGCGGAATTCGCTGTCGTAGTCGTCCTCGACGATCCACGCCTGCTCGCGGCTCGCCCATTGCAGCAGCTCCAGCCGTCGCGGCAGCGACAGCGCGACACCGAGCGGGCTCTGATGCGTCGGTGTGAGCACCGCGAAGCGCGCGTCGTGCGCGCGCCGTACGCCGGCGCCGACGTTCAGTCCTTCGTCGTCGACGGGGACGGGCTTCAGACGCATCCCCATGTGTTCGAGGTAGCGCCGCGCGATCGGATAGCCGGGCTCCTCGAACCAGCCGGCGTCGCCGGGGCGAAGCAGCGCATGGCAGATCAGATGCAGCGCGCCGCGATAACCCGACGCGACGAATACCTGTTCGGCCGTACAGGCGATGCCGCGCGAGATGCCGAGATAGGTAGCGATCTCGCGGCGTAGCGGTTCGTAGCCGGCCGGATCGGGGTAGCCGAGCACGGATGTATCGAGCGTACGCGCGGCACGGCCGGCGAGGCGCGCCCAGCTCTTGTGCGGAAACGCATCCAGTGCCGGCAGGCCCATTTGCAGCGGATGAGGCGTGGCCGACATGCCCGGCGCCATCGATAGCGTCAGGGCGGCCGGTTTGCGCGCCGCTTTGGGCCGCGCTCCGCCCAGATTTTCGAGCCCCTGCGATACCACGGTGCCGGCGGGACCGCGCGCGAGCAGATAGCCCTCGCTGGTCAGCATCTGATAGGCCAGCTCGACGGTGCCGCGCGCGAGATTGAGTTCGCTGGCGAGGCTGCGCACCGAAGGCACGCGGTCTCCCGGCTGCAGCCGGCCCGCGGCAATCGCCTCGCGGTAGCGCCGGTATAACTGCAGGTAGATCGGCTCGGCGCGGTTTCGGTCGAGTTTCCGGTCGAGTTCCAGCAGTGTCAGGTCCATCGTGATGTCCTATTCAATTGCTCATTTCTTGCACCTGTCGGATAGGGCATCATTTTTCTATATTGACGGTTCTGAAACAAGGACCGATTCGATGAGCCACTTTGAACTGACACACGTCGACAGCGACGAACAGCATCTGGCCTGCTTCGATGTGATGCGCGAACTGCGGCCGCACCTGACCGATGCCGCGGCGTTCGTCGCGCAGGTGCGCCGGCAAGCCGCCCACGGCTACCGTTTGCTGGCCGCGCGGCAGGACGGCCGGGTCGTGGCGCTCGCCGGATACCGTGTGACGGAAAACCTGATTTACGGGCGCTTCGTTTATATCGATGATCTGGTGGCGAGCAGCGACGCGCGCCGTCATGGCCTCGGTGCCAAGCTGATCGACGCGGTGCGCGCCGAAGCGAAGAGCCTCGGCTGCGCGTATCTGGTGCTCGACACTGCGCTCGCGAACGCGCTGGGTCAGCGCTTCTACTTCCGGCAGGGGCTGCTGGCCCGCGGGCTGCACTTCGGCCAGGCATTGCAGGTGGAATGAACCATGGCACGACTGCTTTATCTGGAGTGCAGCCCGCACGCCGGGCGCTCCGCCGGCGCACAAATGCTGCGTCCGATCCTCGACGAATTCGAAGCCAAGGGTGTGCGGGTGACGACGAGGATCCTGTCCGGACCCACGCTCGAACCGATTTCGACCCACTACGCGCGAGCGATCACGTCGCCCGGCCAGCCGAACGACAACGCGTTTGCCGGTTCGGAACAATTGATCGGCGAACTCGAACATAGCGATGGCGTGCTGATCAACACGCCGATGCATAACTTCACGGTGCCCGCCGCGCTGAAGCTGTGGATCGATTACGTGCTGCGTATCGGCCGTACCTTCGTTTCCACGCCGGACGGCAAGGTCGGGCTGCTGCAGGACAAGCCCGTGCTGGTGCTGGTGCGCTCGGGCGGCGCCTGCACCGGCGATGACGCGCGGCAACCCGATTTCCTCACGCCTTATCTGCGTCACGTGCTGCACACGATCGGTATCGGCAGCGTGCAGTTCAACTACCTGGCCGGGCGCGAACCGCCGGACCACATGTGGGCCGACGCGCGGCGCAATGTGTATTCCTTTCTCAATCTTTTATCGTCGAACGGAGCATCCGCATGAGTACTCTTCGCTTGCCGTATAGCAAGTTGTCCGCCGAAGCCTATCAAGGCTTTATCGCCACCAAGCATGCATTGGAAAAAAGCAGCCTCGGCAAGGAGCTGATCGAGCTCGTCTATCTGCGGATTTCGCAGATCAACGGCTGCGCGTTCTGCCTGGAGATGCATACGAGGTCGTTGCGTGAAGGCGGCATGCCGACGGCCAAACTCGATAGCGTGGCCGGCTGGCATGCGAGTTCGCGCTTTACCGAGCGCGAGCGGGTTGCGTTGGCCTGGACGGAGTCGCTGGTGGACGTGGGTCATACCCACGCACCGGACGAAGACTTCGAGCCGCTTAAAGCACATTTCAGCGAGACGGAAATTTCCGACCTGTGCTTTGCGATTGCACTGATGAGTGCGTTCAACCGGCTCGCGATCGGTTTGCGGCAATAGGCTCGCGCGAGGCGAGCCAAGCTGATGTGAGCCGAGGGACTTCTACAGGCCCTCGCAACCGAGACGTCGGAGCGAGTCGTCGATCCACGACTTGTCGTCGAATTTTCCCGACAGTGTGTTCTCCAGGATCACGACCTCGTTCGCGCTCTTCTTCGCGGCCATCGCGTAGACCGTCTCGACCTCGTCGTAGGGCACGCAGGTGAAGCCATCCGCGTCGCCCACGATCAGATCGCCGGGCTCGACCACCATGCCGTCGAAAGCCACCGGCACGTTGATCTCGCCGGGGCCGTCCTTATACGGGCCCCGGTGGGTCACGCCGGCCGCATAGACCGGCATGTCGTGCTTGCTGATCCAGTCGGAATCGCGAATCGCGCCGTTGATGATCATGCCGGCAAAGCCGCGCTTCATCGCGTACGACAGCATCAGCTCGCCGATGATCGCGTTGGTCAGATCGCCGCCGGCATCGACCACGATCACATCACCGGGCTGGGCCAGCATCAGCGCCTTGTGCACCATCAGATTGTCGCCGGGCCGCGTCTTGACCGTGAATGCGGGGCCGCACAGCACGCCGCCGGCATGCATCGGACGCAAGCGCGCGCCGCCTGCGCTCATGCGCGACATCACATCGCTGATGCAGGCCACCGGCACACGGGCAAAGCGGTTCGCCACTTCCACGCTGACCGCGCGTTGGCGTTCGAAAATTTTGAATCCGATCGACATGTTGGGTGTTCCTCTAAAGGGCTCGGCACGATCCGGGCCGTGAAATGAAGCGCAGCAGGAGAGTCGCAGCAAAATGAGTCGCGGCAATCAGGCCATCACGCCAGCAGACGGGCGAGGCGCGCGACACCTTCCTTGATCGAACGCTCGTCGGTCGCATACGACAGCCTCAGCGCGTGCTTGCCGGTGCTGCCGAACTCTTCGCCGCGTCTGACCATCACGCCCGCTTGCGCGGCCTTCGCGGCGACGTCGAGCGATGTGCCGAGGTGATCCGGATACCGCAGCCAGAAATAGAACGCGCCGTCGGAGCGTCGGAACTGGATGTTCGGAATTTCACGCAGACACGATTCCATCAGGTCACGCCGCGTCTGGAACACGCGCCGCATCTTCTCCGCATCGTCGCCCGCTTTCAGCAGTGCGGTCGCGCCGGCGAACTGATTGGCCGAGTTGATCGAGCCGTTGAACGTGCGGTGCGCGGTGGATGCGGAGGCAATCAACTGCGATTCGCCGACGAGGTAGCCGAGCCGCCAGCCGGTCATCGCGTATTTCTTCGAGAATGTGCGGCTGACGATCAGGTGCTCGCGCAGGCCAGGTACGTCGAGCGCCGACACGAACGCGTTGTCGTACGTGAGTCCTTCGTAGGCTTCGTCGCACAGAATGACCAGCCCATGGCGTTTGACGATGTCCGCGAACGACGCCCATTCGGCCGGGCTGATGATCGCGCCGGTCGGATTCGATGGGTGGCACAGCACGATCAGTTTGGCGCCCTTCGCATCGTTGTCGATCGCATTGAAGTCGAGTTCGCCGGCTTCATTCCTCGCAAAGCGCTTGACACTGCCGCCGGCCAGATTGATCCCGTCCAGATAGAGCGAGTAGGTCGGGTCTTCCAGCAGCACCACGTCGCCGGGATTGATGAGCCCCAGGATGGTCGCGGTGAGGCCCGCCGAGCCGCCGTGAGTGACGAGAATGTTCTCCGACGAAAAGCCGTTGCCTGCTACGCCGACCGCCGCCTGCAGGATGGCGTTGACGAGTTCGCCGCGGCCTTCCTGCGGCGAATAGTGCGTATAGCCCGATTTGATCGCCTGGATCTGCGCATCGATAACCACTTGCGGCGTATCGAAGTCCGGCTCGCCGATCGCTAGCGAAATTTTGTCGGTGGCGGCCGCGATCAGATTCTTGCTGCGCAGCGACTGACTTCTGACGCGCAGTACCGCGTCGGATGAAATCGAAGGGGAGGGCGGATTCAATTGACTTTCTCCATTTTTCTCGGCACCACGCCGAGAAATTCACGGGTTCTCTGTTCCTTGGGGTTGTCGATCACCTCGTGCGCGGGGCCCTGTTCGACGATGTTGCCGTCGGCCATGAAGACGACACGGCTGCATACTTCGCGGGCGAAGCCGATTTCGTGGGTAACGACCAGCATCGAGATGCCGAGCGACGCAACCTCTTTCATCACGTTCAGCACTTCGTTCACCAGTTCGGGATCGAGCGCGGAAGTGGGTTCATCGAACAGGATCACTTCCGGGTCCATCGCCAGCGTGCGAGCAATCGCGACGCGCTGCTTCTGACCACCGGACAATTCCGACGGATAGGCATCCATGCGATCGGCTAGTCCCACCCGCCGCAGCAATTCGCGCCCGCGGTTGATGGCTTGATCGCGTGGTGTTTTGAGAACGTGCAGCGGACCTTCGATCACGTTTTCCAGCGCGGTCTTGTGCGGGTACAGATTGAAGTGCTGAAACACCATGCCGACTTTCTGCCGCTGTCTGGCGAGGCGCTTGCCGAAGATTTCCCTCAGCGTGTCGCCATGGCGTTCATAGCCGATGTAGTTGCCGCACACCTTGATCGACCCGCTCGTCACCTCTTCGAGGTGATTCACGCAACGTAGCAGTGTGGATTTGCCGGACCCCGAAGGACCGAGAATGGCCACCACCTCGCCCTTCATCACGTCGAGATCGATGCCGTTGAGCACGACCTTGTCGCCAAATCGCTTCTTGACGTTGACGATCTCTACAACCGGCGCTTCAGATTCGGCCATGTTCTTCAACCTTTCCATATATCGCTCGAGCGCTGGATCTGTCATGCCGCATCCAGATTCACGTTGATCTTCGCCGCGCCGGTTTTCTTGTTACTGCTCCGGGTATAGCCCTTGCCGATCGAGCGTTCCAGATAGTATTGGCCGATCGTTGCGACCGTAACGAGCACCAGATACCAGATCGTGGCCACGACGAGCAGCGGCATCACCGCGTAATTGACCGCGTAGATTTCCTGCACGTTGCTCAGCAGATCGCCGCCGGAAATGAACGCGACCAGCGCGGTTGCTTTCAGCAGATTGATGGCCTGGTTGCCGGTGGGCGGCACGATGACCCGCATCGCCTGCGGCAGGATGATCCGGCGCATCGCCTGGCTTTCGGTCATACCCGTCGTGATCGCGGCTTCCCGCTGGCCGGGGTCGACCGACATGATCCCCGCGCGGACGATTTCGGCCATATAGGCGCCGTCGTGCAGCGAGAACCCGACCACGGCGGCGGTGAAGCCCGAGATCACCGCATTGGTCTTCAGCATCACGCCGAAGCCGGTAAAGGGCACGCCGAGAAACAGCACCGGAAACAGCGCGGCGAGGTTGTACCAGAAGATCAGTTGAACCAGCAGCGGCGTGCCGCGGAAGAACCACAGATAGCCGTTCGCGATGGTCACGAAGATGCGGCTTTTCGACAGCCTCATGATCGCGATCACGGTGCCGATGATGATCGCCAGTATCTGGCAGACGATCGTGACCACCAGCGTTACGCGCACGCCGGACAGCACATGCGAATCGAACAGGTAATGGCCTATTACTGGCCACTGCATGTTCTCGTTGTCGGCGAGGCGGAATAAAAACGACAGCAGAAAGACCAGTACCACGAATCCAATCGCGAGCTGGACTGGATGTTTGCTGCGAACAATGCGCAGTTCATGACCGCGCGCGTCATTCATTTCCATGGCAGTGTCCCTTCGCGTCCAGAGCGTTTGGCGCGACCGCCATTGCGTTGACCGGACTGCTCTTGCTAGTGGTGCCCGACGGTGTCCGACGCTACGGCGCGCGCAACTGGCCACACCGTAGCGTTGATTCGACGACTCGCGTCAGTTCTTCGCTTGCATTGCATTGATCGCCGGGCTGTCGACGCGCATTTGCGACACGCCATAGAAATCGACGATCTGTTTGTCGATCCCCTGTTTGGAGATGCCCTCGAACGCGAGTTGCAGCGCCTTGGCGAGCTGCGCGTTGCTCGACTTGACGGCCGCGCCGTGAAGTCCGGATTCGAACAGATCACCGGTCAGCTCGGCCTTGTCGCCGGAGGTCTTCACGATATTGGCCGCGATCGCATAGTCGATACCCATCACGTCGATACGACCAGTGCGCAGCGCGAGGTCCGATGCGCTGGCCGACGGATAGCCCTGCACGGTCACCGCCGGTTTACCGGCCTGCGTGCAGGCATCGGACTGCCGTTGCGCGATCGCGAGTGACAGGCTGCCGACCGGGCCGCCGGCGATCGTGCCGCACAGATCCGCGACCGAATGGATCTTCTTCGGATTGCCCTTGGCCACGATCAACTGCTGGCCGGTCTTCGTGTAGTCGACGAAGGTCACCTGCTTTTCGCGCTCGGGCGTGTCCGAAAAGTCGGACATCGCGACGTCGAGGCGGCCCGAGGTCAGGCCGATCACCATCGACCCGAAATCGGTATTGATGACCTTGATATGCAGCCCCAGCGCCTGGCCGAGTGCCTGCATGAAATCCGCTTCGATACCGGTGATGCCGCCGTTCTCGCGATACAGGTAAGGCGGCAGCGTGGTTTCGCCGCCGATGGTCAGCACGCCTTTTTCCTTGATGTCGCTCGGCAGCGCGGCGACAGCGGCCGGGTTCAGCGCAGCCTTCGAGATTTTCGAATTGAGCACGAAGCCGTCGGCGTTGGTTTCGGCATGCGCCGGGCCGATCGAACCCAGCGACGCGGCGCAAATCAGCGACAGCGCGGAAATTGCCTTGAATCCATTTTTCTTGAACATGGTTACCTGTTGTTTTCAGTCGGGAGAAGTTGCTTCAAAACGATCGAAACATCTAGGGGTTTTCCCTCTGGAGGGGCCTTCATTTGGCAAATCAGCTGGCAAATCGGCGTGCATCTTGTGAAAGCCTATCGGTACAAATTCATGTAAAAAAGCGAATTTTTTAGTTCTGATAGGATCGATTTTTTTCATGTATCGGATTGCCGTCGAATCGGGCGGCAGCGAGCCGATACGGCAGCGGGGAGGGGGAGCGATGATTACGCTAAAGCAGATCGAGGCGCTGTACTGGATTGCGGAGCTTGGCAGTTTCGATGCGGCCGCGTTGCGGCTCAGCACCACGCAATCGGCGATTTCGAAGCGCATCCAGGAACTCGAAAGCCGCTTCGATCTGGTGATCTTCGATCGCACTCGGCGCGCCGCGGTCCTGACGCCGAAGGGCGAGGAGATCCTGCAGTCGGCGCGGCAACTGCTGAACATGCGCGACGGCCTGCTGGTGCAACTGGGCGCGAAGGACGCGATGTTCCGCAGGCTGCGGCTCGGCGTGACCGAACTGACCGCGCTCACGTGGCTGCCTATTCTGGTGGACCGTTTGCGCGAGCGTTTTCCGCAGTTGGAGATCGTGCCGGAAGTGGGGCTCGGCCACATGCTGTACGAACGGCTCGCCGATCACACGATCGATCTGATCATCGTGCCCGACGTGTTCCATGACCCACGCTTTTTCACGCTGCCGGTGGGGACGGTCAGAAATGCATGGATGTACGCCGAGGGCGTGATGCCGGCTAAACGCACGTTCGCGCTGACCGAGATCGCGCAGCAAACGCTGATCGTGCAGGGCAAGGACTCCGGCATGGGCATCGCTTACGGCCAGTGGTTCCGTGCGCATGGCATCGAGACGCCGAAAACCGTCGTGTGCAGCAATCTGCTCGCGCAGATCGGGCTGACCGTGTCGGGGCTAGGCGTCAGCTTTCTGCCGAAGGACTGTCTGTCGCATCTGATCGACCACGGCGCGCTGCGTTCGGCCAACACGACGCCGGCATTGCCGAAGATCCAGTACGCGGCGATGTATCTGCCGACTCAGCAGGTCGATTTTCTCGGCGAAGTGGCGAGGCTATGCCACACGTGCTGCGATTTTTCGCGGCTGGTGTTGCAAGTTTGACGTGTAAATTTGCCGGCGCATCACGTGGGCCGGCATAGCGCTACATGTCGAGAATTCGATGGCGCCGCAACGCGTCGATCTGCCACTGCACGATGCGCGTGCGATGGGCACGCGCGGCGCTGGCTGCCGCGACCGGATCGTTGGCGCGCGCGGCTGTGGTGATCGCGCGCAGAGCGTCCGTCTGCGCATCGGGCCAGTCGATCAGCCGCAACGTCATGTCGCGCACGCGGCGCATCTGATCCCGGCATTCGCCGACGATCTGCGTCAGACGCGGATTGTCCGCGAGCGTCAACAGATGCGCGTAGAACGCGTCGCCGGCCGCGGCCCACGTGGCGAGGTCGTCGCGCTCGAACGCGCGTTCCATGTCGTTGCAGGCTTTGTCGAGCGGTTTCAGGTCTTTCGCCTTCAGGCCCGCGCGGGCGACGGCTTCGGCGGCCGTTGCTTCGAGGCTCGCCTGAACCTGCTGCACTTCCTCGATGTCCGCGATCGATACGCTGCGCACGCGCATGCCGTGCCGCGGCACGATCACCAGCAGATTTTCCTTTTGCAAACGCACCAATGCCTCGCGCACCGGCGTGCGGCTCACGCCGAATAGCGCGACCAGTTCCTGTTCGAGCAACTGCATGCCCGGCCGGAATTCGTTGGACAGGATGCGCGCGCGAATCTGCTGGTAGACCGCGTCGGTCGAGGTTTCGCGCGGCGGTTGCGGTGCCGTGCCGGCAGTCGAAGCGTGAGCCATGTTGTGCGGGCGCTGACCCTGCGTGCGTCGAAAAGGGCGGACCACGCCGACGCCGCATGGGGGCCGAAGGCACGCCGACTGGGCCGTCGCACGACGTGCGACGGCTTCGGCTGATTATACGGGAGCGCGGCGCCGAGCGAATTAACGCATACGCTAATGTCGGCGCCCGGAAAGGAAAAAGTGCCGTGGATACCCGATTCGACCGCGTTTCGTGAACTATGGCGGACTACGGCGGGCTACTTGTTGTCGTCCCATACCTCGTCCGGCACCGGCAAACCGGCGAGGTCTTCCGGCGTCAGCGGGCGGTCCGCGGCGACGTTCTCGCGCTCCAGCATCAACGCGACCTGGCGTGTGTGCTGCGCCGCATGCCACGCGGTGCGCTCCATCACTTCATGCATCGAGCGACGCCCGTAATAGGTGGGCACGTCGTACGACAGCGAGCGGTCCGATTCGCTATCCCACCAGTCGAGCAAACGCTGCCGCACGCCTTCGCCCCAGCGCGCGATGTCTTCTTTCGTCCACTCCGCGGGCGGTTGGTCATCGAACGATTCGAAGCGCAGGTCGATCTGCCGCGCGGCCTCGATCCCCATCTCGGCGACGCGGAAGACATGGAACGTGAGGCCGGCGGGTGTCCGGTTGCGGTTGCGGAACGTCACGCGGAAGTACTCGTCGCCGAACTGACGCGTATAGCGCGCGTTCGCCTCGAGGATGTGAGCGAGCTTGCCGACCAGTTCGGCGGGCGGCAGCGGCGGGTTCGGATCGGTCTTCAGATCGAGAAAACGGATCACGTCGTTGATGCTCTGGCAGAACGTGTAGCGCTTGCCGATCGCGACGACCGGCACGCTGCGCACACCGAGTTCGTAGAGCGCGTCACGGCCTGCTGGATCGTTGTGCACGTCGATCGATTCGTACGCGATGCCGTGTTTGGTCAGAAACTCTTTCGTGCGCAGACACGACGAGCAGCCGGGCTGCCAGAACACGCGAATCCGTGCGCCTGTGGTCGCGCTGGAAGTTTTTTGCGTTGGCGTATTCATGGCTGTCTCCCTCTTTTCCGTTTTCCGTTCGATGCCGTCAGGTGCGATTACGTAACGATAATCCGCCCGTTGCATGCCGCGTAAAAGCAGTGCTTCGTCATGCTGCCATCGCGGTACACGATGACGGTGCATTCCGGCACGCGCGATTCGCTACACTGCGGTGTCCGCGACTTCATCGACCATCGTCATGCCTTCGCTCGATCCTCTGTCGTTACGACTCTTCGTCGCCGTCGCCGAGACCGGCACGATCGCGGCCGCGGCCGGGCGCGAGCACATCGCCGCTGCGGCGGTCAGCAAGCGCATCAGCGAGATCGAAACGCTGCTCGGCGTCAGCTTGCTGCATCGCACGAACAAGGGCGTGGCGCCCACCGACGCGGGGCGTCGGCTGGTGGCGCTCGCGCATCGCGCGCTGCATCAACTCGATGACATCGCGGTGCAGATGCGCGATTACACCGAGGGCGTCAGCGGTCTCGTGCGCGTCGCCGCGAACATCTCGTCGATCGTGCAGTTTTTGCCGCGCGAGCTGCGCGGTTTCGCGGCAAGCCATCCGCAGGTTCGTATCCAGCTTGAGGAGAAGCCGAGTACGCAGGTGGTCCGCGCGCTCGTCGACAATGCCGCCGATATCGGCATTTTTACGGCGGTGCCGCATGGCTATGCAGTGCAGGCGTTTCCTTATCATCAGGATAATCTGGTGCTGGTCGCGCCGCCGGATCATCCGCTCGCCGAGGTTGGATCGCTTGCGTTCGCCGACACGCTTGCACATGAATTCGTTGCGCTGCCGCCCGATACCGCGATCAGCCAGCAGTTGACGCGCGCCGCGCACGAGCACGGTCAGCCGGTGCGCATCCGCATTCAGGTCACCGGCTACGACGCGCAGTGCGTGATGATCGCCGCCGGTCTCGGGCTCGGCGTGATGCCGGAAGCGGTTGCGAGGCAACGGGCGGGCAACGACGGGCTCGCGATCATCGCGCTGACCGACGCGTGGGCCGCGCGCGATCTGCTGGTCGGCGTGCGTTCGCTCGATGCGTTGCCGGTCGCGTGTCGCGCGCTGGTTATGCATCTGGCTGGCGTGTGAGGATGGCGTGAGCACGGGATGAGCAATGCGCGACTCGCAGCGATTGCACGGGGGAGCGCGGTGCTAAGATTGCCCGCACACTGCGCATCGTGGCGATGCGCTTCGAAAGAGGACAACATCATGTGTGCGTCGCGCGCGACACCGCCGGCCCGGCCCGCGAAACGACCAGCAAGCGGCACCGCGAGCCGCGCACCCGCGCGTGCGGCGAAAACGGCGAACGCGCCTAAAGCCGCGAAAGCGCCGAAGGCCGCAAAGCAGGCGCCCATCGCGCCACACCGGCCTTCCACGCCGGAACCGGAGCCAACCGCCACCAACAACCCCACCACCCGCAACCTCGCCGACGCGCGCCGCACCCGCTCGACCGACACCGCCTACCGCGAGCTGCGGCGCAAGATCATCGAAAGCGAACTGGCACCCGGCACGCAGGTGCTCGAACAGGAACTCGCGCTGATGCTCGGTTGCAGCCGCACGCCGATTCGCGAGGCCGCGGTGCGGCTGCAAAGCGAAGGGCTCGTGCGGATCGTGCCGCGCCGCGGCATTCGGATCGTGCCGGTGTCGATCTCCGATATTCGCCATATCTATGACGTACTGATCAGCCTCGAATCGACCGCGGCGGGCCTCGTGGCCGCACGCCGCGACGCCGACCTCGCGCCTCTCGACGACGCCTGCGCGCGCATGACCGATGCGCTCGCGAGCGGCGACATGCTGGCGTGGGCGCAGGCCGACGAAGAGTTTCACGAGACGCTGGTGGCGCTCGGTGGCAACACGCGTCTGATGCAACTGGTGATGAATTGCCGCGACCAGGTGCATCGCGTGCGGCGTCTGACGCAGCGCGTAAAGCCGCACCCGCAGCCGGCCAAATCGATCGAGGAGCACCTCGCGATCGTCGCCGCGATCCGCCGCGGCGATGCGGCGAGCGCAAGCGGCCTGTATCGCGCGCATCGCGAACGCGGCTGGCGCGATCAAACCAATGTGCTGATGCAGTTCGGTATCCAGCAGGCCTGAAACAACGTTTCGTCTTCCTGCTTTCCCGCCTTCGCCTCCCGACGAGCGGGTTAACCTGCACGCGATTGTCCTTTCCTTAGCCGCAAATAACGCATACATTAATTTACGCGTTTCGTTACCGGAAACGCGTCGCGCGGCGCTGTTTCCGACTCGGCGCAAGTGCCGCGGCCACACCACAACAAAACGGCTCGACCGTGACTACTGGATGGAGACACATACGATGTTGGCGATTCGTCGATTCGCGCGAAGTATCTGTCTGACGGCTGCGTTCGCGGCCACCGTTGCCGGCGCTGCGTTCGTGCAGCCCGCGCAGGCCGCGCCACTCACCGTTACGCACTGGGGCGACGGCATGTACGGGGTGCCGTTCGCGGTCGCGCTGGAAAAGGGCTTTTTCAAGGAGCAGGGCGTCGACGTCACCGGCTTCATCACGTCGGAAGGCGGCGGTACGACCGTGCGCAACGCGATGGCCTCCGATATTCCGTACGGCGAAGTGGCGCTGCCCGCGGCGATTTCCGCAATCAAGCAAGGTGTCGATCTGACCATCGTTCACGGCGGCGTGCAAAGCCTCGCCGATCTCGTGTGGGTCGAGACGAAGAACGGCACGATCACCAACATCAAGCAGATGAAGGGCAAGACGATCGGCTACAGCAGCCCGAAGTCGACCACCGACACGATCAGCACGATTGCACTCGATCGCGCTGGGCTCACGGGCCAGGTGCAACGCAAACCGGTAGGCAGTTCGAGCGGCATGCTGACGTCGTTGCAGCAGGGCGCGGTCGACGTCGCGTATATGACCGAGCCTGCCTTTAGCGAGAAGCAGGACATCGTGAAGATTGCGTTCCGTTCGAGCGATATCGTGCCGAACGAAACGCAAACCGTCGGCGTAGTGCGCACCGATTATCTGAAGGCGCATCCCGAGGTGATTCGCGGCATCATCCTCGCGCGTCGCAAGGCCGTGCAGTACATCGCCGCGCATCGCGAAGAAAGCGCGCAGATACTCGCGCGCCAATACAAGATGGATCCGAAGATCGCACTGTCGGCGATCAACAATGTGCTCAACGCCGATCCGAAGTACTGGAGCGAGGGCAGCTTCGACATGCCGAGCATGGACGAAGTGCTAAAGGGCCTGCTGCTCGTCAAAGCGATTCCTCCCGGACCGTTCGACTGGTCGAAGATCGTCGACCAGTCGCAGCTGCCGGCGGATTTGCGCTCGAAAGGCTGAGGTCGCGATGAGCGCATTCGCCAGCAAGGGCGCGCGCATGTCGGTCGTGCCGGGGCAGCCGTCGCGCGGCGACGGCGAGCGCATCGAGGCACGTCTGACCGACGTCACGCGCATCTATCCGGGCAGCGGCGGCAAGCCGCCGTTTCACGCGCTCGGCCCATTGAGTTTCGAGTTGCGTGCCGGTGAGTTCTTCTCGGTGGTCGGACCGTCCGGTTGCGGCAAGTCGACGTTGCTCGACGTGCTGGCCGGACTCAATCCGGCGAGCGGTGGCAAGGTCGAATTCGAAGGGCGCGAGGTCGGGCGGCAGGTGCCCGACGGTGTCGCGGTCGTGTTTCAGGAAGACGCGAGTTTTCCGTGGCTCAACGTGTTCGACAATGCCGCGTTCGCCGCGCGTCGCGCGGGCATCCCGGACGGCGAAGTGCGCGAACGGGTCGAGCACGCGCTGTCGTTCATGGGGCTGAAGGCATTTGCGAACGCGTATCCCGCGCAACTGTCCGGCGGCATGCGTCAGCGCGTGTGCATCGCGCGCGCGATGGTGGTGCGCCCGCGCCTGTTGCTGCTCGATGAGCCGTTTGGCGCGCTCGATCAGCAGACCCGTCTGCTGATGGGCGATGAAACGCTGAAGCTGTGGCGCGACACCGGCGCGACCGTGATGCTGATCACCCACTCGATCGACGAGGCGGTGCTGCTGTCGGATCGTATCGGTGTGATGTCCGCGTGTCCGGGCCGCTTCATCGCGACGATCGAGACGAACTGGCCGCGCATGCGCGATAGTCAGATCGCCACCGATACGCGCTTCGGCGAACTGACCGCGCAAGTGTGGGGCCTGCTGCGCGGCGAGGCGATGAAGGCGCTCGGGAGCCAGACATGAGCGTGGCCGCGCGCTGGCGTATCGGTATCGTCGTCGCTTTCGTCGTGCTGCTGGAGATCGTTACGCGCATGGCGTGGATCAATCCGGTGTCGTTCATTCCGCCCTCGGCGATGGCGGCGAGCGCGTGGAATCTGCTGATCTCCGGTGAGTACACCAGCGACATTCTGCAAACGCTCGGCAGCGCGCTGCTCGCGGTGGCGCTCGCGGTCGTATTCGGCTTCTTCGGCGGCGTCGTGCTGTTCCGGCTGCCGCGTCTGCGCCGCGTGCTCGATCCGCTGCTGCTGTCGTACTACGCGGTGCCGGTGTTCGTGCTGTATCCGATCCTGATCGTGATCTTTGGACTGAACCGCTGGCCGCTGGTCGGCATCGGCTTCATCTTCGCGGTGGTGGCGATGGCGGTCAATACGCTGAACGGGCTCGAACGCGTGCCGCGCGTGATGCTAAGAACCGCGCGAGTGTGCCGCATGAGCACGTTGCAGGAGATCGGTCTGATCACGCTGCCGGCGAGCCTGCCGTATGTGTTCACCGGCATCAAGCTGACCGTCGTCTATGCGTTTATCGCGGTGGTGGCCGGCGAATTCGTGTTGTCGGGTTCCGGCTTCGGCTATCAGATCGCGTTCGCGTACAACGCGTTCGACAATCCGACGATGTACGGCCTGATGCTATTGATGCTGGTGTTCGTCGGCACGCTCAACGGCCTGTTGCGCGCGGCGGAAACGCGTCTGTACCGGCGCATCCGGCGGGAGGGCGCATGAGCACGATCGTCGTTTCGCACACGTCGCGGCCGCGCCATGCGCGCCGCTGGCTCGATGGCGTCGTGCTGGTCATCGTGCTGCTGGCGCTGTGGCAGATCGTCAGCGAACTGCTCGGGCCGACCGTGGTGACCACACCGTGGCGCACATTGTTGCGCGCGGTGCGCATCGTCAGCGATGTCGATTTCCCCGAAAGCCTGCGCGTGACGTCGATCGCGTTCGGCACCGCGTTCCTGATCTCGGCGGTGGGCGGCGTCGTGTGCGGCCTGCTGCTTGGCGCGCGGCGCCTCGCGGGCGAAGTCGCCGAACCGCTGATGATGGGCTTCTATTCGATTCCGAAGGTCACACTCTATCCGGTGGTGCTGCTCGCGTGCGGTCTCGGACTGTGGGCCAAGATCGTGTTTGGCGTGATCCACGGCATCATCCCGATCGCGCTGTTCACGATGAATGCGGTGCGCAACATGCCGCCTATCTACACGCGCGCCGCGCATACGTATCGGCTCGGGCCGGCGGAATTCGCACGGCACATTCTATTGCCCGCGTGCCTGCCGGAAGTGGTTGCGGGGCTTCGCATCGGCTTTTCGCTGACGCTGCTCGGCACGCTGATCGGCGAGATGTTCGCGTCGCAAAGCGGCATCGGCCGTTTGCTGATGATCGCGATGAACCGTAACGAGACGAGCACGATCATGGCGCTCGCGCTGATGCTGTTCGTGTTCGCGACGGTCGTCAATCTGCTGTTTCTGGCCTGGCAAAAGCGGCTTGCGCGCGACGCATAGCGATCGGTTTGGTGGCTCATGCTGGTGATTGATTCTAGCGGTCGATGCATGAGCCATGCCGTTGCGCCATCACGGAGATTCGCATGAACACCATCGATTCGCCATCTTCCAGCAGCACGCCTCGCACACTGTTCGACAAGCTGTGGGACAGCCACGTGATCGCGCATCTGGCGAGCGGCATCGACCTGTTGCAGGTCGACCGTCATCTGCTGCACGAACTGACCGGCGTCGAAGCAGTGCGCGTGATGGAAAAGCGCGCGCTCGCGGTCGACAGCCCGCACCAGACCTTCGCGACCATCGATCATGTGATCTCGACGCAACCCGGCCGCCGCGCCGGCGACGCGGACTGGAGCACCGAGATGGTCGACGCGATGCGCGCGCAGATGACGCATCACGCGATTCCAATCTTCGATATCGGCGCGCGCGGCCAGCAGGGCATCGTGCACGTGATCGGGCCGGAGTTGGGCCTGTCGCTGCCCGGCACGCTGCTCGTCTGCGCGGATAGCCATACCTGTACGCATGGCGCGATGGGTTCGCTCGCGTTCGGCATCGGCTCGACCGAGGTGGTGCATGTGCTCGCGACGCAGACGATTCGCCAGAAGCGTCCGAAGACGATGCGCGTGCGTTTTAACGGCAGGTTGCGCGAAGGTGTCGGCGCGAAGGACATGATCCTGTATCTGATCGGCCGGGTCGGCGCGGCGGGCGGCACCGGCTACGCGGTCGAATACGCGGGCGACGCGGTGAGCGCGCTGTCGATCGAGAGCCGGCTCACGCTGTGCAACCTGACGATCGAGATGGGCTCGAAGTTCGGCCTCGTTGCCCCCGACGACACGACGTTCGCCTATCTGCATGGCCGCCCGCATACACCGCGAGGCGACGCGTTCGATCGGGCCGTGGCCGACTGGCGCGCGCTCGCGAGCGACGACGGTGCGCGTTTCGATCGCGAGATCGATATCGACGCCGCCGAGATCGGCGTGCACGTGACGTGGGGTACGAGCCCCGAGCACGTCGTGTCGCTCGATCAGTGCGTGCCCGATCCGGATAGCGTCGCGGATGCGGGCAAACGCGGCGCATGGCGTAACGCGCTCGACTATATGGGCGTGAAGCCTGGCCAGCATCTCGGTGAGCTGAGCATCGACCGCGTATTTATCGGCTCATGCACGAATAGCCGCATCGAAGATCTGCGCGCGGCGGCCCGGGTCGTGAACGGCGCGCACGTCGCGCCGAACGTGAAGGCGTGGGTCGTGCCGGGCTCGCTGACGGTCGCGCGAGAGGCGCATGAAGAGGGACTCGATACGGTATTCGTCAATGCGGGATTCGAATGGCGCGAGCCGGGTTGCTCGATGTGCGTCGGCGCCAACGGCGACATCGCGGCGCCGGGCGAGCGCTGCGTGTCGACGTCGAACCGCAATTTCATCGGACGGCAGGGACCGGGCGCGCGTACTCATCTCGCGAGCCCAGCGGTGGCTGCCGCCAGCGCGATCGCTGGGCGCATCGTCGCGCCTACCCCTTCGATCGTATCGACGCCTGGAGCACAACGATGAAAGCCGTCACGCTGATTCGCGGCGCTGCCGCGCCGCTGTTGCGCAACAACGTCGACACCGACCTGATCATCCGCATCGAGCGGATCTCGCAACTGAAGCGCGGCCAGCTCGGCCCGTGGCTGTTCGAGACGCTGCGTTATCAGGGCGTCGGGCCAGAAAGCGGCGAGCGCGGCGACTTCATCCTCAACCAGCCGGCGTTTCGCGAGGCGCGGATCATCCTTGGCGGGCAGAACTTCGGTTGCGGCAGCTCCCGTGAGATGGCGGTGTGGGCGCTGGAGGAGCAAGGTATCGAGTGCGTAATCGCGCCTTCGTTCGGCGACATTTTCTACAACAATTGCCTGCAAAACGGCCTGCTGCCGATCGTGCTCGACGCCGCGCGTATCGCGACGCTCGCCGATGCCGCGAAGAGCGGCGCACCGTTCGAGGTCGATTTACGCAAACTGGAAATCCGCGCGCCGGGGCTCGAACCCGTTGCGTTCGCATTCGATGCCGCGCAACAGGCCGCGCTGCTCGAAGGCCTCGACGAGATCGACCAGACGTTGCGGCTGCGCGAGCAGATCGACGGCTTCCGCGCGGCCGACCGGCAGTCGCGTCCGTGGGCATGGCCGACGGACGCGCGCTAAGCCGATTCGATGATTTGATGATCGCAAATCGAAGCATCCACTTCATGCAAGGAGAACTGTCTTGAGCCGCTCAGCCCGTTTTCGCGCACTGTTTAAGCAGTCCGCGCCGTTCGTCTGCCTCGGCGCGCATGACGCGCTGACCGCCAAGCTCGCCGAAAATGCCGGCGCAAAGGCGATTTACGTGAGCGGCTTCGCATCGGCGGCGGTCGTCGCCGGCGAGCCGGATGTCGGCGTGCTGACGCAAACCGAAATGTTCGACCATATTCGCCGCATTTGTCGCGTCACGACGATTCCGGTTTTCGCGGATGCGGATACCGGCTATGGCGGCATTCTCGACGTGCAGCGCACGATCAGGCTATGGGAAGAAGCGGGCGCGTCGGTGTTGCATCTGGAGGACCAGGCGTTGCCGAAAAAATGCGGACACTTTGCGGGCAAGCAACTCGTGTCGACCGAGGAGATGCAATTGAAGCTGCGAGCGATGCTGGAGGCGAGGCGCGATCCGGACTTCTTCGTCGTCGCGCGCACGGACGCGATTGCGGTCACCGGTATCGACGATGCGTGCGATCGGCTCGAAGCCTACGCCGAGGCGGGCGCGGACGGTCTGTACGCTGACGCGCCGGAAAGTATCGAGCATATGCAGCAATTAACGAGGCGGCTCAAGCACCTGAACAAGCCGATCCTTTTCAACATGGCGCGTACCGGCAAGAGTCCTTATGTGTCGCTGGACGAAGCGTATCGGTTGGGCTTCGCGTACGCGCTGGCGCCGATCGAATCGATGACGGCCGCGCATAAGGCGGTCAAGGAGATGTTCGATATCTTCATGCGGGAAGGTACGACGGAGGCGGTTGCCGATCGGCTGACGACGTTCGATGACTTCAAGCGGTTTATTGGTTTGCCGGAGGCGGTGGAGACGGAGCGGCGGTTTGCATTGAACGTGAAGTGAGGACCGCGTCCTGTTATAAGGCGAAGCACGCTTCGCCGAAGAAGGGCGAACAGGCTGCGTCGCGCGGGGACCACAAGCTGAACGAAAACCGTGTCGTTGCGTATCTGCCAAGCGACCCCATTCCTACCAGGAAGAGCTTGCTGAAAAACGTGCTTGTGGGACCGCTCAGGTTCGACAGGCACGTGACCACTTTCGGAGGCTGGTAAATATTCTGGCGGCAGGAAGAACCAAGAACCAGGCACCTCGGCAACCGGTGCCCGCATCACCGCAGTTTCTCCAGACAGTCAAACTCGTTGAACTCCGCGCGGAGACCTGCCGCCATCGACATGATCCGCGCGCTCTACGGCCATTCAGCACGTCGGCTATCGGCTCATCCATTGATTTTTTTTCGGCTTGCAAGAACTGGGACTTGCCGGTAGTCTAAATATGTAGACTATGCGCGCAAGCAGACTTGCGCCGTGTTATTTGCCGCGCGTAGCTAGCCGGAAATGCCGCTCGCTCGTGTCGATATCAGCGAGCCCGCGGTACGTTTCCGCGACGGCGTTCGACCAGTGCTCGTGATGTTTGCTACCGGAATTCCAGTTGCGCCGGGCCGCCAGATTTCGGGGGAAGGTAGCGGGCCTGCCGTTTTGCGGGGCATTGGCATCGCGGCACTCCTTGTTGTCGGATCGTTCTGTTTATCTCGCCCCTGGCGAGCTCGCGGGCTGTATTGCGAAGGTTTGGGTACGTAGAAAAAGTGCCGCTGTAATGCTCGCGTCGTCTCCTTGTAAACGGCCTTGTCGCGGGCACGCGTTCTAAAAAAATAGATTATTGAATAGATGGTCGATGAGACCTTCGGCGGAGCCTGATGGCTCGGGGATACTCATGGAAGCAAATATGGAATCGTCGGTAGCGCAGACCCCTGAAGGCGAGCGGGAGCAGGTGAGTGCCTATGCGTGGAAAGTCCTCGCCGGTTCGGCCATCGGTTACGCGATGGACGGGTTCGATCTGATCATTCTCGGGTTCATGATGCCGGTTATCACGGTGTCGCTGGGACTCACCAGCGCGCAAGGTGGCGCGCTCGTCACGTGGACGCTGATCGGTACTGTGCTGGGCGGCTTTATCTTCGGTGCATTGAGCGATCATTTCGGGCGTGTCCGTGTATTGGCGTGGACGATTCTGGTCTTCGCGATCTTCACGGCCCTTTGCGCATTCGCCCGAGGTTTCTGGGATCTTCTCACCTATCGAACCATTTCCGGCATTGGTCTGGGTGGAGAGTTCGGTATCGGCATGGCGCTTGCCGCCGAAGCCTGGCCGGCCAACATGCGCGCGCGCGTATCCTCCTATGTCGCCCTCGGCGCGCAATGTGGCGTGCTTCTGGCTGCCGTGCTGACGCCGCTTCTTATTTCCCATATCGGCTGGCGAGGGATGTTCGTGATCGGCGTGGTGCCGGCCGTAGGCGCGTGGATCATGCGTCGCAAGCTGCACGAGCCCGAACTGTTCACTCGTACCGCCCGCGCCGAGAGAAAGAAACCGAACACATTCAGGCTACTGGTTGCCGACGCCCGCACGACTCGCGTCAGCATCGGGATCGTCATACTGTGCGCCGTGCAGAATTTCGGCTACTACGGAATCATGATCTGGCTACCCACGTTCCTGTCGAAACAAATGGGCTTTTCGCTCGGTAAATCAGGCTTGTGGACCGCCGTAACGATCCTTGGGATGATGGTTGGCGTTTGCATCTTCGGAAACCTCGCCGACCGCATTGGCCGCAAGCCAACGTTTCTGCTTTATCAACTCGGCGCGGTTGTGATGGTACTGGTTTATGCGCGCCTCAATGATCCCACTGTCATGCTTTGGGCTGGCGCCTTGATGGGCATGTTCGTCAACGGGATGATAGGCGGTTACGGAGCATTGATGTCCGAAGTCTATCCGACCGCGGCGCGTGCTACCGCGCAGAACGTTCTGTGGAATCTCGGCAGATCGGTGGGTGCTTTCGGTCCGGTCGTGGTCGGTTCCCTCGCATCCCGCTACTCGTTTCAGATTGCAATAGCTTTGCTGGCGAGTCTCTATGTGCTCGATATGATCGCGACACTATTCCTGATTCCGGAGCTGAAGGGTAAAGCCCTGGATTAAAGTGGTTCATGGCAGATCGAAGGATATCGAGCCGCCCGCCGCGATTCAATGACGCGATGTACGTTGCTTGCAACGAACGAAGCACCGCAAGCGTGGCTTGCCACTGGCGCCACGCCGCTCCTGCCAATGACGAGGCCGCAATGGTCATCGTCGCGCCGCCCCGCAATGCAGTCATGCCCGCGCGGGCGGCCTTCGCGCTTGATTATCGTGAAGCCATTGCGGCGGATTGCCTAAGTGCTTTCGTGATCAGGAGCGAGTCCCCAAAACCGCGGGCCGGTAATCCGGCGCCTCGTGTCGACGAGGCGCACGACGGCGTAGTGGGTTCGGCCGGTATTCCGGGCGCGGCAAGATCAACCATCGCGGCAGGGTAACGATTCAGGCGGGCAGTCGCCCGCCGGTGCTTCAGAACTTGTGACGGATGCCGACGCGGAAAAGCGCCTGGCGGTCATTTGACGAGTCACCCTGCAGTGAAATGTTCGCGACAGCCGGTGCGCCTAACGAGTTGGTCCCGCGCGCGAGCTGATAAGCGGCAGACAGATAGACATCCGTACGTTTCGAGATCAGATAATCCGCAAACCCCTCAACCTGGTGATACGTCTGGTCGCCGATGTCTCCCGAGACCGCGTTGCCCTTCATATAGTTGTAGGCGAGCCCCACGAACATCGTCGGCGTGAACCGGTACATTCCGTTCACTTCCACATCGTTGAACGTCGCCGTCGCTCCATTGAAGTTACCGATGTTCCCGTAACGGATGTTCGAATAGACAGCCGCGAGCAGCATTCGACCGAAGTTGTACGACCCACCGATGCCGGCAACCTGCCATGACGTTGCAGGATGCGCGCCGCTCAGGTAGCCCGAATTGATGGAGCCGAAAATCGACGTGCTGGTTGGCGCGACGGCGTTTGCGTTGCCATTCAATGCGCCGCCGATGCTGGAAGGATTCTTGAACATCTGATAAGCCACACCCAGGGCCAGCGGGCCACGGTGGTAGCCGGCGCCAAGCGAATAGCCGCTATTCTGTGATACCGAGCCGGCGATTCCGCCGACCATGACCAGTCCGCCGAAAGTCAAACCGTTCAGGTCCGGGGACGTGTACTTGATCGAATTGTTCATGCGGTAATTGTGTGCCGCATTGTCGAGATCGCCCGGGTGACTCAATGCATTGCCGTAGTCGGCCAGACCGAAGGTGAACGATCCGACGTAATCGGCGATGCTGTCGTACTGCCGGCCTAGCAGGATGCCGCCGTAGTGCCGGCTGCGCAGGCCGACGTAGGCCTGGCGCCCGAAGGGCGTGTTGCCTTGTCCAAACGCGCCGGAATTGATGTTGATGCCGGATTCAAGAGCGAAGACCGTACTTAGCCCGTCGCCGAGGTCTTCGACTCCGCGGATACCCCAGCGACTGCCCCATGGGCCCGAGAGCGAATCGAGGTTCCACAGTCTGCCTCCAACGTTGTGGCCGTTCACTACGTTTTTGGCATTGGTGTTGAATTGAAGACCCTCGTCGATAACGCCGTAGAGGGTCACGCTACTCTGTGCATAGGCGGGCAGCGCAAATGCCGCGAGAATCGCTGCCGCCATTGAATTTCTTTTCATTTGTATTTTCCAATTTTAATGATTTGGAATGCTCATGCGTTTGCCGAAACTCCACCCATTTGGAACAGTCGCAAACCTGTTGCTTCGCGGAATGATCGAAGGTTGAAAATTCAGCTGCCCTCCGCCGAATGCGCTTTCTCTGCGCGCGGTGAGGTCAACGGCCGTATCACCCGTTCCACGAATTGATGCTGCCATCGTTCAAAAAAAACGACAATGATAAAAAAATATATAACGATGTCGCCCAAAAGCCCGAACGACACGCGTTGTCGGATCTTTCTTTTCCTCTTATAGCCCGGACGCTATAATCTGATTTATTTTTGTATACAGGACGAATAGTGGCGAAACGCGGCCCAAAAGTTGAGCCAGCACCCGTCTCAGTGGACTTTGCGGACATCGGGGAGCGCCTGCGTGCGTATCGCCTGGGCAAAGAGCTCCGCTCCGACGACATTGCGGATAGATTGAACATTTCCCGCGCCGCGGTGTACAAGCTCGAGCGCGGCGAAATCGTCAAGATAGAAACACTAGGCCGACTCGCCAACCTGCTTGGTGTCAGTCTGCAGAATCTGCTCGGTATCGAGGCCGAGTATCACAACAACGCGGTCAGCTATTTCGAGCGGATGCGCCAGTTGGAGAGTCGCTGTGTCCGAGTGCTGGCGAACTTCGATCCGATTTCTTTCCTGCTGACGTCGCGGGCCTACAGCGGCTTCCTGCGGAAGATGCTGGAAGAAAACGTGCCGGAAGCGTTGGTCGATGACGCTTCGAAGTATCAGGTCGACAGGGTGCTGGAAATTCTGAGCGAGCGCAGAAAGAGCTTCGAGGCAACACGCCCTGGTGTTTTGAGCCTGATCGGACTGCGTCAAGTCGAGCAGTTCCTTCACCATGGTCTGGTCGGTAAGTTGAATCTGCCGCCCGGTCAACAGCTCGAACGTAAGATTGCGGCTCGCGATGAAGTGATGCACATGATCGAGTTGATCGAGAGCGAGCCCGTCGGCATCCAGATCGGTATCGTCAGCGACAACGTGCCGAACGAGAATTTCCAGATCTTCGAAGAAGCTGGCAAAACGCATGTCGCGGTGTCGCCATTCCGCCTGGGCGAGATGCCCAATATACGAAGTGGCATCGCGACGATCACGACATCTCCGGATGCGATCAACATGTACAGAGGGCTGATCCAGCAGCTTTGGGCGGGAGCGGCGAAGGGCAAGGAGGGCGCCGCGCTGCTCCGTGAACTGCTGCAGCGCTCCTGATCCGGATACCTGCGCGGCAACCTTTAGCGCTGCAGATAACGGTTGTACGGAACCGGATGCGCCCATGCCCTGCGCTGAAGTTCCGCAAAAAACGGCGACAGCCTGTCGGAATCGGCCCGTAGCCGATCGAGTTTCTCGATGACTGCCGGCATGAGGCGCGTCATGTCCTCGATAAGACCTGCTTCGTTGACGCAGGCCGATTTCCCGTCACGCACAACCTGACGGCCGTCGACCCAGACATGCCGCACCGCGCGGCCGGTTTCCGCAAAGACGATCTGGCGGACCACGCTATGCAGCGGCCGGTACGCCGGATCGTTCAGGTCGAGCGCTACGAGGTCCGCTCGCATTCCCGGCTCGATGGCGCCCAGTTCATCGTCCTTGCCGGCGCTGCGCGCGCCGCCGGACGTTCCGAGCCTCATCGCTTCGGCCGCGAGGGGCGCCGCTTCGTTCGGGTCGCTGATCCCGCCCAGCAGGCAGTACATCTTCATCACGGGAAACATGCTGTGAATGTCCGAGCAACTGCAATTGTCGCTACCAAGCGCAAGTCGAACATCGAGGTTCCGGTATGCCGCGATGGGCGCAACCCCATTGCGCAGCCGCAGGTTGCTGAGCATGTTGAGAACCACGCCGGTGCCGGTGCGCGCCAGATGCCCGATCTCGGCGTCATCGGGCCACACGCCGTGCGCAATGTTGACGTGCGGGCCAACGAGACCATGCTCCTCCATGTAGCGGATCACGGAGCCACCGTGCTGCGCGAAGTGCCGCTGAGCGAATATGCGCTGTGAGCGCGACTCGTACACGTGCGTGTAGACGGGCAAGCGATGTCTGTTCGCGAGTTCGGCCATTCCCGCAAGCAATTGCGGTGAGCAGCGCTGCGGCGCCGATGGGCTGAGCGCCCAGATCACCATGCCATCCCGGTCGCCCACCCGCGACAATTGCTTTTCGACAAATGCCAGTTGCCCTGCGGGCTCCTCGGCGTGTTCGCCGACCAGTGCATGGAGTTCCGGCGGTACCACTTCTCGCGCATCGAGGATGGTCGCGAGCTGCGAACGGTCACGCACCGTGATCGAATAAACGACGCGCAGTCCGGCTTCGCGATACGCATCCAGGATCGTGTCGACGACGCGATCCTCCATCGGCGCGAACGAGCTGAAATCCTGCACTGTAGTGACACCGTTGCGCAGGGCCTCGATCGCGCCAAGCAGCGTGCGCAGGCGGATTTCCTCGAGGCTGCGATGATTGGCGATCGGCCCGGCGATCAATCCCCATTGCTCGAGCGGCAGCGATTCGAAACAACCCTTCGCCAGTACGTCATGCGAGTGATAGTGAGCGTTGACGAAACCCGGAATGAGCAGATGGCCGGCCAGGTCGATCACCTCGGCGTCGCTGCGCATGTTTGCTGCCAGTGGACCAATTGCCTGAATTCTGCCGTCGACGACCAGCACGTCGGCGACCGCCGGCTTGTCGAGGTCACCGTCGTGCCGGAACACGCGAGCACCGGATAGCAGTAGAGGTTTCATTGCGTTGTTCATGTTTATGCCTCGTCGAGATTCGCCACGCTCAGGGCCTTGCGTGAGCGTGCGTCCAGCAGGCCCGATCCGACGACCAGCAAGGCGGCAAGCCCGAGGATCGTCGCGGCGATCGGCTGCTGCAGAAAGATCAGATAGGACCCGTCGCTGATTTCGAGCGACTGATGGAACGAGGTCTCGGTCAACCCGCCGAGCAGCAGTCCCATCACCAGCCCGACGACAGGAAATCCGTATCGCCGTGCCATGAAACCCACCACGCCGAAGATGACTGCCCACGCGACATCGAGGAAGCTCTGGTTATAGGCGTAAGCGCCGATCAGGCTGACGACCAGCAGGCACGGAACGAGCAACGGGGCGGGCGCAAGCGTGATCAACGCGAGCCATCGCGCGAACAGCAGACCGAACACGGTAAACAGCACAGCCCCGACCAGCATGCCGGCGAAGAACCCGTAGACGAGGTCGGGCTGGCTGGAAAACAGCATCGGGCCAGGCCGCAATCCGTGAATCGTGACCGCCACCAGCACCAGCGCGGTGCCGCCGCTGGCCGGAATGCCTAGCGTCAACGTGGGGATCAGCGCCGCATGGACGCATGCGTTATTGGATGCTTCCGGAGCGATGATGCCTTCCGGCGCGCCCTTGCCGAAACGTCCAGGCTCGCGCGCGACCCGAGTTTCGAACATGTGCGCGAGCAGGTTGGCGGTGACCGCGCCCACACCGGGGATGACGCCGCAGATCACACCGATGAGCGAGCCGCGAGCGAGCGCGGCGGGGTGCCTGAATACCTCGCGGACACCATCGGACAGACGGCCGTGCAACTGGCCGCTTTCGGAGATCTTGCCGCCAGCCACCATCAGATGCATCAGTTCCGCGACCGCGAACAAACCAATCAGCACCGGGACGAAGCCGATCTTCGATTCGAGCTCGACAAAGCCGAACGTGAAGCGCGGATACCCGAGGACATCGTCGGTGCCGACGAAACTGATCGCGAGGCCCAGTGCGCCCATCAACAACGCCTTGCTGGTGGAGCCGGTCGATGCGGCGGCAACGACGCACAGGCCGAGGACCGCCAGCGCGAAGTTCTCGGCCGGTCCGAAATGCAGCGCGACCGCGGCAAGCGGCTTCGACGCGGCGATCAGCGTGAACGAGCCGACCAGCGCACCGATAAACGAGGCAGTGATGGAGATGCCCATCGCGACGCGCGCCTTGCCTTGACGGGCCATCGCATAGCCGTCGAACGTAGTCGCCGCCGATGCCGGATCGCCGGGAACATTGATCGTAATGGCACTGATCGAACCGCTATAGGTTCCCGCGACATGGATGCTGGCCAGCATCAGCAGGCCAGCCAGCGGCTCCATGAAGAAAGTGAAGGGGAACAGGATGGCCATTGCCATTACCGGTCCCAAACCCGGAATCACGCCGATCCACAAACCAAGCAGCGTGGACAGTGCGATGACCTCCAGGTTGTGCCATTGCAATGCGGTGACGAGGCCGTTGAGAAGGAGATGCAACATAGTGCTCACCACCCTTGACGCATGAACATGGTTGAATCAGTTTTCGCAAAATGGATCGGATCGGCCGGCATCGCAATGCGCACCGCAGCGCAAAACTAGTGGGCAAACAACGCGGGCTGCGGAACGGTGATATTGACGACGGGGAAAAGCAGGCCGACAGCGAGGGCCATGCCGAGCGTGACGAGCAGAATAAGAAAATAGCGGCGATATCCGAGCAGAAGCGACAGTGCCGGAATGGCCAGAATCGTCGCCATCCAGAAGCCCAGTGCCCAAAGCACGACGCCGTACAGCGGCGGCACGATCAGTGCCAACGCCAGCCGCCTCGGGGCAATCGGCTCCGGCGCCCGCGGCGGCTTTTTTTCGCGTCCGCGAATCTGCGTCGCGATGGCGAGCCTCACACCGATCGCGGCAACGATCAGCGGAAAGAGCCGTGGGTCGGCCGGGTATGACATCGCCAGGCCGAACTGGATCACGAACACCAGTCCGATCACGCCCACGAAAATGCGCTCGCCGAGGGCCGGAGCCGGATGCCGGTTTTGCTGGGACATGGTGTTCGCTTACCCGAGCAGATCGCTTTTATATTCGTCGACCAGCGCATACAGGCTCTTGATCGACTGCCGCAGCTCCGCCGGAGTAATCGGCGCGATGAAAATGCCGAGCTTCTTTTGCGCCTCGATCGCGGCCGGGTCGGCCAGCGCCGCGGCGAAGGCGTCGGAGAGCTTCTTGATCCGGTCCGCGGGCACGTTCGGGCCGGCGTTCGCATAGATCACCTCGTTGACCGGCACGATGTCGTAACCGCATTCTTTGGCGGTGGGAACGTCCGGCAGAGCTGGATCGCGCCCGTTGCGAAAGACGACGAGGAAATTCACCGTGCTCGACCATTGGACCGAAGTCGAGCCGCCCATCGCGGCATCGACATGTCCGCCGGCGACGGCCGCATAGGCCGGCGCGGCGCCGTCGAAATGAACCAGTTGCAGTTTCAGGCCAAACTGCTTGTTGAGTATCGCCATCTGCAAGTGGCTCGGACCGCCTTTGCCGAGCGTGCCGATCGTCACCTTGCGCGACTTTGCCGCGTTGACGAGATCGGCGAATGTCTTGAACGGCGAATTCTTCAGCACGCAGATGTTGAACGCATTGCGGAACCAGCCGTATACGGGCTGGAATTCCGCAACCTTGTATTCAGCGCCGTAGATGACTTCGCCGAGCACCTCCTCGGGGCTGGCTTCAGTCATGATCGTCAGTCCATCGGGGTGGGCGCGATAAAGTTGGGTGCGGGCGATACGGCCGGATGCACCACGCACGTAATCGACGGTGCTGGAAAATCCATGCTGTTTGAGGAACGGCTGCAGCGCACGCGTCGATCCGTCGATCAGGCCACCGGGCGCCTGATAGATGACCCAGCGCAGATCGTGCTCGGGATAGGTAGAAGCAGCAAAGCTGACGTTGCGCGTCAGGGCCGCCATGGCGCCTAGCGCGGTGGCTCCCTTCAGCAGGCGACGGCGCGACAGAAGCAATTTGGTCATGATTCGATTTCCGGTCGAGAAAACCCGTGCAACGATTCTGGAGCGTTGACGGTAGAGGTCGGGGCTTGCCTGGGGCTCAACGATCGCGCTCGATCGCACGATCGTAGGCGAGCTTCGCCAACGCAATGTCGCAAACGGCCATGCCCTGCACGATGGCTAGAACGATGCCGTTGCCGGTGCGAGGCTGGTTGCTCGACAACAGCTCACCCAACGTCGCGTCGACTCGTTGCTCCATTCGTTCGCGTGTGATCTGTCCGGATTCAATCCAATGAGCGCCGTTTCCGGCATTGCAGACGAAATCAATTTCGTCGACAACGAACTTGTCCGCGGCCTCGAGCACGTCGACGTCGAACTCATGCTGGCCGCCGAGCGAGCAGACGAGCGCGCCGGGTTTGAGATCGGTCGCCTTGAAGAGGCGCTCGTCGGCATCGGACAACGTCACCACGATGTCCGCCGCGGCCACGGCCTCGGCAATGCTGTTCGCCGCGGAAAGCTCGTTCGACGTCAGTGCGCTCCATCGCTGCGCGGTGCTACGGGCACGCTCGGCCGAACGCGAGCTGAGAATGATGCGAAGGCCCGGGAACTGCGAATCGACGATACGAACGAACTGCTCCGCGATTCGCCCGGTTCCGATCAGTGCGAGTGTCGATGCCGTGGGTGCAGCCAGCTTGCGGCAGGCGACCAGCGCGCTCGACGCCGTACGCAACCTGTGCAACCAGTTCTCTCCAACGAAAGCGATGGGCGCCGCGGCGTCGAGACTCATCAGGTAGACATAGGAAGTACCATCGCCCAACAAAACATTGGAGTCGGCAACCAGCCGAAATCCGGCGACGTTCAGATTGTCGAGAATCGCGCCTTTGGTTTTGAACGTCGCCTGAGCGCCCGCGACACTGGCGAGCGTCATGGCCGACGGCTGCGACACCGACGCTCTTCCGCAGGCAACGTCCCGATAGCACTGCTGGATTACCTCGAATGCGTCCGCGCAATTCACGAGGGTTTGAACTTCCTGGTCTTCGATGATTTTGATCATTTGTGGTTTATCGATGTGTCAGTGCGAGCGGCACCAGGGTGAATCGCTGCTGCGTGCGGGCCAGAGGTTCGAGACGCGATCTGGTCGTGGCCGCCCCACGGGGTTTCGCTTGCGGAGATAACAGCCAGTACTCCGCCTCCCATCGGCGCTTGATGTTCCGCGCCGCCGGACACGAACATTCGCGTGTCACCCAGCAGGGATCCCAACACGCCTGAGGCAGCCGCTCTCATCTGCTTGTCGGGATCGACTTCGCTGGAGAACACGGTGGTCCGGTTGCCGCGTAGTTTTCCGTCGGCGGCAAGACCGGCCTTCAGGAAGACGGCCGCGAGATGGCCGCCGGATTTCATTCGACGGACGGCCTGGAATGGCTCGCCGGAAGTTCCGGCGATCACTGCCGCCATGCTGTCGACGTCCAGCAAATCGGCGAACAGACCGCTTCGAACACTCTGGTGTTCACCGGGACGATTGCCGAGCACGATGATCTCGGTGCGCGCGGTCTCGGTTCCGGAGAACACCATCGCGCGACGCGAGTACAGATCGGCGCGTCTGCCGATTGCGGCACTGTTGGCGGCATCGGCTGCGATCTCGCCGAGCGCGACGCCGATGCCGAGCGCCGCCGCGGCTCTGGCCGCCGAGGATCTGTTGGCACGCTCGCGCGCCTCGGCAGGCAAACCGGCGGCCATTGCGTGAGTAAGCAGAGGTGATTTCGCGAAGACCAATGCAACGTCTTTCGCGCCGATTCCGGCATCGGCGATTGCTCGGTCGACAGTGGCGCGAGTAATGGCGATGTGTCGATCGTTGACGAGATCCGACGGCGCCATCGGATCGGAATACGCCATGCCGAGCGCAAGTCCTTCGATACCGTCATCGCGCTCGGGCATGTCGACAAACAAATATCCGCCCGGCGTGATGATCCCTTCACAACCCATCGACAGAATCACCTGGCACGGCGCGGTGACGTTCGCCCGCTCCAGCGCGGTCTGTATGGCCAGCGTCGCGAGCGAGCGTCCGAAATCGTTAACCGTGGCTGTCCCTTCGGTTTTGGCGATGATGGCGAGCCGCGACGCTCTTCTGGCATCGATGCTTTCCAGCACGGCTAATAACGCCGCGCAGTCTGCCGGCGTCGACATTTCAAATCGAATTACACCAATACTCATCCGCCCGATCTCCTTCCCGTATCAACGACGCACCCGCGAGCGAGGAGGTGTGCGCCGGTCTTCTCATCGGGCGGCACGCCGCTGTTTGTGCATATTTTTTAGATACTGGATATTTTATGAGACTATGTCAAGCAACCAAAAAAGCTGCCGCGCCGGCCTCGCGTACTGTCCAACGTAGTGCCCGTTTGCCGCTGCTCGTCTGCCTGCTCGCGTGTGCTCCGGCGGGCCAGATTCGTACAGCATGCCTGCGTCAAAAATGAATGGGGAATCTCATTGACATGCATGCTGTTGCATCGATAGAAGCGGTGCTGGCGCGCTCAGTGTTTGAGCGCGCGGCCCTTCGTAAGCTGGGTCTTTTTTGACAGATATTGCTAATCCGCGTCGATGAAGCTAATCTTTTTTTTTAGAAAAAGGTGACGACATGGACTTACTTCTTGCGACTGTGTGGCTGGAACGCGATCGGGCAGGGTTCTCGGAACTCCGGGAATTCGCGAAGCAATGCTGGTCCGGTGCTCAACGCGCCGAACGCGACTCCGCGGCGCTTGTTTTGCTGGCCGAGCGTATCGCCGAGTTCGTCGATATGCATGCGGATACCGCTGTCAGTGCGGAGCTCGTCCATGAGTTTTTGATGGAGATGCGAGCGCACGCAACCGCGCTGAAGAAGGCAAGTGGTGAGTCCGATACCGCATTTGTCGACGCACTCAACAATTTTGCCGCTCATCGAGCGTCCCTAAAGTAGTTTGCATTGCGTCGGGCGTAAGGAGTTCTCGGTCAGTCGTCGCGAAGACGACTGACTATCCTCGCGAGTTTTACGTCCGCCTCGGCGGAACCGTTGGCAGAAAGAGTCGGTCGCTACCCCTCGTCTTTGGTATCGGGGATGCCGGAACACCTTGCGATCGTATTATTTTATAGATTAATGCAAATATTTGACTATAAATCTGGCGTTATTACCGTGATCGCGTGGTTCCCGCGTTGAGGCTCGGCGAGAAACGGATCCTCAGCGTGGTCGCTCATCGTCAATGCCCGATTGTCGTCGGCTCAATTTAGTGAATGACAGATTTATGGAAATCGTCGATCTCGCCGAACTTGCGCGAAAGCTGTTCGATGACATTCGAGCACTCTCATTCGATGGTGTAGGCATCACCCGTGATAGCTATGGAAGTGGCGAGACCGCCGCGGCGAACTATCTGCGACGATTCGCCGAGGAGCAGGGCCTGCGCGTCGAGGTCGATCGTGCCGCGAATCTCGTCTTCAGCCTTTCGGGCGTCGGCCCGGAACAGCCGGCTGTCTGGGTTGGATCGCATATGGATTCCGTTCCGCGGGGAGGCAATTTCGACGGTCTGGCGGGGATCGTGGCGGGGCTTTTGTGTCTCGTTGCACAAAAGCAAAGAGGCATGGGATCACAAACCGCATTGCGCGTGATTGCTTTGCGCGGCGAGGAGAGCGCCTGGTTCGGCAGGGCATATGTCGGTTCCAGCGCGATATTCGGCAAGCTTTCCGCGGACGACCTGCAGCTCAGGCATCGAACCTCGGGCCAGGCACTTTCAGGTTACATGGAAGACGTTGGAGCCGATACCGTCGCTATCGCGGCCCAGCAAGTGTTGTTCGATAAAACGAAGGCAAAAGCCTACCTGGAATTGCATATCGAACAGGGACCGGTGATGGTCGCGCGCAAGATTGCTCTCGGCATCGTACCCGGCATTCGCGGTAATGTCAGACACAAACGCGTGACCTGTATCGGGCAGGCCGGCCACTCCGGAGCGGTACCCCGTTGGCTGCGGCACGATGCGGTATTCGCGGTAGCGCAGCTTATTACTCGCCTCGATGAGCATTGGCGCGCGTTGCTCGAACGGGGCATCGACCTGGTTGTCACGGCCGGAATCATTGAAACCGATCCAGCTGTTCATTCGATTTCTCGCATTCCCGAAACGGTCAATTTCAGCTTCGAGGCGAGAAGCGAGTCTCGGGAGACACTGGAGAGCTTCTATCAGCTCATGCGGAGCGAGTGCTCGTCGATCGCCTGCGAGCGAGGTGTGACATTCGAATTCGACCGGGCCATCGAGTCCGCACCGGCAGTCATGGACAAACGAATCTGCGAGGCGTTCGAGCGCGCATGCGATCACATCGGAATACGTTGGGAGACGGTTCCCAGCGGCGCAGGACACGACGCATCGTTGTTCGCAAATGCCGGCATTCCCAGCGGCATGCTGTTTATCCGAAACGACAACGGATCCCATAACCCGCGCGAAGCGATGGAAATCGATGATTTCATGCTCGGCGTACGCGTGCTTGCTCGCACTATCGAGTGTCTTTGACGACTGGCATTGATTGAGGAACCTTGATGACTCAATCGATCACCATTCGTCGCCCGGACGATATGCACCTGCATCTGCGTTGCGATGAGATGCTTCGCACCGTATTGTGCTATTTCAATTGTCGAGTCGATCTGGTCGATTGCGAAAGCTCGACTTGCCTGCTGCGGCGATGCCGATACACCGCCTGCGGCCACGCGAAACAATCCTTCTGAGCCACCCTCGCATCGGCAGGCACGGCCCGTCGCCGCGCCATCCTGCATCAGCCTGCTCGAACCGGCGATAGCGCCGGCGTGATGGTGTCGCAATGTGGTTGCGATGTCGCATCGGGAGCATCGGGCGACGCGTTGAGAGCGGCGCCAGTGCTCGCGATGCCATTAACATCCATTGACAGACAGGTGCGAATCCGTGCGAATCCGCCGACGCCGTCGAGCCGAAGCGAAGCGAGGACTTCGCATCCGGCTTCGGCAAGCGCCGGCTGGAATGATCACGGCGTGCCTGTTCGACGTTGGCGAGACGCAAGCCATCAACGCTAAGGACATTCCGGATGAACGACACCGCGACGACCGATCTCACCGGTGCGCTTGCGCATTTCGCCTCGACGCTCGACGTGCGTGACGTTCCGGACGGTGTGAAAGCCGACGCCCGCCGTCTGCTGCTCGACTCGATCGGCTGCATGTTGGCGGCGACCCACACGCGTATCGCGCCGATCGCCTACGGTATGGCCGATTTTCTCGGCGCCGGCAACCTCGCTTCGATTGCCGGGCGGCGCGAGCGCGCGAGTCTCGCCGCCGCGCTGTACGCGAACGGACGGCTCGCCAACTGCATGGATCTCGACGAGACGTTTCCCGTCGGCCATCACTTCGGCGTTGGCGCGGTCGTGGCCGCGCTCGCGCTCGGCGAAGCGCGGCGCGCCACCGGCGCGCAACTGCTGCAGGCGTTGATCACCGGATACGAGCTCGGCGGGCGCGTCGCGAGCGCCAGCGGGCCGCCGATGTTCATCGAGGACGGCTTCGTGACGGGCTATCCCGATCTGTACAGTTTCGGCGCATCGGTGGTATTCGCGGCCGCGGGCGTCGCAATCCAGCTGCTGGGCCAGGACGCTGCGCTCGCGCGGCAAACGCTGGGCATCGCCGGATCGAACGCGCCGCTGCCGGTGATGAGCAAATGGTCGGAGTCGCCCGACCTGCCGGACTGCAAATACGCGGATGCCGGATGGGCGTCGCTGGCTGGTGTGTTCGCCGCGCAATCGGCGGCGCTCGGCGCGACCGGCTTCGGTACGATCTTCGACGGCGATCGCGGGTTGATCCGCATGTGCGGCACCGAAAGCTTCGATCCCGATACGCTGATCGGCGGATTCGGCTCGCGCTGGATGCTTTCCGACATCACGTACAAGCCGTGGCCGACGTGCCGCTGGACGCATCAGCCGCTGACCGCGCTCGACTGGGCCGGCCACGGTGCCGGTGTCGATGTGGCGAAGATCGCGTCCGTGCTGATCGAAACCAACGTGCTGCTGTGCACGCCGCGTTTTCGCAATCCGACGCCGCGCACGTTCTGCGCGCGCCAGTTCAGCATCCCGCATGCGGTCGCGATGCTGTTGCTGAACGTGCCGGTCGGTCCCGCGTGGCTCGACGAACGTCAGGATGACGACCCCCGCGTGGTCGCGCTGCGCAACAAGGTCACCGTGTCGCATTGGGACCGCGCGAACGCGTTCTCGCAGCACATCGTGCACGGTCAGGTGCGCAATATGCCGGCGCGCGCCACGATCACGCTGACGAGCGGCGAAACCTTCACGGCGGAAACGGAATTCGCGCTGGGCGACCCGTGGGAGCGCGATACCGCGTGGTCGGACGAAGATGTGATCGCGAAATTTCGCATCGCCTGCGGCCTCGACAGCGCGCGTGCCGATGCACTGATCGAGGCGGTGATGAACGTCGACACGCTGAGCGATATCGAGCCGATCGTCGGCGCGTTACGCGTGATTTGACGGCGCGGCTTCCGCGCAAGCAGACGCAAGCGAACGCGAGCCGACGCAAATGTCGCGTGCCTCGCCGCACACGATACGCGGCGCACCTGGCGCACCTGGCGCATCGCGCGGCGCATTCGGAGCGACAGTACGCGATTCTGGTCAGGCACTATCGATTCATCCAACGATTCATGACTTCTGCCCGAGGTACAGCGCATATGCAATATCTGACTGGCAAGCCGACCATCCCCGAACTGATGCGCCAGCGTGCGCGTGAACAGCCCGAGCACGTGTACTGCACGTTCGAAGGCCAAAGCCTCACGATGTCGGAGCTGGACCGGCGCACGGACGCGCTTGCCGCTGCGCTGCTCGCAACCGGGCTCGAACGCGGCGACCGCATCTGTCTGATGCTGCCGAATTCGCTGGAACATGTGCTGCTGTTTTTCGCGTGCATCAAGGCCGGGCTCGTGCAGGTGCCGGTCAACGTCAAGCACACGGGCGCATCGTTGCAATTCCTGCTCGAACATTCGCAGCCGAAAGCGTTGATCGCCGATACGGCGCTCGCCGCGCAGGTGCTGCCGGTGCTCGACGACGTGCATCTGTCGCAGGTGTTCTGGCATCGCGGTGTGCCTGACGGCGCGCCCGCCGCGCATCGCGATCTCGAAGCGCTGCTCGTGCAGCGCGACACCGCCGCGCTGCATGGCGGTCCGCAGCCCGACGATCTGCTGTTTCTGACCTACACGTCCGGCACGACGGGCATGCCGAAGGGGGTGATGGTCACCGAGAAAATGGTGCGCGCCACCGCGCTCGGCTGCATCCTGATTGCCGATCTGAAGCGTCATGACGTGTTTTATCTGTGGGAGCCGTTCTATCACGTCACCGGCAGCGAAACGCTCGTGATCGGCATCATGGAACCGATCACGCTGGCGATCGCCGCGCGTTTCAGCGCGTCGCGCTTCTGGGACGAATGCCGCGCGTGCGGCGCGACGCATATGCACTTTGTCGGCGGCGTACTGCAACTGCTGCTGCGTCAGCCGCCCTCGCCGCAAGACCGCGACCATCGGGTGCGGATCGCATGGGGCGGCGGTTGCCCGGTGCAGACGTGGAACGTGTTTCAGGACCGCTTCGGTGTCGAGATTCGCGAAGGCTACGGCATGACCGAAACCTCGAGCTTCGCGACCATCAACCTCGACAACAAGATCGGTACAGTCGGCACGGCGATCCCGTGGTTCGACGTGCGCGTGGTCGATATCGACACCGGCGAGCCGGTCGCGGCGAACGTCGAAGGGCAGGTCGTCGTGAAGGCACTCGAACCGGGTCTTCTGACGGCGGGTTATTTCAACAACCCCGAGGCGACGCGCGGGCTCGTCCTCGATGGCTGGCTGCAAACCGGCGATCGCGGCTATCTCGACGACGAAGGCCATCTGATATTCAAAGGCCGCATCAAGGATTCGGTGCGGCGGCGTGGCGAAAATATTTCGGCGTGGGAAGTGGAGCGCGTCATCAATGCCCATCCCGAAGTCGAGGAGAGTGCACTGGTTGGCGTCGTCAATGAGTTCAACGACGAGGATCTGAAAATTTTCGTACGCCGCTCGACCGGCGCGACGCTGAACGAGCGCGACCTGATCGCGTGGTGCAAGCCGAAGATGCCGTCATTCCAGGTGCCGCGCTTCGTCGCCTTCGTCGACGCGTTCAGCAAGACGCCGTCGGAGCGCATCCAGAAGAAGGAATTATCGAAATCGATCACCGATTGCTGGGACGGCGAGAAGGCGTGAGCGCCGCCCAGCATCGCTTCCGTTTACCGGTACGAGCGAGCGGCGGCCAACCGGCCCGACCTCTCACGACCTGACTTACACGATCCGAGCGAGACCTCACATGACACTTGACGACGACCAGGCCGCGCGCATTGCCGAATGCGAATTGAACGGCACACTGCGCTGGTATCTGCATGCGGGCATTCATAGCATCGTGCTGCGCGAAAAAGGCGAGGAGGTAGCGAGCGAAGTCTGGCGGCGGCTAATGCTCGGCCAGCAATCGGACAAGTATCTGGAAGGCGCGCGCAAGTGCGGCATTCTCGATACCGAACCGCCCGCTGTGCGCGCCGCCAAGTATCACTATCTGAGCAACACGATCGGCGGCTTGCGTCTGCACTACATCGAGGAATCACCGAAGAAGGTGTGGATACGCTATCTCGCGCCGCTCGGCTCGTACCCTGGCATGGCCATGCTGATGGCGCCGATCGCATTACGCCGGACCATCCTGTCGACATGGCATCCGCGCAATGGCGAACTGATGGGTTGTCCGCGGCTCGGCTGGGTGCTGACGAAAACCGTCGCATTTGGCGAGCCATACGACGAAGGCTATTTCTACGAATACGACCACGATCTGAAACCCGAAGAGCGTGTCCGCTTCGAGGCGGTGTCCGAGTCTCCCGAATTCGATCCGGCAAAAGCGCCGCAACTGCCTGAAGGGCAGTGGTCCGCGTTGCGTCTCGCGCGAGCGTCGCGCAACTATGCGACAGGGTATCTGGACGAACTGGTCGGCGTGTTGCGCGCGATGTTCGGCGAGCGCACCGCTGCCTATCTGTGCGAGACCGCGGCGGCGTGCGTGGCGGTGCAGTTCACTCCGGCGCTGTGTGACGCCGCGTCGGTGACGGGCAACGACGTTGCCGCGGTGGCCACGCTGTTCACGCGCCTCGCGGTGGCATGCGGACAGTCCGTCGAACAGCGGCAGATCGCGACGGGCCATCTGACGCTGAGCGTCGCCGGCCCGAAGCCGTTTCTGAATATGCCGACGCTCGCGCTGCGCGAGGCGTTCTTCCAGCTTCAGGTCGTGGCCACGCGCATGCTGAATGGCCGCATCGCCGTGAGCCGCGCGGAGACCGGTACCGGACACGATCTCACCGAGGTCTGGGAGATCCGCGATACGGGCCGCTGGCTCTGGTGAGCGCCGTGTGCGCCTTCGTTTTCATTCGATCAACGACGTCGCTTCAGGGAGCAGCAGATGGACCAGCAGTCTATTTTCAACGCGTTGCATATGACGGACGCGGTGTCCGGCGGCGACCTCGAAGTTCGCTCGCCGATCAATGGAAAAGTGATCGGCAACGTCGGCACGCATGATGCCGGTGCCGCCGATCGCGCGCTTGCCCGCGCGCACCGCGCGTTTCTGCAATGGCGCACGGTGCCCGCGCCACGGCGCGGACAGTTGATTCGCGCATTCGGCGAGGCGTTGCGTGAAAACAAGGACGCGCTCGGCCGGCTCGTGACACTCGAAACCGGCAAGATTCTGACCGAGGGGCTCGGCGAAGTGCAGGAAATGATCGACATCTGCGATTTCGCGGTCGGCCTGTCGCGGCAGTTGTACGGTTTAACCATCGCAAGCGAACGTCCCGGCCATCGCATGTCGGAAAGCTGGCATCCAATGGGCGTGTGCACGGTGATCTCCGCGTTCAATTTTCCGGTAGCGGTGTGGTCGTGGAATGCCGCGCTCGCGCTCGTGTGCGGCAACGCGGTGATCTGGAAGCCGTCGGAGAAGACGCCGCTTACCGCGCTCGCGGTCAAACGGATTTTCGACGCGACGCTGGCGCGGTTCGGCAGCGACGCGCCCGAAGGACTCGCCGATGTGCTGATCGGTGGCCGCGCACTCGGCGAACAGCTGGTCAGCGATCCGCGTTCGGCGATCGTCAGCGCGACCGGCAGCACGGAAATGGGCCGCAACGTGGGTCTCGCCGTTGCAAAGCGATTCGGGCGTTCGATTCTCGAACTCGGCGGCAACAATGCGGGCATCGTGTGTCCGAGCGCCGATCTCGATCTGGCGTTGCAGGGCATTCTGTTTTCCGCGGTCGGCACGGCCGGGCAACGCTGTACCTCGCTGCGCCGCCTGTTCGTTCACGAGTCCATCTACGACGGCGTGGTGGCGCGTCTAAAGGCCATGTACGGCAAGGTGGCGATCGGCGATCCGCTGGATCCCGCTGTGTTGATGGGACCGCTGATCGATGCGCGCGCCGTCGACTCGATGCAGGCCGCGCTATCCGAAGCGGCGTCGCTTGGCGCGACGGTGACGGGCGGCAAGCCGGTACAACCGTCCGGCTGCGCGGGCGGATTTTTCGTGCAACCGGCGCTCGTCGAGATGCCGAAGCAGCAAGCGGGGATGCTGCGCGAAACCTTCGCGCCGATCCTGTACGTCACGCGTTATCGGGACTTCCACGAAGCGATCGCCGCCAATAACGCGGCGTCGCACGGACTCGCTTCGTGCGTGTTCACGACCGATGTCAGGGAAGCGGAAACTTTCCTGAGCAGCGTCGGCAGCGATTGCGGTATCGCCAACGTCAATATCGGACCGAGCGGTGCGGAAATCGGCGGCGCATTCGGGGGCGAAAAGGAAACGGGCGGTGGGCGCGAATCGGGATCCGATGCGTGGAAAGCCTACATGCGGCGCGCGACGAACACCGTCAACTATTCGACCACGCTCGCGCTCGCGCAGGGCATCCAGTTTTCGGTAGCGGGGTAGAACATCGCCGAGGCCTTCGGTCCGCGAAGGCCTCGATCGTGCCCGCCTCAACTGCGGTAATCGGTGCCGACGTTATCGATCAGCCGCCTGGCGGCCTGCCACGCAAGTTCGGCCAGTTCGGGCGAGTCTTCGCGCACGTACTGGCTTGCGGTTACGCGGCACACTTCCGGCGATGGAATCGTGAGTGCGGAGCCGCCCGCGAGCGCCTGAACCTGGGCCTGACACGCGCGCTCCAGGAAGTAGATTTCCTGGAATGCGTCGGCGGCGCTCGACCCCGCCGCGAGCAGACCGTGATTGCGCAGAATCATCGCCTTGTGTGGGCCGAGATCGCGAACCAGCCGTTCACGCTCGGCGAGATTCAGCGCGATACCTTCGTAGTCGTGATACGCGAGCTTTTCGTAATACTTGAGCGCGTGCTGGCTGATCGGCAGCAAGCCGTGCTGTTGCGCGGACACGGCGATACCGGCGGCGGTATGCGTATGGACGATGAAATGCAGGTCGGGCCGCGCCATATGAATCGCCGAGTGAATCGTGAAGCCCGCGGCGTTGACGCGGCACGACGCGGGGTCGTGCTTCGCGCGGGGATCGATCGCGCGGCCCTGATAGTCGATCTTGACGAGATCGGAGGCTCGCATTTCGTGAAACAGCACACCGTGGCGGTTGATCAGAAACGACGGTGTGTCGCCCGGCAGGCGCGCCGAAATGTGCGTGTCGATCAGATCGGTCATCCGGAAGTGCGCGACGAGACGATACAGTGCGGCCAGTTCGACGCGAACGGCCCATTCGGCTTCATCCGCGAGTTCGTGAGTGGGCGAATCATGCACAGCTTCCATGGGGTTTTCTCCGGTAATCGATGCGTTCGTTGGGGGCGGTCTATGCGGTGCGGGAGGGGCCGCGCGTGCGCTTCGCTATCAATAGCCTTGCGCGGCGTCCATGACCGCGTCGGGCATCACGCCCTGCCGCAGCAACAGCATGTTTTCGGCAATGCGGCGCGAGCCGTACTCGATCGAGGTCGGCCCCGCCGCATGTGGCGTGACGCGCACGCGCGGGTGTTGCCAATAGCGGCTTGCGCTCGGCAGCGGTTCTTCGACGAATACGTCGAGCGCGGCAGCGGCGATGTGTCCGCTATCCAGTGCGGCAAGCAACGCATCGTCGTGCAGCACTTCCCCGCGCCCCATGTTCACGAGGTATGCGCCGGCGGGCAGCATGGCGAGTGCCTTCGCATCGATGAGACCCGTGGTGGCGGGCGTGGGCGGCAGCACGCACACGAGGATGTCGGTGCGGTTCAGAAAGGCTTCGAGCTGATCGTCGCCGAAGAAGCTTTGCACGCCGTTCAGCGCTTTTTGCGTGCGGCTCCAGCCCGCCACGTCGAATTGCAGATCGCGCAGGCAGCGCGCGGTGTATTCGCCGATCGCACCCATGCCGAGGATGCCGATGCGCCGCGTTGCGTTGGGCGGGTACGGCGGCCGATGCCAGATACCCGCGCGCTGCTGTTCGAGATAGCGGTCGTAGCCGCGATGAAAATGCAGCACCCAGTGAATCGCGTGGCAGCTCATGTCGAGGCTCAACGTGTCGTCGGTCAGCCGTACGATCGGCACGTGCCTCGGAAGCTCGGGATCGCGCAGGATATGCGAGACCCCCGCGCCGATCGAGAAGATGCCCTTCAGGTTCGGATAGCGTTTCAGTTCGCCGCATGGCGGCATCCATACCATCGCGAAGTCGATGTCCTCCGCGTTGCCGATGTCGGGATACACGCGCATGTCGAATTCGCCGAGCGTTTGCGTCATGCGCTCGCGCCACGCGGCGGCGTCGCCGTCGGACCAGATGAATGCAACCGTGGGCGGCGCGGCGGAGCCGGTCCGGGGAATCGAAGCCATGACGAAACGTCCTTGATAGCAGGGAAGAAGGGAGGCGGTTCGAGGCACCGCCGCGCGCCGTTATGCGAATGCGGAAGCCAGATGCGTGGTGACCAGATGCGCGCGCATCTCGGCAACCGCGATCTCGGGGTTGCGCCGCGCCATCGCGTCGAGAATGCGTTGATGCTCTTCGTTCGCGCTGATGAGCCGAGGCAGATTCCGCGCGAACAGATTGCGGATCATCGTCACGCGCTCGTGCACACCCGTCAGCATTTCGTACAGGACCTGATTGCGAGAAATACGCGCAATGTCCAGATGAAATTCCGAGTCGAGCCGGTTGAACTCGTCGACGTTCCTGCGACGAATCATCTTCGCCATATGGTCGATGCGTTCCTGCAAACGTTCGATGTCTTCCTGCTGAAGATACGCAATGGCCTTGATGCAGGTCTGACATTCGAGGCATTCGCGCGCTTCGTACAACTGCAGCAGATCGTCGTAGCTCATCTGGCGCACGACATAGGCGCGCCCGTCCCGTTCGAGCAGACGCTCTTCCTGCAGACGCATCAATGCCTCGCGAACCGGCGTGCGGCTCGCGCCAAACTGTTCGGCAATGCCGCTTTCGTACAGGCGCTCGCCGGGCTTGATGCGCGCGCTCAACAGCGACTGCTTCAACTGCTCGAATACGCCTTCGCTGCGGCGCGGCACGACAGGCCGGCGGCGCATGCGCGTGGCCTGTGTCGGGACGACGATGCCGGTGGTATCGGACTCATGCATGCAGCAGATTCTCCGCGGAATACGTTTCGGGTTGGTGGAAAAAATGTATACCTAACAAAGATGACGGTCAATCTAAAGAAAAGACCGGAACGAAAACCTCGTAATTTTGACGCGTTTAGGCGCACTTCCATGAACACCGACGGGCATCTACCGGTTGACAACTTTATTTTGGGAACAATAACGTATACCCAATAGGCGTCGGTGCGATTGCGCCGCGCGAATTTCATCGAGCTGCATCAACCAGGGAGTCGCATCGTGCGCGAATCATTGAGCAGGCTGGAGGGAGGCGAATACGACGTCGCCATCATCGGTGGGGGGATCAACGGTGCGTCGGCGGCGCAGCATCTGGCGTCAGCGGGCTATTCGGTCGTGCTGGTCGAAAAGAACGATTACGCGTCGGCCGCATCGAGCCGTTCGAGCCGCATCCTGCACAGCGGCCTGCGTTATTTCGCGCCGTCGAAGACCTTGTGGGAGCATGTTTTCCAGCCGCGGCGCTTCGTTGGGCGCGTGCGTTCCGCGATCGAATCGATGACGGCGATGGGCCAGCTGGTGTCGACGATGCCCGAGCGGTTCATTCCGCTGAGCCTGATGATGCCGGTGTACCGGAACATGCCGTATTCAGGCTGGCACGTCGATATCGGTGTAAAGGTGCTGGGCTTTTTCAATCGCTTCGGCGTGCCGCTCGTGTACAAACGCTATCGCAACGGCCGATCGACACCTCCCGCGATGGCGAAATGGTTTCGCGACAACGGCGACATTACCGACTTCACGGTGTTCATGGATTACTCGATCCGCTGGCCCGAGCGAATCTGCGTCGACGCGGTCATGGATGCGCGCCGGCTCGGCGCCGTGGTGCGCAACTACACGACGATGGAGCAGTTGAGCCGCACCGCGGACGGCCGCTGGTCGCTCGCGTTGCGCGACACGCTCGAACCGGCGCAGACGGCCACGGTCACGGCGCGGCTCGTGCTCAATACGGCGGGGGTGTGGATCGATGCGCTGAACAAGGCCGCGGCGCAGGGCACCGCACCGGCGCGGCGCGTGATCGCCGTCAAGGGCATCCATATTCTCGTGCGCTTGCCGGACGACTTCAAAGGCGAAGGGCTGGCTTCGCTGAACCGCGAAAACGAAGCGATCTTCTGCGTGCCTTGGGGCGATCTGCACTACATCGGGCCGACCGAAGTCGTCTATCACGAGAATATCGACGACGTGACGCCCGACGAAGAAGGCATCGAATTTCTGATCGACGAAGCGAACCATCTGCTGCCGGGTATCAACCTGAGCCGCTCCGACGTGTGCTTCGCGTGGGCGGGCGTGCGTCCGATCACCTACGATCCGCGCTATCCGAAAGGACGGCGCCTGCCGTTCAGCGTATTGCACGATCTGGCTTCCGATGGGTTACCCAACGTACTGACGCTGACGTGGGGAACGATCAATCTGCACCGCGTGTCGGCCAATCACATTCTGAAGGCGGTCAAGCGCAAGCTGAAACCTTCACGCGGGCAGGCCGCGCTCAATGCGGGGGCGAGCCGCTTCAAGGGCGGCGATGCGAACAGCGCGGTGTTTCCGGACGAGCCGTCGATTTCGCTCGACGATCTGGTTGATGCCGCACGAAACGAAGACGCGACGAATCTCGTCGATCTTCTGTTCAGACGTACGCATCTCGGCTGGCGTCACGCGATGACGCGCTCGGCGATTCGCCGTGCCGCGCGGGCGGTCGCGCCGGAATTCGGCTGGAGTGCGCGGCAGATCGACGAGCAGGTGGACGCGTTCGTCACGCATATGAAGGTGCGCCACCTCGTCGACGTGACGGACGACGAAACGAACCTGCCCGCCAGCACGGCGCGCATTTCCGGCGAACCGGCCTAGCAGCCGGCCGCGGCCGAACACGAGCGGGCGCGACCGGGCACAACCGGTTGCGGCTGGCTGTCAGCGATTGTGCGCGCGGCCGTGGCGCCGCCGGTGGGCTTTGCGAACCGCCGGCGCGAGTGTCGCATCAGAAACGGGCGCCGTCGCAAACAGACGCGCGGCGGCCGATTTTGAACACCTATCATCGCTTCATGCTCGCTTGGGCAACGTCGTTCACGCAACACTATTGATCGAGGCCAACGATGGAAAAGTCGGGAAAGGCAAACAACGAGATTCGGGCTTCGGGAGCCGGACGACGGTCGTTTCTGCGCAAGGCGGGTGCAGCAGGGCTGGCCGCGTTGAGCGCGCCCTATGTGATCACGCGCTCCGAAGCGCAGGAAGACAAACGGATCATCGTGCCGTCTTATGGCGGCTCCTATGAGGAAACGATTCAGCAGGTCTACGCGAGGCCATTCAAGCAGGAGACCGGCATCGAAGTCGTGTTTTCAGGGGTGCCCGATCTGGCCAGGCTGAAAGCGCAGGTGATGAGCGGCCGCCCCGAGTGGGACGTATTCGAAGGCGCGGGATCGTGGGGCCCGGCGGGATCGCAGCAAGGACTCTTCGAACCGCTGGACCGTTCGATCGTCACGCAGGCGGAAGCCGTGCTCGGCAAAGGCGACTATGCTCGCTTTTACCGTTGGGTCGGCGTGCCGGCATGGAACACCAAACATGCGAACGGAGGCGACACGCCCAAGACGTTTGCGCAGCTTTGGGACACGAAACGTTTTCCGGGCCGCCGTACATTGCGCAATCGCGCCGACATGGTGCTCGAACTCGCGCTGGTGGCCGACGGTGTCGACCCGCAAAAGCTCTATCCGCTGGACGTCGATCGTGCGTTCAAGGCGCTCGCGCGTATCAAGCCGTTCGTGCCGAAGTGGGCGGAATCGACCAACCAGTTGACCACGCTGCTCGCGACCAACGAAGTCGACTTCGGCTTCGACTACAACGCGCGCGTGGAGTCGGCGCGGGTGGCGGGCCTGCCGCTTGCGATGTCGCTGGAGCAGACGATCATCGGCAATGAAACCATTGGTGTCGTCAAGGGAACCACGCGCAAGGCCGCGGCGATGAAGTTCGTGGCGTTCGTGCTGCGCCCCGACCGGCAGGCCGAGTTTTCGAACAAAAGCAGTTATTTGCCCGGCAATCCAGCGGCGATGAGCCAGGTGTCCGCGGATGCGAAGAAACTGCTGCCGGATCTGAGCCAGCACAATCACATCTACCAGGACGACGAATACTGGGCAAGCCGCACGACGGAATTGCAGGTGCGTTTCTCACAGTTCCTGTTGAGCTGAACGCGAAGCGACCGTGCGCCGGACCGGGCCGGACCCAACGCGCGTGTGACCGGCAAGTCTTGCAGCAACGATCTTTCACGGGACCGGAGCAGGGGTTTTGCATGGGATCGGAGTAAGAGCTTTGCATGGGATCGGAGTAAGCGCTAAAGCGCCAACTCCGATCGACACAGGAGACCGATGAATGGCGACTGACAATGCGTTCGACCTGACCCGCGCGGCCGCGCCACCCCATGCGCGCGCGCGGCGTACCCGCGATACGACCGGCACGGGTGCGCTGCTGTTCGTGTTGCCCGCGCTGGTGCTGATGGCCGCGGTGTTTCTCGTGCCGGTCGTCTACGTGCTCGGCTTGAGCATCTATCGCGACGGGCACTTCACGCTGGAGGCGTTCGCGCACCTGATCTCGAACGGTCTGTTCGTGCAGGTGCTCGGCACCACGCTGACCATCGCCGTCAGCGCGACGCTGGTGAGTCTCGTGCTGGCCTATCCGGTGGCGATGCATCTGGCGCGTCAGTCGCCGCGGCGGCGCGCGGTCTATACGTCGCTGGTGCTGCTGCCGTTCTGGACCAGTATTCTCGTCAAGAGCTACGCGTTCACCGTGATTCTCGGCCGGGCCGGCCTGATCAACAGCGCATTGCACTGGATGTTCGGCAATGGTCCGCAGCTGGAGCTGATCTTCAACCGGACTGGTGTGATGATCGGTATGTCCAACTACCTGGTGCCGTTTCTGGTGTTCCCGATTCTGTCGAATCTGCTGGCTCAGGACCGCAACCTCGTTCAGGCAGCCGAAGCGATGGGCGCAGGCGCGTTCCGGACATGGTGGAAGATCACGCTGCCGCTCAGCCTGCCCGCGGTGGCCGCGGGCGCGCTGCTGAGTCTCGTGATCTCGTTCGGTTTCTTCGTGACGCCGGCGCTTCTGGGCGGCCCAAAAGACATGATGCTCGCGAACCTCGTCGATCTGTTCACGCACGAAGCGCTCGACTGGAATACGGCCGCGGCAATCGCGGTGCTCATCCTGCTGATCAGCGCGGCGCTGGTGGCGATTCTGTCCCGCGTGCCGGGCGCAACCGGGAGGCTTGGCAAATGACGTCATCGATGCTGGGCCGCATGGGGACGTGGCTGGGCGGGATCGCGCTGTCCGTGCTCGCGTGGGCGATCTATATCTTTCTGGTCGTGCCGAGTCTGCTCGTCATACCGATGTCGTTCGGCGGCCGGGACGAACTCACATTTCCGCCGACTTCGTTTTCGTTCTACCTGTATGGGCGTTTCTTCGATTCGCCGGTGTGGACGGGGGCGCTTTCCGAAAGCCTGATCGTCGCCACGCTGAGCGCGTGCATTGCCACGGTGCTCGGCACGTCCGCTGTGTACGGTTTGCTGCGCGGCAAGTTTCGTGGACAGGAAGTCATCGCGTTCGTGCTGATGAGCCCGATGCTGTTCCCCGCGATCATCGTCGCGTTGGGCACGTATCTGTACTTCGCGCAGCTTGGCCTGAGCGGCACGACCGCGGGGCTGGTGCTCGCGCACTCGACGCTCACGCTGCCGTTCGTGATGGTGACCACGGCCGCCGGCATGCGCCAGATCGATCCGAACGTCGAGCTTGCCGCCGACACGATGGGCGCGTCGCGGCTTCGCGTGTTCCTGAAAGTCGTCGTGCCGCAGATCATTCCGTCGATCGTGTCCGGCGCGCTGTTCGCGTTTCTGATTTCTTTCGACGAAGTCGTGATCGCGTGGTTCATCGCCGGCACCGGCGCGACGACGCTGCCCGTCACGATGTACTCCAGCCTCAAGATGGAGGTGTCGCCGATCATCGCGGCATCGGCGACGATGCTGTCGGTGGCGTCGGTGTCGATCTGCGTGGTGTCGGCGATGCTGCGCAAGCCCGGGCACGATGCCGTCGCGCATTGACGAACGCGCTGCCGAACCCGGCCGGACAACAGCTGCAACACGACACGCAACAGGCTAAACACAACGTCTTGCGCAGGAATACCACATGGAACTCGCATACAAGGCAGACATGAAGCAGTTGGAACCGGGCGGCGCACGCGTCTCTCGCGATGGCGTTGCCGGATCGGACGCGACTGTTGCGCCGATTCTCGAAGTACGTGGCGTAACCAAGCGATATGACGACACCGAGGTGCTGCGCGCGGTCGACCTGAGTATCGCCGAAGGTGAATTCGTGACCTTGCTCGGCCCGAGCGGATCCGGCAAGACGACCCTCCTGAAGATCATGCTCGGCGCGACCACCCCTTCCGAGGGCACGCTCGTGCTGCGCGGGCGCGACATCACGAACGAGCCCGCGCGCCGGCGCGGCATCGGCATGGTGTTCCAGAACTTCGCGTTGATGCCGCATATGACCGTGTTTCAGAACATCGCGTTTCCGCTCCAGGTGCGCGGCGTATCGAAACGGGACATCGAATCGCGCGTGCATGAAGTGCTCGAACTCGTGCGCCTGCCTGATCTCGCGCGCCGCAAGCCGAAGGAACTGTCGGGCGGGCAGCAGCAGCGCATCGCGATTGCGCGTGCGCTCGTGTATCGTCCGCCGCTCATTCTGATGGACGAGCCGCTAGGCGCACTCGACAAAAAGCTGCGTGAGCAGATGCAGTACGAAATCAAGCGCCTGCATGAAACGCTGAAGCTGTCGATGGTCTATGTCACGCACGATCAGGAAGAGGCCCTGACGCTGTCCGATCGCATTTGCCTGATGCAGAACGGTCGCATCTGCGAAGCGGCCAGGCCGGCGAGCATCTATGCGAAGCCACAAAGCCGCTTTACCGCCGATTTCTTCGGCGCGACCAATCTGTTTACCGGCGTCGTAACGGAGCAGGCGGGCCGTGCCGTGATCACGGTGCCCAGCTGGCCGGATCCCGTATGCGCCGAGCCTCGCGCGGCGGCCATGGCCGCGAGCGGCGCACGCGCGAAGATCAACTGGATGGTGCGTCCGGAGCGGCTGCGCCTGCTGGAACCGGGTCAGCATGACATCAACGAGGTCGAAGGTATCGTGCAAAGCGTTGTGCTGTCGGGATCGATTACCCGCGTGAGCGTGCGCATGCAACACGGCGCGGAGATCGTCGTGGCGCAACTGACCGATCAAAGCGCGGTGGCGATCGAGCGCGGTGCGCAGGTGCGAGTCGGCTGGCCGCAAAACGCCACCGTGATGCTCGATAGCGACCCCACGGCGAGCCCGGGCATCAACTCATGAGGAGCGCGGCCGGCGCGTTCGCAGCATGCTTGCAGCTGAGAAACTGGCGTTCGTCGGTTGGCGAATGGCCGAAGCTGGTGCGATAGACGCGCGCGAAGTGGCTGCTGTTGATGAAGCCGGTTGCCACCGCGATTTCGGCGATCGACAGCGCGCTTTGACGCAGTAGCCGCTGCGCCTGTTCGAGCCGCACGGCGATGTAGTGATCGCGAAACGACAGGCCCAGGTGCGAGCGGAACAGACGTTCGAGCTGCCGCACCGACAGTTCGACGATCGACGCGATTTCGTCGCGGCCGATCGGATCTTCGATGTGGTGTTCGATCAGCTCGAGCGCGTGCAGCAGCTTCGGATGCTTGATCTGATAGCGCTGTTGCATGCTCATGCGCTGCGGGCGTCCGCCGAGACGCACCTCGGTTTGCAGCAGCCAGTCGCCGACGGCGACCGCGAGCGCATGTCCGTGATCTTTCTCGATCATCGCAAACAGCAGATCGAGCGGCGCGATGCCGCCGGCGCAGGTCCAGCGGTTCCGATCGATTTCGAACAGCGTGCGGCGCACGTCGATTTGCGGGAATTCCTCGCGGAAAACCGGCATGTGCTCCCAATGGATCGTGCAGCGAAAGCCGTTGAGCAGGCCCGCGCGCGCGAGCATGTAGGCGCCGCCCGAGACGCCGCCGAGAATCGTCGGTGTGAGAGCGAGACGGCGCAGCCAGTTGTCGAGCTTCTTGTCGTGGAAGGCTGCGGGATTGCCGCCCGCGCAGATCAGCAGAATGTCGAATTCCACCGGATCGCCGACGCGAAACGTGGGCTCGATCGTCGCGCCCGACGAGGACAGCGCGGGTTCGCCCGTCAGCGTAACGTACTGGACGCGATACAGCTCGTGCCCCGATAGCGCATTCGACGCGCGCAAAGGTTCGATCACGCTTGCGTACGACATCATCGCGAAACCGGGAATCAGCAGAATACCGATATTGCGTGCGGGCCCGATGGTCTCGGGCGTGCCGTCGATAAAGGGTGCGACGGACGCATCGCGCCGCCGCGCGCCGCGCCGCGATGACCTCGCGGAGGGCGTGGATATATCGGATGGAGAATTCGCGGGGCGGGCGTTGGCGGGAGCGGGCGTCATGAAAGGATCGATAGAGTCGTAAGCCTTGTCGTGGCGCGATGCGTGCGACGCATCGCGATCGGATGACCATGAGCGCATCATCCGGGCGATGCATCGATCGTAATGTGTCTAAAAGCGTTTGGGTAGTTGCGGCAAACACGCACTTACCCCAAGCGCCTGGTGCGGCGCGGTACTGCGAGCGCTAGAAGCGATGACGCAGGCCGATGCGCGCAACCGTCTGGATGCCGCTGCTCGACGCGCCGGCGCTTCCGAGGATGTTGGCCGTTACGCCGCTGCCGCGCTGATGGACGCCCTGAAAATAGACATCGGTGCGCTTCGACAGCAAATAATCGGCCAGCACGCCGAATTCATTCCAGTGTCCTGACGGATTGCCGGCGCCGCCGTGTTTGGTGAAGTTCGTATAGTCGTACATCGCGCCGAGCATCAACGATGCCGTGAGCGAGTAACGCGCGTTGAATTCGATGTTGTTGAAGCGCAGCGAACTCGATTGATACGCGCTCGGGCTGACGGCGTTGCCGACGTATGAATTCGTATAGGTCAGGTTGAAGATCGCCGGACCGAACGAATAACCGGCGCCGGACGCGAAAATGCGCTGCTTCGCCGCGGTGAACGTGGCATCGCCGGTGACACCGCATGCGGCGGCGGTGCCGCCCGCGACCGCGCCGCCACACGACGTGCCGGGGTTGGTCATGTCCATATATCCCGCCGCCAGCGTGAACGGGCCGTGCGTGTAGCGCGCCGCGACACTCCATGCCCGGTTGTCCGCGAAGCCGGTCGAATTGCTGAACGCGTACATGCTGCCGAACGTCAGCCCCGCGATATCGGGACTCGCGTACTTCACCGCATTGTTGATGCGATAGAAGTCGTCCATGTTGTCGTTATCGAGCGGGTGCGTGAAGAGAAGGCCGCCCCAGCCGCCGTTCGACGTGAGTGTCGCGACATAGGAAATCAACGGGTCGTACTGGCGGCCGAGCGTGACCGTGCCCCAGCGGTTCGACGACAGCCCGACATACGCTTGCCGGCCGAACAGACGTCCGCCTTGCTGGAATGTGCCGTTGCTCAGATTGAAGCCGCTCTCCAGTACGAATTGCGCCGCCAGGCCGCCGCCCAGATCTTCGTTGCCGCGCAATCCCCAGCGGTTGCCCTGGATATCGCTGCCGGCAAGCTGCCACGCGGAATGGCCGCCCGTATTGCTGGTATAGGTCAAGCCCTCGTCGATGACGCCGTAAAGCGTGACGCTGCTTTGCGCATGGGCGGCGGTGCCGAGGAGCAGCGACGAAATCAATGCAAACGCGGACTTCTTCATGGGGGTCTCCCTGTGGCGGAAGCTATAAAAGGTAGTAGAGCCTGCTATTCGATGAATGGATTGACTTGCTGTCGAAGCAGACGCTTGCTATGGCTGCTTCGATGCTGCCTATGTTAGTGACGCAAAAATTGGCAGCGCGCGCCTGTTCGCGACAGCTTCGCTTGCTGATGCGCCATTTCGCGCGATTCGAATAGATGTCTTATCTGGAGTGTTTCAGGTCGCACATGGAACGACCGGCGCCGATTTCGTTACGGCACAATCTTCACGTCAATGTTGGCAATACAACGAAGCGCCGCTGCAAATACAAATCGCTGCGTGCGACGCCAGTTCGAATGCAGACCCTCCACGGTTTTCCACGCTGCCCATGTCTTATTCGCTGCTCGACCTATTCAGGGAATCGCTCACACGGCATCGCGGATGGCGGCCGACATGGCGCGATGCCGAACCCAAAGCGGCTTACGACGCAATCGTGATCGGCGGCGGCGGGCATGGTCTCGCGACCGCGTATTACCTCGCCAGAAACCACGGACTGCGCAATGTGGCGGTACTGGAAAAGAGCTGGATCGGCTCGGGCAACGCGGGCCGCAATACGACGATCATTCGCTCCAACTACATGCTGCCCGGCAACGAACCGTTCTACGAACATTCGATGCGGCTTTGGGAGACGCTCGAACAGCAGGTCGGCTACAACGCGATGGTGAGTCAGCGGGGCGTGTTGTATCTGTATCACTCGGATGCGCAGCGCGATTACTTCGCACGTCGTGGCAATTCGATGCGGCTTGCCGGCGCCGACTCCGAACTGCTGCCGCGCGAAGAGGCGCAACGCATGCTGCCGTTCGTCGATTTCGACAACGAGCGCTTTCCGATTCAGGGCGGTCTGTTCCAGCGGCGCGGCGGCACTGCGCGGCACGATGCGGTCGTGTGGGGTTATGCGCATGCGGCGAGCAAGCTTGGTGTCGACATCGTGCAGAACTGCGAAGTCCAGGGCTTCCTGATGGAGGGCGGCCGGGTCGCTGGCGTGCAGACATCGCGCGGACCCATTCGCGCGGCGCGCGTCGGTGCCGCCGTCGCAGGGAGTTCATCGCGTCTCGCCGCGCTCGCGGGCCTGCGTCTGCCGATCGAGACGCACGTCTTGCAGGCATTCGTATCCGAGGCGATCAAACCGCTGGTGCCGGGCGTCGTGGCCTTCGGCGCGGGGCACTTCTATCTCAGTCAGTCGGACAAGGGCGGCCTCGTATTCGGTGGCGATCTCGACGGCTACAACTCCTATGCGCAGCGCGGCAATCTGCCGGTGCTCGAAGACGTGTGCGCGGGCGGCATGGCATTGATGCCGGGGCTAGGACGCTTGCGCATATTGCGCGGCTGGGGCGGACTCACCGACATGTCGATGGACGGCTCGCCGATCATCGATGCGACGCCGGTCGACGGTCTCTATCTGAACGCGGGATGGTGCTACGGCGGATTCAAGGCGACCCCCGCGTCGGGATGGTGCTTCGCCCATCTGCTTGCGACAGGCACGTCGCATCCGCTGGCGGCTGCCTATCGCCTCGATCGTTTCCGTACCGGGCATCTGATCGACGAACGGGGCGCGGGCCCCCATCCCAACCTTCATTGAGAAAGGCTCGGCCCGACGGCCGCGACAAGCAATGAGAATCCACTGTCCGTTTTGCGGCTCGCGCGATTCGAGCGAGTTCATCTACCAGGGGGACGCCACGGTGCAGCGACCCGATCCGGATGCGCCCGACGCGGAGCAGCAGTTTTTCGAGGCGGTTTATCTGCGGACCAATCCTGCGGGCCCGCACGAAGAGTACTGGTATCACGCCGCGGGTTGCCGCAGCTGGTTGCGCGTGCAACGCGACACGCGCACGCACGAGATCGGCCGTGTCGCGTTTGCGTCTGGCGAGGCGCGCGAACGCGCTGCCGCGACCGTCGCCGCCGCTGGAATCTCGCGATGATGCGCGCGCCGGACGAGTCTTCCACCGGCCACACGAGGCGGCTTGCCGGCAAAGGCTCGGTGAATCGCGAGCGCGTGATCCGCTTTACGTTCGATGGCCGCGAGTACACCGGATTCGCCGGCGATACGCTCGCTTCCGCGCTGCTGGCGAACGGTGTGTCGCTGGTCGGCCGCTCGTTCAAATATCACCGGCCGCGCGGCATCCTGTGCGCGGGCAGCGAGGAGCCGAATGCGCTGGTCGAACTGCGCACGGGGGCGCGCCGGGAGCCGAATACGCGAGCGACGATGGTCGAACTGTTCGACGGTCTCGTCGCGTTCAGCCAGAACCGCTGGCCGTCGTTATCGTTCGATGTCGGCGCTGTCAATTCTCTGTTCGCGCCGCTGCTGGTCGCCGGCTTCTACTACAAGACCTTCAAATGGCCCGCATCGTTCTGGGAGCGTCTGTACGAGCCCGCGATCCGGCGAGCGGCAGGTCTGGGCCACGCGGCGCATGCGCCCGACCCCGATCGTTACGAGCATGTCAATGCGTTTTGCGATGTGCTCGTGATCGGCGGCGGGGTGGCCGGATTGAGCGCGGCATGGGCGGCCGCGCAGGCCGGCAAACGGGTGATCATCGCCGACGAGCATGCGGCGCTGGGCGGCCAGTTGCTCGGATCGAACGAGACCATAGCGGGCGTCGCCGCGCAGCAGTGGCTGCTCAGGATGCGCGAGTCGCTCGACGCATGCGGGCTCGTGACGGTGCTGCCGCGCACGACCGTGTTCGGCGTCTATGACGGGCATACCTACGGCGCGGCGCAACGTGTCGCCGATCACGTCGCGGTGCCGCTCGCGGGCGAGCCGCGTCAGCGGCTATGGAAAATCGTCGCGCCGCGCGCGGTACTCGCGAGCGGCGCGATCGAACAGCCGCTCACGTTCGCGGGCAACGATCGGCCGGGCGTGATGATGGCGGCCGCGGTTCGCATGTATCTGAACCGCTTCGGCGTCGTTGCCGGTTCGCAGCCCGTCATTGTCACCACCAATGAAAGCGGCTGGCGCCTCGCTGAGGATCTCGTCGAGGCGGGCGTGCGTCCGGTTGCCGTGATCGATCTTCGCGCCGAGGTGCCCGAGGCTGACCGGGCGGCGGCGGAACGTGCCGGTCTGCGGGTGTTAGCCGGCGCGCGGGTATTGTCCGCGCAGGGTGCGCGGCGAGTCCGGAGCGTGACGCTGCTCGACGCGTCGGGCCGGCGCATCAAGTTGTCGTGCGATCTGCTGGCCATGTCGGGAGGCTGGAATCCCAGCCTCGCGCTGACCACGTATCTGGGCGGCAAGCCAGTCTGGTCGGAGACGCTCGGCGCGTTCGTCGCGCCGGATGTCTTGCCGCCGGGCATGGTGCTCGCGGGCGCGGCCAATGCGCTGTTCGACACGGAGGCGGCGCTCGCGGGCACGAGCGCCGCGCAGCGCACGGCGGCGCACGTGGCACCGGCTGCCGTTGCGCACGCGGCCAGACCGACGGCGCCACGCGCATCGCTTGCCCAGGTCGAGAATCGCCCGCTGCTGCTTGCGCAGGCGTTCGGCAACGGCAAGGCGTTCGTCGATTTCCAGCACGACGTGACCAGTGAAGACATTGCGTTGGCGCATCGGGAAGGTTTCCGCTCGGTCGAACATCTGAAGCGTTATACGACCCTTGGCATGGCGACCGATCAGGGCAAGCTGTCGAATATCAACGGCCTGGCACTGATGGCCGCGTGCTCGCGGCGCGGCATCGCGGGAATCGGCACGACGCTCGCGCGTCCGCCCTATACGCCGGTCTCGATCGGCCTGCTCGCCGGCGCCGATCGCGGACGCCATTTCAAGCCGACGCGGCTCACGTCCGGTCATCGCTGGGCTGAAGAAAACGGTGCGACGTTCACGACGAGCGGGCAGTGGCTGCGCGCGCAATGGTTCGCGCGGCCCGGCGAGACCGATTGGTTGAGCAGCGTGATTCGCGAAGTGAAGGCGGTCAGAGCGGGTGTCGGCGTCTGCGATGTGTCGACGCTCGGCAAGATCGACGTGCAGGGCAGCGATGCGGCCCGTCTGCTCGATCGCGTGTACATCAATATGTTTTCGACGTTGCCGGTCGGCAAGGCGCGCTACGGCCTGATGTTGCGCGAAGACGGTTTCGCTTTCGACGACGGTACGACCGCGCGTCTCGCCGACGATCACTACGTGATGTCGACGACCACCGCCAACGCCGCGCGCGTGATGCAGCATCTGGAATTCGCGTGCCAGGTGAGCTGGCCCGATCTCGATGTGCAACTCGCGTCGGTCACCGAGCAATGGGCTCAATACGCGATCGCCGGACCGCAGTCGAGAGCGGTATTGCAGCAACTGCTCGGCGATGCCGTCGATCTTGGCGACGAAGCGTTTCCCTATATGGCATGCGGGGAATTCGTGTGGCGCGATCTGACTGTGCGTCTGTTCCGGCTGTCTTTTTCCGGCGAACGCGCTTATGAGCTGGCCGTGCCGGCGCGTTACGGCGATGCGGTGATCCGCGCGATCATGCAGGCGGGCGAGCATTTCGGCATCACGCCGTATGGCATCGAAGCGATGAGCGTGATGCGCATCGAGAAAGGGCACGTTGCCGGCAATGAACTGAATGGAACGACCACGGCCGCCGATCTGGGAATGGGCCGGATGATGTCGAAGAAGAAGGATTTCATCGGCGCGGTGCTGTCGCGCCGCGCGGGCTTGACCGACGCATCGCGCGCGGCGCTGGTCGGCTTGCGGCCGCTCGATCCGGCCAGCCGGCTGCGCGCGGGCGCGCATCTGCTGGCGCCCGGCGCCGCCGCGACGATGGACAACGATCTCGGCTACATCACGTCGGCTGCCTACTCACCTCAGTTCGGCCACTGGATCGCATTGGCGATGCTCGTGCACGCGGCGCAGCGGCTCGGCGAACGTCTGCGTGTGTTCGACGCGGTACGGGGCGCGGACGTCGAGGTCGAAGTGTGCTCGCCGGTCTTCATCGATGCAGAGGGGGCGCGTTTGCATGCATGAGCCGATTCTCAAAGCCGTTGCTCCGTTCGACGGCGTCGCGCTGCCCACCGGCGCGATTCGCGCGATCGACCGGGACGGCTGCGGCATTGCGCTGATCACCGCACGCCGTGGCCGGGAAAACGACGTATTGCGCGCGCTCGCCGCGGACTTCGGCATCGATCTGCCCGATGCGGGGAAGTGCGCGCGCCAACGCGGCATCGTTGCGGTCGCCACCGCTCCGCGGAGCTGGCTGATCGTCGCGGAGCAGCGTCCCAATCGCCTCGCCGCCGATCTGAAGCAAAGCGTGCGCGATGCGGCCAGCGTCGTCGATCAGAGCGATGGGTATGCGTTGCTGCGCCTGTCCGGCATCGCGGTGCCCGCGCTGCTTGCGAAGGGCGTATCGATCGACGTGTCGAACGACGCGTTTGCCGTCGATAGCGCGGCCTGCACGCATCTCGCGCATATGAACGTCACGTTCTGGCGTTTGCCCGACGACCCGGCGCAAGGCCCGACGTTCGAACTCGCGCTGTTCCGCAGTTTTGCCGCGAGTCTCGCGCACTGGTTATCGGAACACGCGCCACGCGAGCACCGCGTCGATCCGACTCGATCTGACCACCCGTTTGGAGCCGTTTCGTGAACGAAGTTCGTTATGCGTTGACCTTGCATTGTCCCAATCGTCCGGGGATCGTCGCCGCCGTGGCTTGCGCGCTGTTCGACAACGGCGGCGATATTCGCAACGCGCATCAGCATGATGACGGCGAAACGCGGATGTTTTTCGCGCGCCTCGAATTCACACTGCCGGATGCGGACGGCGAGAACGAGCTGCGTGAACGGCTTGCCGCGGTGGCGGGCGAGTTTTCGATGCAATGGGCGCTGCGCCGGCTCGATGTCAGGCAGCGCGTGCTGATCATGGTGTCGCGTTTCGATCATTGTCTGGCCGATCTGCTTTACCGCTGGCGCATCGGCGAACTGCCGATGGATATCGTCGGTATCGTGGCCAACTACCCGCGCGACGAATACCGTCATCACGATTTCGGTGAGATCCCGTTCGACTATCTGCCGGTCACATCGGCGAACAAGCTGGAGCAGGAGGCCGCGCTGATGCGCATCGTCGACGCGCGGCGCGTGGACCTGGTGGTGCTCGCGCGCTATATGCAGATTCTGTCGGACGATCTGAGCCGCGGCCTGTCCGGACGCTGCATCAACATCCATCATTCGTTTCTGCCCGGATTCAAGGGTGCGAAACCGTATCATCAGGCGTATGCGCGGGGCGTGAAGCTGATCGGCGCGACCGCGCACTATGTGACGTCGGATCTCGACGAAGGTCCGATCATCGAGCAGGATGTCGAGCGGGTCTCGCATATCGACAGCGCGGACGTGCTGGTCAGAAAAGGGCGCGACATCGAGAGACGGGTTCTGTCGCGCGCGGTGGCGTGGCATCTTGCCGCGCGCGTGATGGTCAATGCGGGGAAAACCGTCGTCTTTCCGGACTGAAACCGGATTCGTGGAGGTCGTCATGACGACAGCAATCGCGGCGGCAGCGAAGCCCGTCATTCTCGACGGCACGGCGACTGCCGCGCGCCTGATGGAAAAACTCTCGCGCAAGGCGAGCGAACTCGCGCGCGAACCGGGTTTTCGCACACCGGTTCTCGCGACGATCCTGGTCGGAGACGATCCGGCTTCGGCAACCTATGTGCGGATGAAACGCGACGCATGCGGCCGCGTGGGTCTCGACTCGCGCGCCATCGTATTGCCGCAGCACACCAGCACGGCGCAGCTGCTGGCCGAGATCGATGCACTGAATGCCGATCCCGACGTTCACGGCATTCTGCTTCAGCATCCGGTTCCTGAGCAGATCGACGAGCGCGCGTGTTTCGACAGGATCGCGCTGCGCAAGGATGTCGATGGCGTGACGAGCCAGGGCTTCGGTCTGATGGCGCTCGGCGAACCCGCATTCGGTAGCGCGACGCCGGCGGGCATCATGACGCTGCTCGAAGCGTACGGCATCGAACTGACTGGGCGCCGCGCCGTCGTGATCGGACGGAGCCCGATTCTGGGCCGGCCGATGGCGCAAATGCTCGTCAATGCGAATGCGACCGTGACGTTGTGCCATTCCAGAACCATTGCGCTCGACAGCGAAGTAAGTCGCGCCGATGTCGTGGTGGCCGCGGTCGGCAAACCGCATTTCGTGCAAAGCGGCTGGATCCGACCGGGCGCGGTCGTGGTCGATGCGGGGTTTCATCCGGGGCGCGTCGGCGACGTCGAGCCCAGCCAGCTCGCGGCGCGCTGCAGCGCCTATACGCCGGTTCCCGGCGGCGTCGGACCGATGACGATTGCGACGCTCGTCGCGCAAACGCTGCAGGCTGCCGAACTCGCGTGGCAAGCCGGCCGGCGCAACGCCAACGCATCGCGCTGATTCCGGCGCGGCGCGATGCCGGCCGTGCCTCACCGGCGACGTCCGGCACTCAATTCGCAAAGTTATCCTTGACGGTGCGCGGCGAGGTCCAGCGCAGCAGATTCATCCACGACCCGGCCTTGTCGTTGGTGCCGCTTGCGCGGCCTCCGCCAAAGGGCTGTTGACCGACCATCGCGCCGGTCGGCTTGTCGTTCACATACAGATTGCCCGCGGCGTGCATTAGCACCTGTTCCGCCTGCATCAGCGCGATGCGGTCATGGCAATAGATCGAGCCCGTCAGCGCGTATGCGCTCGTACGGTCGATCAGCCGCAGCGTGTCGTCCCACGCGTCGTCTTCGTACACGAACACGGTGAGCACGGGGCCGAACAGCTCGTCGTGCAGCAGCGCGTGATCGGGATCTCTCGTGACGATCAGCGCGGGATCGACGAAATAGCCCGTATCCGCGCAATGCGTGCCGCCCGCGACGATTTCGAGCGCACTATCTTCCCGCGCGGCGGCAAGGCGCTGCGTGATACGGTCGAACGACGCGCGGTCGATCAATGCGCCCATGAACGTATCGGGCGATGCCACGTCTCCCACTTCCAGCGTGGCGATCCGGTCGCACAACCGCTCGCGCAGCCTGGGCCACATGCTGCGCGGTATATACGCACGCGAGGCCGCACTGCATTTTTGCCCCTGATATTCGTAAGCGGCGCGGACCAGCCCCTCGGCGATCGGCTCCATGTCCGCACCGGGGTGAGCCAGTACGAAGTCCTTGCCGCCGGTTTCGCCGACGAGCCGCGGAAACGACCGATAACGCCCGATATTGGCGCCTGCTTTCGCCCACAGTGCCTTGAACACCGACGACGAGCCGGTGAAGTGCAGCCCCGCGAAATCGCGCGACGACATGGCCTGATCGGTAATCGCGGCGGCATCGCCAGGAACGAAATTGATCACGCCGTCGGGCAAGCCTGCCTGCTGCAGGATTCTGAAAAAGCGATAGTTGGCGAGCACCGATTTCGGCGAAGGTTTCCACACCACGCCGTTGCCCATCATCGCCGGTCCGCAACTGAGGTTCGCGCCGATCGCGGTGAAGTTGAAGGGCGAGGCTGCGTAGACAAAACCTTCGAGCGGACGCCATTCGCAGCGATTGCCCGCATTTTTGGTGGAAAGCGGCTGTTCGCCGGCGATGCGCTGCGCGTGCCATGCGTTGAAGCGCAGAAAATCCATCAGTTCGCAGGCAGCGTCGGGATCGGACTCGCTGAGCGTTTTGCTCTGGCCGAGCATCGTGGCGGCGTTGAGCGAGGCGCGATGCCGCTGACCGACCAGCGCGGCGGCGCGCGAAAACACCGCGGCGCGGCTCCACCACGGCAGAGCGGCCCATGCGCGGCTTGTTTCGGTCGCGGCCCTGATTGCCGTATTCACGTGCTCCGGCTGCGCGCGATGCACGCGCGCGAGCACCCGTGCATGGTCATGCGGACAGCGGACTTCTTCGATATCGCCCGAGTAAATTTCCTGGCCGCCGACGATAGCCGGAATCTCGATCACATCGGTTGCGCGCAGTTCGCGATCCAGCGCATTGCGTTCGGGCGAACCCGCGCCATACGGCAACGCGATTTCATTGTCCGGCATCGGCAGAATGGGGGATTCGTTCATAGGTAGCGGAGCCTCGGAAATGAATTGGCGCATGCCGTCGGACAGATGACGTTCCGAGTGTGCCGACCGCGAAAAGCGCTGGCAAGACGATGTGGCGCGCGTACCGGCGAATTGTCGCGAAGAGGCGCGAGACAGACGCATCTGGATGATGCGCGCTCGCGAGTCGCGCGTTCTACTATCCTCACCACGTTACGCGGTGAACGGCACACGTATGCTCTATCTGAACGCGGCGCATATCGACGAACTCGAGCTGGATTGCAACGATATCGAAAGTGCCGTGCGCGCGACGTTGCTGCAGTTGCACGACGGCACCACGATCGCGCCGCCGCGCGTGGTGATGCAGACCGCGGCGAGCGCACGCTTTATCGCGTTTCCCGCGCTGCTCGCGGCGCGCGGTATTGCCGGTGTGAAGTGGCTGTCGCTGCGTGCCGGCGCGGCGCCGGGCGAAGCGGCGCAGACCAGCGCGCTGCTGCTGCTCGGCAACGCAACGACCGGGGCGCTCGAAGCCATCATGGACGCGCGTTGGATCACGTTGATGCGCACCGTGGCGGTGTCGTTGATCGCCGCACGCACGCTGGCCGATCCGCATAGCCGGCGCGTGGCGTTCATCGGTTGCGGCATGCAGGCTCGCGCGCACGCGAAGTGGCTCGCGCGCGCTTTCCCGCTTTCGCGGGCCACCGTGTACAGCCGCCGCGAGGCGACGGCCCGCGACTTCGCATCGGAACTGACAGCGCCTGGCATCGAGAGCGCGGTGGCCGCGTCGGCCACCGCGTGCGTTGCGGATGCGGACATCGTCGTGTCCAGCGCATCGACATCGAGCCCGAATGGACTGCGCTGCGATCCAAGGGCGTTGAGCGAAGGCAGTTTCGTATCGCTGGTCGATCTGGGGCGCTCGTTCGACTGGACGGCGGCAAATGGCTTCGCGACATTCGCCGTCGACGATCCGGCGCAATACGAAGCGCTGGCGCGCGATAAACATCTGCCGCTTTATACAGGAGGCGCGCCGCAGTCGCTGACGGCGTTGATCGACGCGAGGCAGCGCGATAGCACGATCCGCTTTGCCGGGCCCGCGGCGTTGATGCCGACCGGCCTTGGCGCCGCGGATCTTGCATTGGCCGCGTTGCTGCGTGAAAAGGCACTGAAACAGGGCGTGGGGTTGAGTCTTCCGGATTCCGTCTGCTGATCGATCAGGTCGAGTAACGGCAGCACCTTATTCGTGCCCGGCGTCCACCTCGCGGTAGCACGCACACTATCACCCGGTTGCCGCGTTCATCGACGTGCCGCGGCGTGTCGCAACCACTCACGCGAAGCGCGCGCGGCGTTCGCCGGCGAGCGCTTTTACTACATGCGCAAACCCGCAATGTACTTCGCGCGCGGGCGCAGCAGAAAAGCCTGCGAACGCTGCTCAAGCACATGCGCAACCCAGCCCGCGGTACGGCTGATGATCCACACGGCGGTCGCGGTGCCGTCGGGCAACCCGAGTGCGCGCGCCAGCACGACGAGTGCGATCGCGACGCCCGGACGCATCGACAGCCGCTCTTCGGCGAGTGCGAGAAACGCGAGCGTCGCGGCGGTATCGGGCGTGGCCTGCCGCAGCGCGCGCACCTGTTCGAGAATCAGATTGGCGCGCACGTCGCCTTCCGGATACAGCGGATGGTTGAAGCCGAACAGGCTTGCGCCGACCTCGCGCACCATCTGCAAACGCGACGCGGTGTCCGGATTGGCGATGTCGCGCAACAGCAGCGTTTCGACCTTCTCCGTGGCGGTGCCCGTCGAAAAACCGACGTGCGAACTGATGCCCGCGGCGACGCAGTTGTACAGATCCGCATTCGTCGACGCCGCGACCCGCGCCGCGAACGTGGCCGGAGCGAGTTCGTTGTCGGCGAGCACGTCGAGCGCGCCGTTGACGGCAAACACCGCATCGGGCGTGCAATTGCCGCCCGCCGCGCGCAGCAGATAAGCGGCGATGCTCTCGCCGCGCTCGCGCATCACGAACGCGCGCTCGCGGCTCAGGAAGCCAAGGCATCCGGCCATCGTTTGCATGACCAGGCGCGCGGCCTGCACCGCGCTGCCGTCGGAAATTTCCGCCGCGCCGCGCCCCTGCATGCCGAGCGCGAGCGGCACCATGCCGAGCAGGTTCGCAATGTCGCCGCCGTCGAGCTTGCCCGCGTACGCGTCGAATAGCGGCAGCACCGCGTGCGGCGTGTCGAGCACGCCCCATGCGCTGACACCGTCCTGCCAGACGCCGGTCATCAGCAGTTGAGACACCGATTCGAACGACGAGCCCGCTTTGGCCATTTCCACCGCCGAGCGGTTGCGATACAGCGGCCCTTGCGACGTGATGTGCGTGATACCCGAGGCCAGCACCGGCTCGCCCCAGCGCATCGTCGATTCGGCCGATGCGGCCTTTGCCACGCGCCCGCGCTTGCGGCTACCCACCCGCTCGACGTCGGCGCGCACGTACAGGCTGCGGCGCCCGTCGTCGTGCGGCGCGGTGCCGATCAACCCGCGGCTCACATACGAATAAAGCGTGGCCGGCTTGATATTGAGCCGGGCCAGCACTTCCTCGCGTGTCATCAGATCTTTAGTCGTCATTCAGTCAATGTAATCAATATAAAACGGAATGGTCAGAGGCCGGAGCGAACTGAACGTCAGTCTATCAGAATGCCGATGAAAGCTAGATTTTGCTGGGCTTTCGGGCTCTCTTGAGGCACTTGGCATTTTTATATTGATTTGAAATATCAATCTTGATCGATCAAATGCCGGAGAGTAATTTTCAGTCCTCGATTCCATTTCCGCACTGCGCCGCGAAGCCACGTGTTTCGCGAGCGGTGCCTTGAGGAGACTTTCCGATGCATGACCTCCGACGCGAATTCGACGACGCGCAAGCGAGCTTCGTCGATCAGACCGGCCAGCGTGCCCGCGACAACCACTACTGGGCCCCGGTGATCGTCAGCCGCGAAGCGATCGACGCCGAAGTCGAACGCCTCGCTTCACTGCCGAAACCGCAAGACGGCCGGCGCCATTCGTTGATCGTTCATCCGTCCGCGCGCGCAGGCTCGCCTGGGCTCGCGCCTGGCATTCAGGTGTCGCTGCAAGTGTTGTTGCCCGGTGAATCGACCGAGCCGATGCGCCACAACGCGACCGAGGTGAACTTCTGCATTCGCGGCGGCGGCTCGACGCGCGTCGCGGGCCGCACGATCGCGTTCCGTCAGTACGACGTGTGGAATCATCCGGCCTTCGTTGCGTATGCGCATACCAACGATACCGACGACATCCAGGTGCGCCTCGTCTATTCGAATACGCCGTTGCTGCAGCACATGGAAGTGTATGTGCCCGAGTACGGCGTCGAACTCGAAGCACCGACTGAAACGGTTAGCTCGCACGTAAGCGATGACCCGAAGCGCCGCAATCCTTTCGGTATGTTCCCGATCGGCGAAGACGGCGGACTGTTGATGCCGTACGAAACGCTGATCAATCCGCAGGTGATCGAATCGCATCCGCTGCATTTTCCGTGGCAGCAGGTGAAGGCCGAACTCGACAAGCTCGAAGCGCTCGGTAGCGATTACGTCGGCCGGCGTCTGTACATGATGTACAACCCGACTACCGGCCGCACCAACGGCATCACGCCGAACTTCTTCGCGACGATGACGATCCGTCCGCCGAAGATCGTCGACCGTCCGCATCGCCACGTGTCCGCGGCAATCAACTACTACTTCTCGGGCTCGGGCTACAGCATGGTGGCCGGCAACCGCTACGAGTGGAAAGCCGGCGACCTGATGCTGTCGGCGCCCGGCTGGGCCGTGCACAACCATGCGTCCTACGACGATTACGTGTACGAGCTGACCATCCAGGACCAGCCGCTGAACATCTACATGCAGTCGTTGCTGTGGCAGGAAAGCATGAAGGAGCCGCCGGCGCTGCTCGGCACGCAAAGCGGTTTCTCGACCAATCGCGCGAACGCCGCGAAGGCCGCATAACACGCCACCACGCGTCACCACGCGTCACCACGCATCGTCACATCGTCATCAAGGGAAGTGCAATCATGCGCGACATTTCATCGCTGAAGGGCTCGATCACGCCGATCGTCACGCCCTTTCGCAACCAGGCCGTCGACTACGAAACCTATGCGCGGCTCGTCGACTGGCAGATCGTCAGCGGCGGTCACGGCGTGCTCGTGAACGGCACGACCGCCGAGCCGAGTCTGCTGACGGTGGCCGAGCGCAATCGTCTGGTCGACGTCGCGCTCGAAGCCGCGGCGGGCCGCGTGCCGGTGCTGGCCGCGACGGGCTCGCAATCGCATGCGGAAACGGTCGAGCTGACCGAGCACGCGGACAAGGCCGGCGTCGACGGCATGCTGATCGTCACGCCTTACTACATCCGTCCGCCGCAGCGCGGGCTCGTCGAGTACTACGCGGACATCGGCGCACGCACCGAAAAGCCGCTGTTGATCTATCACATTCCGGGGCGCGCGGCGGTCAGCATGGAACTCGCCACCGTGAAAGCGATTCGCGAGCGCGTGCCGAATCTCGTCGGCATGAAGCACGCGGTCAACGACATGGGCTTCGTCACGCACATGCTCGACGAGTTCGGTCCCGACTGGCGTGTGTTCGTCGGTCTCGAAGAGTTGAGCTTTCCGATGCTCGCGGTCGGCGCGTGCGGGCTGATGAATGCGGTCGGCAATCTCGCGCCGCGCAAGGTCGCCGAACTGGTCGAGGCGGTCGAGCGCAACGATTACGCGGCGGCGCGCGCACTGCATTTCGCGCTGTTCGAGCTGAATCAATCGGTGTTCTACGACACGAATCCGATTCCGATCAAATACATGATGAAGCGCATGGGGCTGTTGCCGGCCAACGAACATCGCCTGCCGATGATGCCCGCCACGCGCGAACTGGAAGCACGGCTCGACGGCGTGCTCGATCGTGCGGGGCTAATCTGAGCGCGGCAACGTGAACCGCAACGTGAACCATAACGCGAACAACAACCCACGGAGACACCGATGAGCGACAGGATTCCACGGCTGGAGATGGCCGACCTGCGGCCCGATCTGGCTGCTTATCTGACGCCGCGCGTCGAGCGCCTGCGTTATCTCGGCGAGCTGTTCAAGTGCGCGGGCAATGCGCCCGGCGTGATCCTGAACTTCATGCATTTCACCGATGCGTTGAAGGACGCGCTGCCCGACCGGCTCACCGAACTCGGCGCGCTGACGGTGGCGAGCTTCATGGAGAACCGCTACGAGCGTCATCAGCATGAACGCCTGAGTGAGAAGCTCGGTTTTCCGCGCACGTGGATCGCGCAGATCAACCAGCTCGATCCCGTCGCGGCGAGTGAGTTGAACGACGTCGACAAGGCAGCGCAAATCTACGCGCTGAAAGCGCTGCGCACACGCGGACTCGATGTGCGCGACGAGTTCGACGCGTTCGCCCAACTCGTCACGCCCGCCGAAGCGATGGCGTTCGTGATGCTGATCGGCCGCTATGTGACGCACGCGCTGGCCGTCAACACGCTGCGGCTGACGCCGCCGGTGCCGTCGATTTTCGAGGATCAACCATGAACGCGATGAACACTCCGGTGTGGATTTCCGAGCAGCAGATCGTGTCGCTGATGAATCTGTCGGGCGCGATCGAAGCGCTCGAAGCCGGCCTCGCGCAACAGGCGAGCGGCGCGGCGCGCAACATGGGCAAGACGCATGTTGCGTGGGGGCATAACAATCTGCACGCGATCGGCGCCGCGTATCAGCAGGCCAGCATCGTCGGCACCAAGACGTGGGCGCATACCGAAGGCGGCGCGTGTCCGCTGCTGATTCTGTTCGATAGCGCGAACGGTCAGTTGAAGGCGATTCTCGAAGCGTTCGCGCTCGGTCAGATGCGCACCGGCGGCATTTCAGGTGTCGCGACGAAGTGGCTCGCGCGGGCCGATGCCGACGTGTTCGCGCTGATCGGCACCGGCAAGCAGGCGCTCGCGCAACTGGCCGCGGTGGCCGCGGTGCGTCGGCTGAAACTCGTGCGCGTGTATAGCCCGACGCCGGACAAGCGGCGCGCATTCGTCGAGCGGGCGCGCGACAAGTTCGACATCGAGATCGTCGAGGCCGCGTCGGTGGAAGCCGCGGTTGCCGATGCACCGATCGTCACCACGGTGACGCGCGCGACCGAAGCGTTTCTGTCCGCGTCGATGCTTGCGCGCGGCACGCACGTCAACGCGGTCGGCGCAATCACCGAAGAGCGCATCGAACTGGCCGACGATGTGTTCGCCCGTTGCACGCGCGCGGTCGTCGACGATCTCGGCGCGGCGCAGCGTCTGTCGACGGAGTTCGTACGCGCATACGGCGCACGTAACGCATGGAACGAAGTGAGCCCGCTATGCGATGTGATCGCGCAACAGCAGGCCCGTACCGCTTCCGACGACATCACCGTGTTCAAGGCGATGGGCATGGGCGTGTCGGATCTCGCGCTCGGCCTGCGTCTGTATGCGCTCGCGATCGAGGCGGGGCTCGGCTTGCCGTTGCCGCAGCCGCGCCGCGAACCACCACGCCTCAACTGAGGCGAGCCGAAGTGAGCTGAACCAGCCTGAACCGCCGAATCGGCTAACCGGCGGTCAAGCCAACCGAAGACAATACCACTCGTGATTTCACGGGCTGGTTTGTCGACGTTCGGCAACGCGCGCCGCGCTGTCGATCGGGGGAGGGCGACCCCATCCCCACAGACGAATAGAAAAACTCAGGAGACACTCCAGTGAAGAGACGCTTTACTCTCGCAGCACTCTCGATGTCCTGCGCGATCGCGCCTTGTGCCTATGCACAAAGCTCCGTGACGCTGTATGGCATCACTGATGTCGGTATCGAAGTGGCCAATCACGTGCCCGGTCCGAACGGTACGTCCGGCACCGCGGTGCGCATGCAGTCCGGCAGCCTCGCGGGTTCGCGCTGGGGCTTGCGCGGCGTCGAGGATCTCGGCGGCGGCATCAAGGCGATATTCGATCTCGAAAATGGCTTCTCGCTGAACAACGGCACGCTCGGCCAGGGCGGCCGCATGTTCGGCCGCAAAGCGTACGTCGGTGTGAGTACGCGTTACGGCGAGCTGACGCTCGGCCGGCAATACAACCTGCTGTACGAACTGATGTTCGTGTACGACCCGTTGCAGTTCAATCCGAGCTATTCGGCGCAGGGCTACGATGCGACGCTGGTCGGCCGCGCCGATAACTCGGTGCGCTATCTCGCGCGTTTCTCCGGCGTAACCTTCGGCGCGTTGTACAGCTCGGGCTTCGATTCGACGATCGCCAACGGCGCGCAGGTGCCGGGGCATTCGAAGGTCGGCCGCGAATACAGCTTCTCGCTGCAATATGCAACGGGCCCCGCGAATGTCGGTGTCGCCTATGACCAGATGCAGGGCACGTCGATCGCGACGCAAGACTACACGCAGATGCGCGTGGTCGGCGGCGCGACCTACGCATTCGGACCGGTCAAGGCGTACGTGGGCACGCGCTGGCTGAACATCCGCAACACGTCGACGCTGCAAAGCTCGCTGCTGTACTGGCTGGGCACCTCCTGGCAGGTCAATGCGCCGTTGACGATCTCGCTCGGCGGCTATCAGGAGCGCATTCGCGGCACCGGCCAGAAGGCCACCAGCGGCGTGCTGCTCGCCGACTACTTCCTGTCCAAGCGTACGGATATCTACGCCGAAGCGTCTTACATCAGCAATTCCAAAGGGCTGAACATCGGCGTGCGCGCCATCGGCGACGTGACGACGGGCAGCAACCAGACCGGTGCCATGATCGGCATCAAACACAGCTTCTGATAACGGAGAACAACATGGCTCAACACAAGGTGTCGATGCCGGCGGGGCGTATCGACGTGCGCCAGGAACTGGAGGACGCGCGGCTCGGCGGCTTTCATATACGGCTCGGTATTCTGATCTCGCTGATCCTGCTGTTCGACGGCTACGACCTGTACAACTCGGCCTATATCGTCCATTACGTGGCGGGGCCGTGGGGTTTGTCGCCGACCCGTATCGGCATCATGCTGTCGAGCGGGCTCGCCGGATTCGCGGCGGGCTCGGCCGTCAGCGGCCTGCTCGGCGACCGCTTCGGACGGCGCAGCATTCTGCTGCTCGGCTGCTGGGGTTCGGGCGCGATGAGTGTCGCGATCGCACTGTTCGCGCACAGCCTCGCGTCGTACATGGCGCTGCGCATCGTGATGGGGCTCGCGCTCGGCCTGCTGATGCCGCTCGCGATCACCTATATCAACGAGATCGCGCCGAAGCGTTCGTCGAATGTGTTCACGACCGTGTTCTTCTCGCTCGGCTGGGTTAGCGGCTCGTCGTCGGCGGGGCTGATCGCGGCGTGGCTCACGCCGCATTACGGCTGGCAGAGCCTCTATTACATGGGCGGCGCCGCGCTGGTGTTCGCGCTGGCGATTCAACTGTGGCTGCCGGAGTCGCCGCGCTTTCTCGCCAGCCGCGGCCGTTGGGACGAAGTGAAGCCGCTGCTGTACCGCTTGCGCCCGGAGCGCGCGGCAGTCTATGACGCGGGGCAGTTCGCGTCGGGTGGTCCGCTGTCGCGCAGAAGTCCGCTCGCGCTGCTGTTGTCGCGCGAGTACCGGCTGCGCACGCTAAGCTTCTGGGCCGCCGGCTCGTTGAGCCTGTTCTCGGCTTACGGCCTGTCGGGCTGGCTTCCGACGATCATGCTCAAGCGCGGTGAAAACCTGTCGTCGAGCTTCGCGTATGGCTCGCTGTTCGCCGGCATGGCGGTGGTCGGCGGGCTGGTGTCGGGCTACGTGTCGGACCGCGTCGGCGATCGGCGCCGAGTGATTTCAGCGTCGTATGTGCTCGGCGCGGCGACGGTCGCACTGCTCGCCTGGGCGACCGACCGCACCACGACGATGATCGCCGTGGCCGGCGCGGGCGCCTTCGTGGTCGGCTCGCAGATCGTGCTGAACAACCTCGTCGCGGCCGCCTATCCGACCGAGATGCGTGGCACGGGCGTCGGCGTGTTTCTCGGGCTGTCGCGCGTCGGCGCGATGTTCGGGCCGGCCGTGGCGGGCATTTTGCAGCAGTTGTCGGGCGGCCCCGGCGTGATGTTCGCGGCGATCGGCGTCGCGGTGCTGATGACGGCGATGCTGGTGCTGACGGTCGGGCCTTCGCAGCCGCATGTCGTCGTCACCAATGCACACTGAAACTCGCGCACTGAAACCCGCGCATTGAAACCCACACGTTCAAACGCGCGCACAGAGGGGTGCGCGCGGAAACATCCATTCAATTTTTCATACCGAAGAGAGTCGATATGTCGAAACTAAGCCTGAGCCTCGCCGTCAGCGATTACGACCACGTGCGTGACCTCGTCAGTGGACGCGTGCAGCCTGAAGGCATCGAACTGGTGCCGTCGGTGCTCAATGTCGAAGAGATCTTTTATCGCACCACGCATTTCCAGGAGTGGGACGTTTCGGAGATGTCGTTCGGCAAGTTTTCATCGCTGCGCTCGCAGGGCGATGACCGGCTCGTCGGCCTGCCGGTGTTTCCGTCGCGCTCGTTTCGGCAGTCGTCGCTGTATGTGCGCCGGGATGGTCCGGTGCGGCGCCCCGAAGATCTGCGCGGCAAGCGCATCGGCATCCCCGAGTGGGCACAAACGGCCGCGATCTATTCGCGCGGCTGGATCGCGCATTCGCTCGGTATTCCGCTGTCCGAGATCGAATGGGTGCAGGGCGGCGTGAATCAGGCGGGGCGCAAGGAGAAAGTCAACGTGCGCGTGCCGGAAGGTGTGTCGTATCGCGCGGAGCCGGGCCATTCGCTGACCTCGCTGCTGCTCGACGGCAAGCTCGATGCGGTGCTGAGCGCGCGGCCGCCCGAGCCGGAGCGCGAACGCGCGGACGAGATCGTGCGGCTTTTCCCGAGCTTTATCGACAGCGAGCGCGAGTACTACGAGGCCACGCGCATTTTTCCGATCATGCATCTGATGGTGATGCGTCGCGACACCTTCGAAAAGAATCGTTGGATCGCGGGCAATCTGGTCAAGGCGTTCGAGGAAGCGAAGCGCAACAGTCTGCACCGGCTCAGCGATATCACCTGTTCGCACTTCCCGCTGCCATGGATGCCCGCGCGTCTGGCCGAAGCACAGGCACTGTTCGGCGCCGACGTGTGGCCCTACGGACTGGAGCCGAACCGGACCACGCTCGAAGCGTTTCTGAAGTTCGGCTATGAACAGGGCGTGTGCCATCGTCTGCTCAAGCCGGAAGAGTTGTTCGCGCCCGAGACGTTGAGCGCGGTGCGCGTGTGAGCATGCTGCAACATAATGGCGACATGTCGGCATGAGCGGGAACGGACGATGATTACACTTCGCAAGACAGGCAGCTTTTTCGTCGGCGGGCGGCGCGTGAGTGTCGCGGGGCAAACGCCGTATCAGGTGACGTTATCGTCGACGGAGACGCGCGAATACGATCCGAACGGCACGTACTGGATCGAGGCCGCGTACGTGCAGTATTTTCTGCAGGCCGCGCCGCGCTACGAGGTGCCGCTCGTGCTGATGCATGGCGGCGGCCTGACGGGCGCGATGTGGGAAGACACGCCGGACGGCCGACCGGGCTGGCTGCAACTGCTGCTGGAAGCGGGCGTGTCGGTGTACGTGGTGGATAACATCGAGCGCGGGCGCGCGGGCTTCTGCGCGCTCGACGGTGTGTGGCCCGATCGTCCGCTGTCGCGCAGCGATGAGGAGGCCGCGCAGATTTACCGCTTCGATTATGCGGGCCACCGGTTTCCATCGGAGGCGATGCCGGGCCTGTCGGCGCAAACCGTGCCGCGCTGGCCGAGCACGCGCGGCTTGCAGCAGCAGGCGCTGATCGAAGTCGTCAAGCGTATCGGTCCGTGCGCGCTGCTTGGCTTCAGTCAGGGTGGCGGTCTCGTATGCGGCGCAGCCGGTATTGCGAGTGAGGCGCGCGATCTGGTGCGCGCCTGCGTCGCGCTCGAACCGCACGGCGTGCCGGCTTCGTTCGAAGGAGATCTGGCCGGCAAGCCGGCGCTGATGGTGTTCGGCGATTTCATCGAGCAAAGCGCGCATTGGCGTGCGCTTGCCGATCATGCGGATGCATCGATCGCGGCGTGGAATGCCGCCGGCGGACAGGCGGAGCGGCTTGATCTGCCCGCGCTCGGCATCCGTGGCAATACGCACATGATGATGATGGACACGAACAGCGAACAGGTGTTTAAGGTCGTGCTCGACTGGCTCGGCCCGCGCATCGCATCGGCTGGTTAAAAGCGTCTTGCCGTTGGAATCTGTCTAACGTATCGCCCGCAGCGTCTTGTTAAGGCGTCGCGGGAATCAACTGCCTGCTTCAGCGCACCTCTGCGCATCGCACCGCCGTCGCGGACCTATCGACCTCCACAATATTGACTGCGTACAATCCGTCGCACGGCATCAGCCGTCGCAACGTGTAGTTGCGCGCATGCCGGAGACTCATCCAGCGATAGTTCCATCAATCCCGGACAGCAAAAACATGCTTCAGAACCGGCCCGACAGCGCAGACCAGGACAAAACCCAGCCGCCACCATTTCGCAGTCAGCTCGTATCGCGTCTCGACCTCGTGACGCTGCGGCTCTTCATCGCGGTCGTCGAGGAAGCAAGCATCGCGAAAGCCGCCGAGCGCGAGCACCTGGCGCCGTCGGCGGTCAGCAAGCGTCTCGCGGATCTCGAGCTTGCGCTGGGCGCGCCGCTGCTCGAACGGCATCGTCGCGGCGTCACGTTGACGAGCGCGGGCGAAGCGCTGCTCAGTCATTCGCGCCGTATCCTGCGCGATCTGACGCGGCTCGAAAGCGAGATGGCGGAATTCACCGCGGAGTCGAAGGGTGCACGCGGACATATTCGCGCGTCGGCCAACGAGTCGGCGCTGTTCGGCTTTTTCCCGGACGCGCTGGGCCGTTTCATGCGGGATTACCCGAACGTGACCGTCGAACTGCGGCCGGATACCAGCACCGGCGTCGTTCATTCAGTGCGCGAAGGCGCGGCCGACCTCGGCATATTCTGGGGCGACCAGCCGGTCGACAATCTCGACGTGATGCCGTGCTATGTGGACCGGCTCGTGGTCGTCGCGCCGGCCAATCATCCGCTCGTCGGGCGCCGCAACCTGCGCTTCGAAGAACTGCTCGACCACACGTTGATCATGCAGGAGCCGTACAGCTCGATCCAGACGCTGGTCGAGCGCCTTGCCTGCGAAGCGGGACGTACGTTGCGATCGCGCATCCGCGTGGCCGGCTTCGACGCGGTGTGCCGGATGGCTCAGGCGGAACTCGGCATCGGCGTGGTGCCGGACTATTTCGTCACGGGCCGCGCGGCCGCGATGCACATCGCGGAAATTCCGCTCGACGAGCCATGGGCGAGCCGGCTGCACAAACTCTGCATCCGTCAGGGCGAAGAGTTGCCGACCGCGACGCGCGTGCTCGTCGATTTCCTCACCACCTGAATACACGCGTACCTGAGCGCGTACCGGCGCGCATACCCGAGCGCACGGCTGCCCGTTGCGATGCATCGCAGCAACGTCAGCCATCGCGGTTCACGCAGCGTGTGTTCCGAAATACGTCTTCAGCCGCATTTTTGTCGCACGCAGACTGAGCTCCATCGATACCGCCCATCCGGCGGCACCTCACGGAGCCTGTGTGATTTCCACTTCGACACCCGCGCGTACGCTGTTCGACAAGCTGTGGGAACGGCATGTCGTCCACGCGCGCGATGACGGGCATACGCTGATCTACATCGACCGGCACTACGTCGGCGACGACCTGCCGCGCGACACGTTCGACACGCTCAAGCGCAAGGGTCTGCGTGTACGGCGGCCGGACGCGACGTTTGCGATGGCCGACCACTACGCGCCGTCACGCGGCCGCTCGATTGCCGATGTCGTCGATGCCGAGCGGCGCGAACTCGTCGAAAGCCTGATTCATTTCACCCGCGAGCAACACGTGTCGATGTTCGCGCTCGACGATCCGCGCCACGGCATCGTGCACGTGACCGGTCCGGAGCAGGGGCTGACGCTGCCGGGCATGACGGTGGTGTGCGGCGACAGCCATACGTCGACGCACGGCGCGCTCGGCGCGTTCGGCTTCGGCATCGGCGCATCGGAAGTCGCGCACGTGCTGGCGACGCAAACGCTGTGGCAACGCCGTCCCGAGACCATGCGCGCGTCGTTCGTGGGCCGGCTTGCCGCCGGTGTCACGGCCAAGGATCTCGCGCTTGCGATGATCGCGCGGATCGGCGTGGCGGGCGGCGTCGGGCACGTGGTCGAGTACGCGGGCGAGGCGGTCAGCGCGCTGTCGATCGAGGCACGCATGACGCTGTGCAATCTGTCGATCGAGGCCGGTGCGCGCGCCGGTCTGATCGCCCCCGACGACAAGACGTTCGCCTGGCTGCGCGGCCGCGAGTTCGCGCCACAAGGCGCCGAATGGGATGCCGCGGTGACGCAATGGCGGAGCTTGCAAACCGATGCCGGCGCCACGTTCGCGCGCGAGGTGACGCTCGACGCGGCACGCGTCGCGCCGATGGTGACCTGGGGCACGAATCCTTCGCAATCGACGCCGATCGATGGCGCGGTCATCGATCCCGCCGATCTCGACGATGCGGCCGAGCGCGAGCGCACGCTCGCGGCGCTCGACTATATGGACTTGCGGCCCGCGCAGCCCATCGAAGGCGTCGCGGTCGATCGCGTCTTTATCGGCTCCTGCACCAATGGCCGCCTCGAAGATCTGCGCGCCGCGGCAGCGGTACTGGGTGGCCGGCGCGTTCGCGTGCCGACGCTGATCGTGCCGGGTTCGCGCGCGGTGCAGAACGCGGCGATCGCGGAAGGGCTCGACCGCGTTTTTATCGCGGCCGGCGCCGAGTGGCGCGAGCCCGGCTGTTCGATGTGCCTCGCGATCAACGGCGACGAAGGCCGCTCGGGCGAGCGGATCGCGTCCACCACCAACCGCAATTTCGTCGGACGCCAGGGACGTGGCGTGCGCACCCATCTGATGAGTCCCGGCATGGCGGCGGGCGCCGCCGTAACGGGCTTTATCGTCGACTATCGGGAGTTGCTGCGCGATGCAACCGCTGACCACGCTTGATGCCGTCGCGGTGCCGCTGCCCGCCGCCGACATCGATACCGACCAGATCCTGCCCGCGCGCTTCATGCATGCGCGCCGCGACGACTATGGACGCTACTTCTTCCACGATCAGCGCTTCGATCCGCAGTCCGGCGAACTGCGTCCGGACTATGTGTTGAACCGCGCCGGCTATGCGCACGCGCAAATCCTCGTGACCGGGCCGAACTTCGGCTGCGGTTCATCGCGCGAACAGGCGGTGCACACATTGGCCGACTTCGGCATTCGCGCGATTGTCGGCACCACGTTCGGCGACATCTTCTTTACCAACTGTCTGAAGAACGGCGTGTTGCCGGTGCGGGCCGATGCCGCTTTCGTCGCGCACGTGAGCGCGTTGTTGCGTGGAGATAGCGCGGCGCGCGTGAAGGTCGATCTGCCGGCGCAACGCGTGATCGCACCCGATGGCGAGACGGTTTCGTTCGACATCGATCCGTTTTCGAAGGAAGCGCTGCTCGGCGGTCTCGACGAAATCGACATCACGTTGCGGCTTGCCGCGCAGATCGACGACTTCGAGCGCCGTCATGGTGTCGTCCGCGCGCCGATCCCGAACGCTTCGTAGCTCAACACAGAACCGACCAGAACTGATACAGGACAACAAAGGACGATCCATGAAAATCGCAGTGCTTCCCGGCGACGGGATTGGCCCCGAAGTGACGGCTCAGGCGCTCAAGGTGCTGGACGTGCTCATCAGCGAAGGCATGCCGCTCGAATTCGAGCACGCGCTGATCGGCGGCTGCGCCTATGACAGCACCGGCCACCCGCTGCCGCCCGCAACGCGGCAACTTGCTCACGACGCCGATGCGATCCTGTTCGGCGCCGAAGGCGGCTTCGAGTATGAAGCGCTGCCGCGCGGCCTTCGTCCCGGCGACGCATTGCTGACCTTGCGCGAGGAACTGCAGCTGTTCGCGAACTTCCGGCCGGTGGTTACGTATCCGGAGCTGCTCGGCGCGTCGCCGCTGAAAGCCTCGCATATCGACGGACTGGACCTGCTGATTCTGCGCGAACTGACCGGCGATCTGTATTTCGGCAGCCCGCGCGGCGTGAGCGTCGAGAACGGCATACGCGTCGGCGTGAACACGATGCGCTACGACGAAACGGAGATCCGGCGCATTGCGCACGTCGCATTTCGCACCGCGCGCAAGCGTCAGTCGCGCGTGTGCTCGGTCGACAAGGCCAACGTGCTCGAATCGATGGAGCTATGGCGCGACGTGATGGAAGAGGTCGGCCACGAGTATCCCGATGTCACGCTCGAACACCTGTATATCGATGCCGCGGCGATGTCGCTGCTGCGCACGCCCCGGCATTTCGACGTGATCGTGACCGGCAATCTGTTCGGCGACATCCTGTCGGACGAGGCGTCGATGCTGACGGGCTCGATCGGCATGTTGCCGTCGGCATCGATCGGCGAGGGCACGAAGGGGCTCTACGAGCCGGTGCATGGCTGCGCGCCGGACATCGCCGGCAAGGACATTGCGAATCCGCTGGCGTCGATTCTGTCCGCTGCAATGATGCTGCGCATGAGCTTCGCCGACGATGCGGCGGCCACGCGTATCGAACGCGCGGTGCGGCGGGTGCTGGCGTCCGGCTATCGGACCGCCGATATCGTCGAGGCGGGCACGAAGCGCGTCGGCACTGCGCAGATGGGCGATCTCGTCGTCGCCGCGATGTCTTGAAGAACGCGTACACAGCGTCGAACCGGACAGCAGGGAGGAGGCCAACATGAGCAATGACCGCAAACCGCTGGTGCGTTTTCGGGGCGTCGCCAAGAGCTACGACGGCGTCAATCGCGTGGTCGATGGGCTCGATCTGGATATTTACGAGGGTGAATTTCTGTCGCTGCTCGGGCCGTCGGGATCGGGCAAAACCACTTGCCTGATGATGCTGGCGGGCTTCGAGTCGCCGACCGAGGGCGAGATCTGGCTCGGCGACACGCTGCTGAACGTCACGCCGCCGCACAAGCGGAACATCGGCATGGTGTTTCAGAACTACGCGCTGTTTCCGCATATGACGGTCGCGCAGAACGTCGCTTATCCGTTGACGGTGCGCAGAGTCGGCGCGGCGGAGAAGCAGGCTGCTGTCAAACGCGCGCTCGACATGGTGCAAATGAACCAGTACGCCGCGCGCCTGCCGGCGAGTTTGTCGGGTGGCCAGCAGCAACGTATTGCGCTCGCGCGCGCGTTGGTGTTCAACCCGCGTCTCGTGTTGATGGACGAACCGCTCGGCGCGCTCGACAAACGGTTGCGCGAGCACATGCAGATCGAGCTGAAGGATCTGCACAGCAAGCTCGGCCTGACCTTCGTCTACGTGACGCACGACCAGAGCGAAGCGCTGACGATGTCCGATCGCGTCGCGGTGTTCGACGCCGGCAGGATTCAGCAGATCGACCGCGTCGATGCGCTCTATGAAACACCGGGCAACGGCATCGTCGCGAATTTCGTCGGCGATACCAATGTGTTCGTCGGCCGGCTGTCGTCGCTCGATGGCGAGCGCGGCGAAGTTGCGCTGCCCGGTGGTGAATTGCTGGTGGGCCGGGTGATCGGCGCACCGCGCGTCGGCGATACGGTGCGCGCCTGTGTGCGTCCGGAGCGTATCGCGCTGGGCGAACGCGCAGGCGCGGAGAACTGGACGGCGACCGTGAATGCGATGCGCACGCGCTCGGAAGGGACGCTGTATTTCGGCGACCACGTGCGGTTCCGCTTCTCGCTGGCTGGGCAGGCTTCAGGGTTCGTCAAGGTGCCGCTCGATGACGCGGACCTCGGTGGCATAAAAAACGGCGACGCGGTCGTACTGCGTTTTGCCGAACAACACGTGCGGATCTTCGCATAACGCTTTTTCAGTCAATCGGAGTGGACATCATGCGTAATACTCAATGGGTCGGCGCAGTGGCGGTCGCATGCGTACTTCAATCGCTTTCCGGCGGCGTGTTCGCGCGCCCGCTGTCCGTCGTGAACTACGGCGGAACGCTGGCCGATGCGCAGCAAGGCGCCTTCATCGCACCGTTCAAGGCCGCGACGGGCATCGACGTGACGGCGTCGTCGTATTCGGGCGAACAGGCGAAGGTCAAGGCGATGGTCGACGGCAAGCAGGTGAGCTGGGATGTCGTCGAGGTCGAATCGACCGACGTGGGCCGCGGTTGCGACAGCGGCATGTACGAACACATCGACTGGTCGAAGATTCCGGAAGGCAGCCAGCTCGATAAGGCGGCGAAAACGCGCTGCGGCGTGGGGGTTTTCGCGTGGGCGAATACGTTCGCGTACAACACGAAGCAGTTGAAGACCGCGCCGACCGGTTGGGCGGACTTCTGGGACACGAAGAAATTTCCGGGCAAGCGCGGGATGCGTAAAACCGCGCGCGGCAACCTCGAATTCGCGCTGATGGCCGACGGCGTGAAACCCGCCGACGTCTACAAGGTGCTTGCCACGCCGCAAGGTGTCGACCGCGCGTTTCACAAGCTCGACGAACTGAGGCCCAACATCCAGTGGTGGGATGCGGGCGCGCAACCGGCGCAGTTCCTCGTGTCGGGCGATGTCGCGATGTCGACCGTGTTCAGCGGGCGCATCATCACCGCGCAGAAGACCGGGCAGCCGCTCGACATCGTATGGAACGGCGCGATCTCCGACTACGATTACTGGGTCATTCCGAAAGGCTCGCCGATGAAAGACGACGCGCTGAAGTTCATCAACTATGTGAGCGGCGCCGGCCCGCAGGCCGCGTTCCTGGCGAAGCAGCCAGGCGGCCCGGCCAATACCAAGGCGCTCGCGATGATGTCGCCCGAGCAGCTGAAAAACCTGCCGAACACGCCTGAGCATGCAAAGGTCGGCGTCGTGAACGACCGCGAGTTCTGGGACGAGCACGGCGACGATCTGGACCAGCGCTTCGCCGCGTGGGCGGCGCGCTGAACGGGTGACGGCCATGGCGAATCCGTCGGGCGCTAGCGAGGTGGGCAGCGTGGTCGACGCGGCGGCGCTGCCGCTCGCGGCCGCACGCCCGCGCGCCGCGCGGGTGCCGCGCTCGCGCGGCGACGTGGGCGGGGCGCTGCTGTTGATCGCGCCGCTTGCGCTGTTCATGCTGGTGTTTTTCGTGGTGCCGATCGCGAGCCTGTTGACGCGCGCCGCCTGGGACCCGACGGTTGCGACCGCGTTTCCGGGCACGGCGCGCGCGCTCGCCACGTGGCACGACACGCCGCTGCCACCCGCTGCCGCGTTTGGCGCGCTGTCGGCCGATATCCTCGCGGCCGATGATGCCGGCACGCTCGGCGACGCATCAGACCGCTTGAATCGCGACGAACCCGGCATGCGGCAATTGCTGTTGCGCACGCGCCGTCATCTGGACCATCTTGCTGAGAGCGCGGGGACGTCGGCGGTGACCCGCGACCCCGCCGCGATCCAGGCGGATCTGATCGCCGCCGACGCTCATTGGGGCGAGCCGCAAACGTGGCAGGTGATCGCGCGCGCGGTGCGGCCTCTGACGGCTGTCTATCTGCTGCGCGCGGTCGATGGCCGCCTCGACGCGTCGGGCAGCATCGTGATGCAGCCGCCCGATCAACGGGTGTTTCTGCCGATCCTCGGCCGCACATTCTGGATCAGCGCGGTGGTGACCGCGTTGGTGGTCGTGTTCGGCTTTCCGCTTACGTACTGGATGAGCCGGCTGCCGGCGGCGAGGCAACGGATCGTGCTGATGGCGGTGCTGATCCCTTTCTGGACCTCGATTCTGGTGCGCATTGCCGCGTGGATGGTCGTGCTGCCGCGCGAAGGGGTGATCAACCGGCTGGCGCTGGCGATGCATGTCGTCGATACGCCGCTCGATCTGCTCTATAACCGCACGGGGGTTGTCATCTCGATGGTGCACATCCTGATTCCGTTCATGGTGTTGCCGCTGCACGCGGTGATGCGAGGCATTCCGCCGACCTATCAGCGCGCGGCGATCTCGCTCGGCAGTCATCCGTTCAGCGCGTTCTGGCGGGTGTACGCGCCGCTGACTGCGCCTGGTGTCGCGGCGGGCGCATTGCTCGTGTTCGTCAGCGCGCTCGGCTACTACATCGCGCCGGCGTTGCTCGGCGGCGCGGGGGATCAGATGCTCAGCTATTACATCGCCTATTTCACCAATACGTCGATCGACTGGGGGCTCGCCGCCGCGTTGAGTGTGCTGCTGCTCGTCGCGACCGCGCTGCTGTTCGTCGTCTACCGGATGCTGATGGCGGGGCGCCGGCACGTGTTCAGGGAGGTCGCCGCGCCGTGAGACTCGCCGTGAAACTTATACCTGCTTTCGAGCCTTCCGTTGGCTTGCCGGAGAAGATCTGGTACGTCGCGTTGCGCGTGCTGTGCTATGGGCTGCTTGCTTATCTGGCGCTGCCGATCCTGGCACTGGTGCCGTTGTCGTTCTCGGCGGATTCGTTCCTCGTGTACCCGGTGACGCACTGGTCGCTGCACTGGTATCGGGTGCTGTTCACCTCCGACATCTGGTGGCGCGCGATTCGCAACAGCTTCATCGTCGCGCCGAGCGCCACGGTGCTGGCCACGTTGCTCGGCACGCTGTGCGCGCTCGGACTCGACCGCGCGAGCTTTCCGGGCAAGCGCCTGTTGACCGCGGTGATTCTGTCGCCGCTGGTGGCGCCGCTGGTCGTGGTTGCTGTCGGCATGTACCTGTTTTATATGCGGCTGCATCTGGCGGGCACGTTCATCGGGCTGATCATCGCGCATGCATTGCTCGGTGCGCCGTTCGTCGTGACCACGGTCAGTGCGGTGTTGAAGAACTTCGACAGGGCGCTTGTGAATGCAAGTTTGAGTCTCGGTGCGGCGCGTGTGGAGACGTTTTTTCGCGTGACGTTGCCGTTGATTCTTCCCGGCGTGCTGTCGGGTGCGTTGTTCGCGTTCGCGACGTCGTTCGATGAAGTCGTCATTACGCTGTTTCTGGCCGGACCCGATCAGGTGACGATCCCGCGGCAGATGTTCAGCGGGATTCGCGACAGTATTACGCCGACCATCGTGGCGTTGGCGACGATTCTCGTGGTGTTTTCGACTTCGTTGCTGGTGGTTGGGGAATGGTTGCGGCGGAGGGGGGCGGGGGGACGGTAGGGGGGCTGTTTAAAAATGTCGCGGAATGAGCCGTTGCTGTCTTTCGACGGATGCGAGGCCTACGGCAGTTTGCAGACTACCGCGGCCATTCGGGCGACGTCTCGACCGGTTTGACGTTTATGCCGTCACTTTTTGAGAAAGCGCGCGCGCATCGGCTTTAGCACGAACAGCGCGAGCGCCGCGGTGCCGATGTCCAGCGTGATCGCTACGTTGAACACGGGCACCCAACTTCCCGCATGCTGATGCAGGAGCGCCGCGAGTGGCCCGCCGAAGATCGAGCCGATGCCCTGCGAGATGTAAAGCCAGCCGTAGTTCTCGGTGGCGTGGCGGGTGCCAAACGTATCCGTGAGCGTGGACGGGAACAGCGAGAAGATCTCACCCCAGCCAAAGAACACCACACCCGAAAGCAGCACGAACAGCACGGCATTGTCGCGCGTCAGGAGCCACAGCGCCATCGCCACGCCTTCCAGCCCGAATGCGACGAACATCGTGTTTTCGCGGCCGAAGTGATCGGACACCCAGCCGAACAGCGGACGCGTAAGGCCATTCGTGAAGCGATCGATGGTCAGCGCGAGCGGCAACGCGGCCATGCCGAACACGACGACCTTCGTGATGCCGAAGTCTGCCGCGAAGGTTGCCATTTGCGAGGTGACCATGAGGCCCGAGGTGGACATCATCGTCATCATCGCGAACATCAGCCAGAAGAGCGGCGATCTGATCATCTGCGAAGGACGAAGGTTCGGCACGCTTGAGGCCGCGTCAGCCGATGCTTTCGCCGGCGCCACATCGCGCGGTACGCGCAGGCCCTGCGACGCGACGAAGCCCACGATCGCGAACGCAATGCCGTAAATCCATAGCGTGGCGTCGATGCCGCGCGCCGCCAGCGATGCCGAGATCGGAAACGTGGTCACGATCGCACCCATGCCGTAGCCCGCTGCCACCGCGCCGGCCGCGAAGCCGCGGCGGTCCGGGAACCAGCGCACCATCAACCCGACCACACCGACATACACGATACCCGTGCCCAGGCCGCCGACGAGACCGTACGTGAGATAGAGCATCGTTGTGCTCGTGGCCATCGACGCGAGCACCCAGCTCAGACCGGACATCACCGTGCCGAGCGAGATCAGGATACGCGGACCGAAGCGGTCGATCAGCTTGCCCTGGAACGGCGAAAAGAAGGTCTGCAAGATGATGAGCAGCGAGAAGGTCACCTGCAATTCCGGCAGCGGCACGCCGAGCTTTGCCGACAGCGGTTTGGTCAGCAGCGTCCACACGTATTGCGGGCTGGAGATGGCCATCATGCAGAGCAGGCCGAGGCCGAGCTGAAGCCAGCGATTATGTGTCGCGGCGGCGCGCGCGCTTGCGGCGGCATTGTCGTGCATCGTCTGGATGCGTGTGTTCATATGCGTTCCCCGGTTACCTTGCGAATCAGAAGAATGAGAAATGCCCTGCAGTCCGACGAAACGCCGGACCGGACGTGAGACAACATTTCATGGTCGATGCAGCCTGAGGCGTTACCAGCCCGCGGCGGCGCCGTCGCTGCGCGGATCGCTTCCCGCTTCGAACAAGCCATCGGGATAGCGAACGATTGCGCCTGCATGGCCCATCGCTTCGTCGTAGGCGGCGAGCACTTCCACGTCGTGGCCGAGCGCGCGCAACGCGTCGATGGTCTCGGCCGGGAAGCGTGCTTCCAGCTTGAGCGAATCGGTGGACTGGCCCCAGGTGCGGCCAAGCAGCCAGCGCGGCGCATCGATCGCGGCCTGCGGATTCCAGCCGAAGCGCGCGATGCGCGAGAACACCGCGCTTTGCGACTGCGGCTGGCCATCGCCGCCCATGTTGCCGTAGACCATCGTGCGGCCATCGGCGAACTGGGCGAGCGCCGGATTGAGCGTGTGGAACGGGCGGCGGCCCGGCATCAGCGGATTGAGCGACGATGCATCGAGCGAGAAGCTGCAGCCGCGGTTCTGCCAGTTGATGCCCGACTGCGGCAGCACGATGCCGCTGCCGAACTCGTGATAGATGCTCTGGATGAAGCTGACCGCGATACCTTCGTTATCGATGACACCCATCCAGACCGTGTCGCCAGGGCCACGGCCTTTACCCCACGGCGCGGCGTGCGACATCGACAGCTCGCTCGCCATCGCGTCGAGTGCCGCGTGCCCGAGCTGCGTAACCGGATCGATTCGCATATGGTCCGGATCGGTCACGTGTTGGTCGCGCACCTTGAAAGCGAGCTTGGTCGCCTCGACGCACGCATGTACGAACTCGGGGCCGAGCGGGTCCATGTCGTCGGTGAGCACGCGATCCAGCACGCCGAGAATCAGCAGCGAGACGAGTCCTTGCGTCGGCGGCGGCATGTTGTAGACGGTGCCGAGCGTGTGCTTGAGGGCGAGCGGAGCGCGTTCGCGGGCGCTGTGCCGTTCGAGATCGCCGAGCGTGACGAGTGTTTCCAGCGACGCGAGATCGCTCGCGATGCTGCGCGCGAGATCGCCGCGATAGAAGTCGTCGAGACCGGCATCGGCGAGTTGTCGGAGCGTGGCGGCGAGACGTGCGTTGACAAAGCGCTCGCCGCTGCGCGGTGCGCTTGAATCGGGCAAGAAGGTTTGCGCGAAGCCCGCCACGCTTTCCAGTTCACCGCGCTTGCTTGAGATGCACTCGGCCTGGCTGCGCGTGACGGGAACGCCGCTCTGCGCGTAATGAATGGCGTCTTCGAGTAGTCGCGCGACGGGCAAGCGGCCGCCGAGCGTGTCTTTCGAGAAGCGCTGCGCGAAGTCCCAGCCGGACACGGTGCCCGCGACCGTGTTGGCCGCGAGCGGACCGCGTGCGGGAATCGCGCTCAGGCCCAGCGCGCGATACGTTTCGATGTCGGCGCGCATCGCCGCCGCGCCGCACGCTTCGATGCCGATGGGCGCGTAACCGGGGCGCGAGATCAGCCAGAAGCCGTCTCCGCCGATGCTGTTCATGTGCGGATAGACCACCGCGATGGTCGCGGCGGCGGCGATCATCGCCTCGACTGCGTTGCCGCCTTCACGCAGGACGGCGAGGGCGCTTTGTGATGCGAGCGAGTGCGGCGCGACCGCCATGCCGCGCGATCCGCGTGTGGGATTGAGTGTGTTGGCCGCGACGTGCGCGTGTTCCAGAGGCATTGACGTTTCCTTGTATACAACGAAAGGAGTCAACGCGAGATCCGTGCCAAGGCATGGTGGAAACCCTGATCAAGCTTGCCGGGTAAGGCTTTCAGCGCTGTCTCAGCGAACCCGGAGCGACGGCAGGTTACGTCGTCAGATGGTGCGCCGAGGCCTCGCCGGTGCGCGCGCGGTGGCTTCACGCCCTGCTGCGGTGCGCGCGGCGAGCAGGCGTTGCATGGTGAGGCCGCGCACGCTGGCCTGGCTGCCGCCAATGTGACGCGACACGCGTTCGACGCTCAGGGCGCCGTCGCCGCGGCGAATGGCGTCGAGAATGGCGGCGTGCTCGTCATACGTTTCTGCGATGCCGTCGCCGCGTACGAGATCGAGTCGACGCACGACACGAATGCGATCGGTGACGCGCTGCATCGTCGAAGTCAGTTCGTCGTTGCCCGCGGCCGCGACCAGCGCATGGTGAAATGCTTCGTCCAGCTCGACGAGCTTGCGGCCATCGGCGATGCGCCGCGCGCGCCCGACGTTCCAGACGCGGTCGAGCGCATCGAGCAGGAGCTGCAGTCCGGGCGGCGGTGTTTCGCTGTTGCAAAGCTTCCGCACGGCGAAGGTTTCGATCATCTGACGCATCTCGTAGAGATCGTCGAACCGCTTGTTGTCGATCGGCACGACTTCCCAGCCGCCGCGCACATAACCTTGCATCAGGCCATCGCTTTGCAGGCGCTGCAGTGCTTCTCGCGCGGGCGTGCGCGAGACCGCAAAGCGTTCGGCGATGGCGCCTTCCGTGAGCCGGTCGCCCGGCAGAAGGTGCATGTCGAAGATTTCGTCGCGCAGGGCGTAGTAGACGCGATCCGCCCGTGTGAGCGTCGCGTGTGGCGCGATAGCAGGGCGCTCGTCGGGCGTCATGTTCAGCTTGATGTCTGGCATGACCGAAGAGCTTATCAAAGGAACGCGCGTCGCAAAAAACGCAGGCCGCCGGCAAGCGGGAAAAATCAGGGCGCGTCGGCTTCGCTTTCGTCCTGTGCGAGCAACTGGCTGTCGGGCAGCCGGAAGGGCACGAGGTCGTCCGAGTGGTTGGCTTCCACCAGCCGGATCATCTGGAGCATGAAGACATCCCGCTCGACGGGCGACAGATGCTCGATGGTGCGATCGTGCGCGCGCTGCACGGCGTCGGCCATCTTTCTGACCAGACGCTTGCCCGCGGGCGAGAGCCTGACGAGCCGCAGCCGCTTGTCATGGGCGGCTTGCGTGCGGGTCACGAGCCCGCGTGCGTTGAGTCGCGGAATGACTTCCGCGACGCTGGAGCGCTCGAGTCCGACTTCGATGGCAAGCGAGTTCTGATCCATCTCGCCGAGCGATTCCAGCGCGGTGAGCAGACTGTATTGCACCGGCGTGATGTTGAATTCGCTCGTTTCCTGCACGAACAGGAACGTGTGGATCTGATGCATACGGCGGATCAGAAAGCCCGGCCGCGAAAACAGCGGCGAGCGCGCTTGCCGTTCCGCAAGCTCTGCACGAATGCTTTTGATGTCGATGTGATCGGTGACAGTGGTTCGCATGTAAGCGACTCGGAAGAAAGAGGGGCGAGCGAAAGACGCTTCAATGCGCATTCTAGGCCGAATTCATCGCCGGTCGCAAATATGAGGTACACCAACGAGTCACCATAACAATGCATCGCGCTTGCACATGGTGCGGGCATGCTCCGGCTGTGTCCGAGTTGGTGCGAGGCGTGAATGGAGAACTCCGTGGTACGGCACGCATCTACAACCGATGCATCCCGATAACTCCATGATTGAAAATGGAAAATTCGACTATTCATGCGGTGATGAAAAATCGGCACACAATTTGCGGTACACCACGCATCTTCCAACTCGCCTATCGCACCGTACATGTCACAAGTTCTGCTGAAAGGGGGCCGCGTCGTCGACCCGGCCCAGAAGATCGACGCCACGCTCGACGTTCTGGTGGACAACGGCATCATCGCCGGGATCGGCTCCGATATTGCGGTTCACGCGCGCCAGGCGGAGGTGCTCGACTGCAGCGGAAAGCTCGTGCTGCCGGGCCTTATCGATACGCACAGCCACGTCTATCAGTACGTCACGGGCCGCTTCGGCCTCAACGCGGATCAGTGCGGCGTGCAATCGGGCGTGACGACAATCATCGATCAGGGCGGACCAAGCTGCATCACGATTCCTGGCTTCCGGCATTACGTGGCGGAACGCTCGGCCACGCGCGTGCTGGCCTTCATTTCCGCTTACCTCGTTGGCGGGCTCGAAGGTCACTACTACCCGGACCTGTATCGCCCCGAATGTCTCGACGTTGACGCAACCATCAAGTCGATCCGCGCCAATGCCGATCTGGTCAAGGGCATCAAGGCCCACGCTGAAATCGGCGGCTTCGCGCGCTGGGGTCTCGACGTGATGAAGATCGCCGCGAAGATCGGCCATGGCGCTGAACTGCCGCTGTATATCCACTTCGGCCAGCTGTGGCCGAAGCCTGAAAGCGGCGGGCTGCCGGTGCAAGCCGATTCCATCTTCAATCAGGTGGTCGAGACGCTCAAGCCCGGCGATATCCTCGCGCATCCGTTCAGCCGTCATCCGGGCGGCTTCGTCGAGGAGAACGGGCAAGTGCATCCGCTCGTGCATGAAGCGGTCGCGCGTGGCCTGAAGATCGACGTCGGTCATGGTTCGCATTTCAGCTTCAAGACGGCGCGCATCGTGCTCGATGCGGGCGTCGTGCCCGACACGCTCGGCGCCGACATGCACGGCTACAACACGCACGTACCCGCGCCCGCCGGCACGCCCGACAGCCATCCCGACGAGGAACACTCGTTCCTCGGCCGCACGCAGTTCAGTCTCGTCAGCGCGATGACCAGCATGCTCGCGCTCGGCCTGCCGCTGCAGCACGTCGTCGCGATGGCGACCTGCAACGCAGCGAAGATGGTCGGCATGGAAGATCAGATCGGCTCGCTGCAAGTGGGGCGGGGCGCGGACATCAGCGTGCTGGACGACCGTCGTGGCCGCTGGATTCTGGAGGACAACGAAGGCACGCAGGTCATCGCCGAGCGCATGCTGTCGCCGCTTTTCTGCCTGCGCGACGGCGTGCGTCACGACGCTGTCTCACCGACGCTGCCGCTCGCGCGCGCCGCCTGAGAACGCGAGGCTCATACGATGATCAAACGGCCCCACACACGCAGCGACATCCATCGTCCGCAAGGCATCGGCGCCTCGCTGACCCGCAAGGAAGACGAACGCTTCATGCACGGGCGCGGTGAATATGTTCCCAACATTCGCATGGTCGGCATGGTTGACGTGGCATTCGTGCGCAGCCCGATTGCGCATGGCCATATCGTCGGGATCGAAAAGCCGGAAGCGCACGCGCACGCCGTCTATACGCTCGCCGATCTGGAGGGCGTGAAGCCCATCGTAGCGAACTCGGGCCTGGCGGGCTTCAAAAGCTCGCAGCAACCCGTGCTCGCGAGCGGCAAGGTGCGCCAGGTCGGCGAAACCATCGCGATGTGCGTGGCGGCGACGCGCGCCGCGGCCGAGGATATCGCCGCGCAGGTCTTCGTCGATTTCGAGGAACTGCCCGCCGTGGTCGACATGCTCGACGCGCGTCGCGAAGATTCAGCGCTGGTGCACGAGCACTGGGGCGACAACGTGTTTCTCGAAACCTTCGTCGATGCGAATCCCGACGTCGATCTCGACGCCATTCGCCGCGATGCGCCGATCCGCGTGCATCGCAAGTTGCGCACCGCGCGCCAGAGCATGGCGCCGATGGAAGGGCGCGGCGTCGTCGCGCACTGGGACCGCCGCCTGTCGCAACTGATCGTGCATACGTCCGCGCAAATGCCGCACATCACGCGCACGGGACTCGCGGAATGTCTCGGCCTCGACGAAGGCCAGGTACGCGTGATCGCCCCCGATGTCGGCGGCGGCTTCGGTTACAAGGGCATTCTGCTGCCCGAGGAAGTCTGCTGCGGCTGGCTCGCGATGCAACTGGAAAAGCCGGTGCGCTGGATCGAGGACCGCCGCGAGCAGCTCACCGCGAATGCGAATTGCCGCGAACACGATTACGACATCACCGGCTATGCGGATCGCGACGGCCGCTTGCTCGCGGTCGAATGCAATGCGCACGTGGATTCGGGCGCGTACTCGTCATATCCGTTTTCAGCGTGCCTGGAAGCGGCGCAGGTCGGCAGCATTCTGCCGGGACCGTACAAGATGGATCGATTCCGCTGCCGCACGTGGTCGGTCGCAACCAACAAGCCGCCGATTCTTCCCTATCGCGGCGTGGCGCGAACGGGAGTGTGCTATGCGATCGAAACGATCATGGATGCAATTGCGCTCGAAGCGGGTCTCGAACCTTACGAGGTACGTCTGCGCAATCTCGTGCAGCCGCACGAGATGCCCTACGACAACATCACGAAAAAGCATTTCGACAGCGGCGACTATCCCGAGGCAGTGCGCCGTGCGATGGCCGCAATCGACCTGCCCGCGGTGCGCGCGCGTCAGCGGCGCGGCGAGCCGGACGGCAGGCGCATCGGCTTCGGCATGTCGGTCTTCTGCGAGCAGGGCGCGCACGGGACGTCGGTGTATCACGGCTGGGGCATTCCGATGGTGCCGGGCTACGAGCCCGCTGTGATCCGCCTCACGCCAGACGGCGTGCTCGAAGTGCGCGCGGGCGTCCATTCGCATGGGCAGAGCATGGAGACCACGCTCGCGCAGATTGCCCACGAAGTGCTCGGCATCGACACGGACCGCGTGCGCATCGTGCTCGGCGACACGGGCGTCACGCCGTACTCCACCGGAACGTGGGGCTCGCGCTCGATCGTGATGGCGGGTGGAGCAGTCGGCCGCGCTTCGAAGGAACTCAGGGAGCGGTTGATGAAAATCGGCGCGCATCTGCTACGGGAACCCATCAGCGAAGTGCGCTGGGAAAGCGGCGCGGTGGTCGGTAAGGCGGGGCGGCGCACCTTGCGGGAGATCGCGCGCACGTGGTATCTCGCGCCGCAATTGCTGCCGCCCGACGTCGACCCGCGCGGCCTCGAAGTCTCGACGTCCTATCAGGCAAAACGCGATTCGGGCACCTTCAGCTATGCATGTCATGCCGTGGTCGTTGCGGTCGATCCGGCGCTCGGCCAGACCGAAATCCTCGATTACGCGATCGTGGAAGACGGCGGCGTGCTCATCAATCCGATGGTCGTCGATGGACAGGTTTACGGCGGCGCGGCGCAAGGTATCGGCACGGCGCTCTATGAAGCCATGCCCTATAGCGAGGACGGCCAGCCGCTCGCTTCGACGCTCGCCGACTATATTCTGCCGGGCGCGACAGAGGTGCCCGCGATTCGCATCGAACACATGGAGACGCCGGCGCCTTATACGGAGTTCGGGCAGAAGGGCATCGGCGAAAGCGGGGCGATCGGTCCGCCCGCCGCGCTCGCCAATGCCGTCAACGATGCATTGCGCGGACTCGGCGTGCGTATCGACCAGTTGCCCATCACGCCGCGTCTGATTGTCGAAGCCCTCGCGAGGCCGCGTGCGCGGCAAGCCGATACGCGCAAAGGAATGCCCGCATGAAAGCCGCTATCTACGATTATGCAAAGCCGGCAGCCTGCGATGAGGCGATCGCGCTCATCAGTCCCACGGAAGGCATGGGCAAATTCGTGGCAGGCAGCCAGTCGCTTGGACCGATGATGAACCTGCGGCTTGCGCAGCCGGAAATGCTTGTTGATCTGCGCGCCATCGCGGCGTTGCGCGCATGCTGCGTCGAAGGCGAAACCGTCACGCTCGGCGCGTGCGTCACGCATGCGGAGATCGAGGACGGCAAGGTCGAAACCGGTACGCGTGGGCTCATGGAATATGTCGCGGGCGGTATCGCCTATCGCGCGGTGCGCAATCGCGGCACGCTCGGCGGTAGTCTCGCGCATGCCGATCCCGCTGCCGACTGGATCAATACGATGTGCGCGCTCGATGCAACCTTTCTCGTCGCGGGGCCGGGTGGCGCGCGCACGATCGGCAATCGCGCGTGGATGGCGGGCGCATTCACGACCGCGCTGGAACCGGACGAGATCCTCACAGGCGTGCGCTTTGCGCGGCTCTCGCCGACGGCGCGCTGGAGCTACTACAAGGTCAACCGGAAGCCGGGCGAATTCGCGGAGGCGATTGCCGTGTTCATCGACGACGCAGCACGCGGCGTGTGCCGTGCGGTAATCGGCGCTATCGATGCGCCGCCTTACGCAATCGACGATGCCCGCGTGTTGCTGCGCGACGCCGATCCGGACACAGCGTGTTTCGATGTACATCTCGAAGCGGCGGGCATCGAAGCGGATAGCTACGAACATGAAGTGCATCGCGTCGCGCTCGTGCGCGCGGCGGCGGGCATTCGCAATCAGAACGGGAAAGCATCATGAACGGCGCATTCATCGAGACAATTGAACTCGTCGTCAATCACGTTCCCGTCGCGGACCGCGTCGAGCCGCGCACCAGCCTCGCGGATTTTCTGCGCGAGCAGCGCATGCTGTGCGGCACCAACATCGGCTGCGAGCAGGGCGTGTGCGGCGCATGCACGATCGACGTGGACGGTGTGCCGACACGCTCCTGCATCACGCCGGCGATCAGCTGCGCGAGCAGTGCGGTGCGCACCATCGAAGGCTTCGACGACGACCGGACCATGAATGAGCTGCGCGCCGCGTTCACGGCCGAGCACGCGCTGCAATGCGGTTACTGCACGGCGGGCATGCTGGTGACCGCACGGGATATCGTCACCCGCCTGCCCGACGCCGATGACGCGCGTGTGCGTCTCGAACTATCGGGCAACCTGTGCCGCTGCACCGGATATGTGGGCATCGTGCGCGCAATTCGACGAGTGCTCGATGCGCGCCTTGCGCTCACGGCCGCCCCGGCGCCGCTTGCAGTGACTGCCTGAATCATCGAATACGGACCGACGCACTATGGAAATCGAACAAAGCTTCACCGTGCCTTATCCCCGCGACGCCGTGTGGGCGCGCTTTCACGATACGCCCGGTATCGTCGCATGCCTGCCGGGTGCATCGCTCGCGACGCCCGTCGACAATGGGATGCTCAAGCTCGCAATGACCGTGAAGCTCGGGCCGATCGTCGCTTCGTTCGCAGGCGACGGTGAAATGAAGCTCGATGACGCTCAGCATTGCGGCAGCATCACCGGAACCGGCGTGGATCGCAAGAGCGCGTCTCGCGTCAAGGGCGTGGCGTCGTTCGCGCTCGGAGAGACGCAGGCGCGCGAAACGCGCGTCGACGTGAAGGTGGATTATGCGATCAGCGGCAGCCTCGCGCAGTTCTCGCGAGGCGGCATCGTGAAGGAACTGGCCACGCGTTTGACCGAGGCCTTCGCGGACAATCTCAAGGCGAAGCTGCAGGAAGCGGGCGCGGCGGCTAGCAGCGACGCTGTCCAAAGAGAGCTTGCGCCCGTCGTGCCGGAAGCCGCTGCAACGGCGTTGCCCGATCCTGAAGCCGACGTGCCCACGCCGCGTGTGGAAGCGCGGCCGGCCAACGCGCCGCTCGATGTCGGCAACCTGTTCTGGAGAATCCTGTGGTCGCGCCTGCGCGGACTCTTCAGCTTCGCAAGCCGCTGACCATGCGCGCCAACGATGCTAACGTGCTGGCCCTAAGCCGCGTGCATGCGGTCCGTCCGCAATGGCGCGGCGTCGTGGCGGCGTGCGACGCGGTGCGGCTTCCGGACTTCACGCTGCTGCACGCGGGGCCTTCGTTCGACGATCCGCGCAAGCCTTCGGTGCCCGTGCGCTCGTCGGCGGTCCTGTGCTGCCTGTACGAAGGCTGGGCGAAGGACGAAGCTCAGGCCGAACGCCTGATCGAGCAAGGCGACGTGCGCCTCGAATGTGCGCAGGCGTATGGCGTGGTGACGCCGCTCGCGGCTGTCGTTTCTCCGCGCACGATGCTCGTCGAAGTCGCGGATGCGAACGATCCCACGGCCCGCGCGTGGTCGTTGCTCGGCAGCGGCGCGGGTCCGCAAATCCGTTTCGGCAGCCGCGATGTACGCATACTCGAACGCATGAAGTGGCGTGACGCGGTGCTCGCGCCCGCGCTCGACGAAGCGCTCGCGCGAGGTCCAGTCGATCTGCTCGCACTGGCGCGAGCCGGTCTCGATAACGGCGACGACCTCCATGCGCGCACCACGGGCGCGACCGCCGCGTTGCGCGCGCTGCTCGCCTCGCGTCTGGATCATGGGGAAGTCGACGCGATGCTGGCGCAGACGCCGCTCTTTTTTCTGACGCTCTGGATGGCCGGATGCGCGCTGATGCTGTCGGCGGCCGCGAGCGATGGACACTCCGCGTCGACGCTCGTCGTGGCACTGGCGGGCAACGGAGAACGCGTGGGTATCCGGCTCGCGGGCGCCCCGTCGCGCTGGGTTACCGCCGCTGCGCACGCGCCGGAGGGGCCCCGCATCGATCCACAACAGCAGACAGCCGCCGCGTTGCTCACGGGCGACAGCGGCGTCATCGACGCGGCAGGTTTCGGTGCGCAGGCGCTCGCGTTCGCGCCGGAATCCGCGCAAGCGTTCGAGACATACCTGCCGGCGGGGTGGCGCGATCGGCAAGCGCGCATCCATACAGGTCCACATCCCGCGTTCGACGGATTGCCCGGAGTGCTGGATGCGGCGCGTGTGGTTCGGGAAGGTATCGCGCCCCTTGCCGCGATTGCAATGATCGGCGCCGACGGACACGCGGGCTTGCTGGGCCGAGGCCTTTACGCGGCCCCGCCCGAACTCTTCGCGCGCGCACTGACCACACTATCGGGTGATGCCGTATGAGCGTAGAGCCGGTTAACGATCCCGAGACGCTCGCGGCCGTCGAAGCCGTATCCGATCAATACGAGCTCGCGCTCACGACCAACGATGTTGCCGTGCTCGACACGCTCTTCTGGAACAGCACGCATACGCTGCGCTTCGGCGCGACGGAAAACCTGCATGGCTACGAGGCGATCCGCGATTTTCGTGCGCAGCGCCCGGGCAAGGGACTGATGCGCACGATCGTGAGTCGATCGGTGACGACCTTCGGGGCGGACTTCGCCGTCACGAACATTGCGTTCACGCGCGAAGGCGAGGCGCGCATCGGGCGGCAGTCGCAGACGTGGATACGGATCGACGGGCAATGGCGCGTGGTCGCGGCGCATGTCAGCTGGATGGACCCGTCGTGATGCAAAACGATCTGCTGCAGCCGGGGCTGCACGGGGCCTTCGTTGCCGACGGCTTCGATGCGTTGCCTGCCGGCGCGCGGCCGCTGTGCTCGGGCGACAAACTCGCGGGCCTGCGCATCGCGGTGAAGGACGTGTTCGATATCCGCGGGCTTCGTACGGGCAGCGGCAATATTGCATGGCGCGACGAACAGCCGGTCGCCGCCAGGACGGCGCTGGCTGTTCGCGCGTTGCTCGAAGAAGGCGCGCAATGGATCGGTAAAACGGTCACCGATGAACTGACCTACAGCCTCGCCGGCGTGAACGCGCACTATGGCACGCCCGTCAATCCCGCCGATCCCGCGCGCATTCCGGGCGGATCGTCGTCGGGATCGGTGGTGGCCGTGGCGGCGGAGCACGCGGACATCGCGCTCGGCACCGATTGCGGCGGCTCGGTGCGGTTGCCGGCGAGCTATTGCGGCGTGTGGGGCATGCGGCCCACACACGGGCGCATCGCGACGGACGGCTGTCTCACGCTTGCGCACAGCTTCGACACGGTCGGCTGGTTTGCGAGGGACGCTCGCAGGCTCGCCGATGTGTTCGAAGTGCTGGCGCGCAGCATCGTTATGGAGCGCGACGAACCGTTCGGCCTGCACGTGCCGCGCAACCTGCTTGCCTGCGTCGATGCGCCGGTGTTGGCGCGCTTCGAAGCATCGCTGCCGGCACTCGGCGACGCGGTGACGTTCGTCGAGCCCAAGGCGTCGCTTGCCGATTGGGCTCAGGCATTTCGCGTGCTGCAAGCGGCGGAAATCGCGCAACGCTATGGCGCATGGGCGCACGAGCACGCCGCGAGCCTTGGGCCCGACGTCGGCGCGCGCTTTGCGATGAGCCGGACCGTCACCCGCGAACAGGTCGCCGACGCGCAGCGCGTTCGCATAGAAGCGATCCGCGCGATGGCCGATGCGCTGCCGCAAGGCACGTACTGGCTCGTGCCGACCGTGCCCGGCATCGCGCCCCGCGCGGATGCTTCAGCGGAAGCAGTCGATCGCGCGCGCTCGCGCTCGCAGCAGATGCTGTGCGTCGCGGGCCTCGCAGGCCTGCCGCAAGTCAGCATGCCGTGGACGAGCTTCGAGGGCGCGCCCGTCGGCTTGTCGCTGATCGGCGCGCGCGGCTCGGACGAAGGTGTGCTGCGCGCCGCACGCGCGGTGCACGAAGCCATGCGGTAGTCTCGCCGGGACGTTGCCTGGCGATGGATGAGCAAAGCGGTTCTCCGATTGAAGCACACCAAAAGGAACGTCGATGACGAAGCACTTGAGCGAAGCGCAGGTTGCGCATTTCAAACAGCACGGCTATGTCTACCCGATGCGCGCGATCAGCGCGGAAGAGGCCGCGGAATATCGACGCATCGTCGAGCAATACGAGGCGTCTTCCGGCGAGGACGTCAACAAGACGCTGAAAATCAAGGGTCATCTGGCGCTGCCCGCTATCGTCGAGCTCGCGCGTCATCCCGTCATTCTCGATGCTGTCGAAGATCTCATTGGGCCGGACATCATGCTGTTCGGCGCGTCCATTTTCGCGAAGAACGGACGCGATCCGCGTTATGTGTCGTGGCATCAGGACTCGACCTATTTTGGGCTCACGCCGCATGAGGAAGTGACGGTGTGGGTCGCGCTCACACCCGCGAATTCGATCAACGGTGTGCTGCGCGTGCTGCCCGGTTCACACAGCGGCCCTGATCTGAAGCACGTCGAAACCTACGCAAAGGACAACATGCTCGCGAAAGGGCAGACGCTTGTCGGTATCGACGAGAACCTCGCCGTCGAAATGCCGCTGCAGCCGGGTGAATTTTCGATGCATCACGAACGCACCGCGCACAGTTCGTTGCCGAATCGTTCGGATGACCGACGTATCGGCTTCGCATTCTTCTACGTGCCGGCGCATGTCCGCTCGGCCTCGGGCCGGCGTCGCGCGACGCTCGTGCGCGGCGTCGACCGCTTTGATCACTGGGACGCCGACACGCTGCCCGAATACGATTGCGATCCGCGCTCGATGAGCGAACTCGCGCAAACGTGGGGCAAATATAAGGACGGTGAAGTGAAGCAGGCAGCGGACATGGCCGCACCGCAATGAATGACGCCGCCCTGAATCGCAACGCTCGACACGCTGCGATTCAGGGTTCGCCTCAGGCGAGCTTCGAGGTCTCGCTGCAGTCGTCGGCCGTCTGATGCGGCGCGCGAAAACGTGCAAGAAACTGCCGCGCGCGCGGCGTTTGCGGCGCGCTGAAGAACTGCTCGGGCGGCGCTGTCTCGACGATCTGGCCCGCATCCATGAACACGATCCGGCTTGCTACCTGGCGTGCGAACTCCATCTCGTGCGTGACGATCACCATCGTCGCTCCCTCTTGCGCGAGCGAACGCATTACGTGCAGCACTTCGCCGACGAGCATCGGGTCGAGCGCGCTGGTGGGTTCGTCGAACAGCAGGATGTCGGGCTTTATCGCGAGCGCGCGCGCGATGCCCACGCGCTGTTTCTGCCCGCCCGACAGCCGCGACGGGAACGCATCCATCTTGCCCGCGAGACCGACGCGCTCCAGCAGCCGTTGCGCTTCCGCACTCACTTCGTCGCGCGATCGACCGAGAACATGCAAAGGCGCTTCCATCACGTTCTGCAGCACCGTCAGATGCGGCCACAGCGCGAAGTGTTGAAACACCATGCCGATGCGCGCACGCGAACGCGCGAGTTCGGCGTCGCTCATCTTGATGGACGAGCCTTCGCGCACGCCCATGCGCCGGTTTGACACATGGACCGTGCCCGCGTCGGGAATTTCAAGCCAGTTCACACAGCGCAGCAGCGTCGACTTGCCGCAACCCGAAGGTCCGAGCAGGCACACGGTCTCGCCCTTGTGCACGGTGAGCGACACGTCGCGCAGCACTTTATTCTCGCCGAACGACTTCGAGATACCGTTGAGTTGCAGGACTGTTTCGGTGCCCGGCCGCGCCGCTTCGCCGGAAAGGCTGGACGATGGCCCGGCTGCATCGGCTGCGCGCATGATGGTGGGCGGGACGTCGTTCGAAATGTTCATGCTCTGCGTTCCTCGGCAAATCTCGAGAGTAAGCTGCTGCCGCTTTCGATCACGAGGCAGATGGCCCAGTACAGCAGCACAGCCGTGACGAACGCGGCAAACGGAATGAAATAGGTTGCCTGAATGCCGTTCATCTGATGCGTGAGTTCGCCGACTGCGATGACCGTGAGGAACGCGCTGTCCTTGACGATCTGCACGAGCTGATTGCCGATCATCGGCAAGGCGACCGTGAAGACCTGCGGCAGGATGATCCGGCGAACCAGACTGAAGCCATGAAAGCCATAGGCACGCGCGGCTTCGATCATCGGCGTGGGCAGACCGGCCCACGCACCGCGTAATAGCTCGGCCATGTAGGCGGCGTTGTAGAGAATCAGCGCGATGGCGCCGGCCCACCAGTTCGACAGACGAATGCCCGCCGTGGGGAGGCCGAAATAGATCAGATAGACGAACAGCAGGAAGGGCGCGCAGCGCATCGCGTCGACATAGAGCATCGCGAGCCGCGCGATTGCCGGGCGTTTCGACATCAACGCGGGCGTCAGCAGCGCGCCGAGCACGAGCGAGGCGACCGCCGCCACCGCAAGCATACCGAGTGTGTCGAGCAGGCCGGACAGCACGTCCGCGCGCTGTTGCCAGACGATCAGGAAGTCCTCCGTCATGTGCGAGCCTCCACGGGTTGGCGGCGCTCGATGATGCGTTGAGCCTTGACGAGCACGAACACGATCAGCCCGTAAAGCACGAGCGCAAAAACGAAGGGCGGTAATGGATCATAGGTGCGGGCGCCGACGCGCAAAGCCGCGCGCGTGATCTCGACGATGCCGATCACGGCGACTGCGGGCGTCGACTTGATCTGCAAGGTCATTTCGTTGACGAGGCCCGGCAGGCTTGCACGCCAGATCTGTGGCATCACGATGCGGCGAAAGCGCACTGTCCGCGGCATCGCGAAGGCGAGCGCCGCGTCATATTGATCGCGCGGAAAGTTGATCAGGGCCGCGCGCCATATCTCGCAGTTGAATGCGGCGGTGCTGATGGTGAGTGCGAGTATCGCGGCCGGTGTCGGATCGAGCGAGATGCCGAACTGCGGCAGCGCAAAAAAGATCAGCAGCGTGAGCGTCACGGCCGGACATGAGCGGATGAGGCTCACATAGCCGACGACGATGCGGTTCAGGAACGGCACGCGTGCCCAGCGGATCAGTGCGAGGCCGAGCCCCAGCGGGACACCGAGCACGATGCTGACGACCGAAAGAACCACGGTCGCCAGCGCGCCCTGAGCGATGCTCCAATAGTCGAAGGCGTTCATCGATGCGGGAGATCACGAAGACGTCAGTTGACCGACGGCGGCATGTCCTTGTAGCTCGCACCGAGCCACTTCTGTTGAAGCTGGTACATCTCGCCGCTCTTGCGCAGTTCGAGCAGCGCGGCATCGACCATCTTCAACACGTCGGTGTTGCCCTTTTTCACGGCCCACGCGATATAGGTCGGCTTGCCGATCGCCTGACCGACGGTGAACACATCCGGCCGGGTCCTGGCCAGCGAGTTCAGACTGATCTGCGTGTTGGCGACAGCGTCAACCCGACCGACGCCGAGATCCTGATAGGCCTCCGGATACGACTGGTATTCGATGATCTGCTTGATGCCATTTCCGCCATGCTTCTTCTTCAGCTGTTCGTCGAAGAGCTTCAGGTCCGCGAGCATGGCGCTGCCTGTTTCTGCGCCGACTACCTTGCCGACGAGATCGTCCGGGGTCTTGATCGGCGACCCTTTTTTCGTTGCATAGAACGTGATGGCTTCGCAGGTCGGGGAGGCGAAGTCAAAGGTCTTCTTGCGTTCTTCGGTGACGAGCACGGCGGTGAGCGCCATGTCGTACTTGCCGGTGGTCACACCGGGCAAAATGCCGGACCACGGCATGATCTGCTGTTTCACGTCGACGCCGATCTTTTTGCGCACCAGCGCGAGGAGGTCGTTGTCATAGCCCGTGTTCTTGCCGTCAGCCACGAACTCGAACGGGTTGTAGTCGTCCTCGGTTGCGACGCTCAGATAGCCGCGTGCCTTGATTTCTTCGGTGCTGGCAGCGTGCGCCGCGTGAACGATGCCGAAGGTGGCGACGAGCGCAAATGCACATGTGCGCAGGAACGTGACGGCGGTGCGCTGTTTCGACTGAGCAGAATCGCGGCGAGTGAGACGGACGGACATGAAGAGCCCCTTTGATAGTGGTAGCAACCGCGCGCGCAACGCTTCTTGCGCACCCGATCAGCGAAGATGAGCGATCGAATCGCAAATTTGTTTGGATACTGACGATTCTGCCTTTGAATATGCAAGGGGTATGCCAACGATCTGTTTCTCCGCGAGCGACGGATGCAGCGGGGCATAAGGTCAAAAAAGGGTGTTGCCGCAAAAATACGTGGTGCACCACGCATGTTTTAAAAGCCTTGTATTCGTGCATCGGCGCACCGAGTTGCGACATACGATACGGGCAATCCTCGGATTGCTTACCGAAAGGCAGATCCGCACGGAATTCAGCGGGTGGGATCATCGTCCGGAGGGAAATGCGACGTATGCTGACGAACATCGCGCGCAGCGCATCGACGATCAGCATGCAAAGCAAACGGAACGCTCAGCACATGGACGCTTTAACGACAACTGGCCTTGCCGACGACAACGACACGGAGCCGGTACTCAAATGGCGCGACACGGCGCTCAGTCAACGGCCAGGCTTTCTGATCCGGCGGCTGCATCAGATTCACGTGGCTCTCTTCATGGAGGAGTGCGCGGCCGAAGGCATTACGCCGGTGCAATACAGCATTCTCACGGCGCTCGAGCAGTTGGGACCTTCGGAGCAGGTCGTGCTGTCGCGCGCCGTGGGGTTGGATCGCGCGAACACGGCGGATGTGATCGCGCGGTTGGCGCAGCGGCGCTTCGTGCAGAGCCGTGTGTCGCGCACGGATCGGAGGAAGAAGATCGCGGAGTTGACTGGCGTGGGACATGCGCTGCTCGCACGGCTGGAGTCACCCGTCGCGCGAGCGCACGAGCGAACCATTGCCGCGCTGCCAGTCGAGGAGCGCAAGACGTTTCTCAGGCAACTGCTGCTAGTCCAAAAGAGCAACGAACTTAGCCGCACGCCCGTTGTGAGCCTGACCGATGGCTGATACCGATAGCCGGAGTTGTCACGTTGCCGGGCTGATCGCGTAACACGCGGCGATAAAAACTCTTCTCGCGGATTTCCGATCAGCAGACGCATTCTGCAAGCGGACCAGGCATCGGTCTCTCGCTGGCGAAGCAGCTCGCAGAGATGCAGGGTGGCAGCATCACCGCCGAGAGCGAGGTTGCCGGCCGGGGAAGTACCTTCACTGTTCGCCCGGCGGTGGCTGCCACTGATCCGCCAGGTGAGCTCCCAGTCGCAGCACAGTTGCACGTGGTCTCGCCCGGTCGCCCTCTGCGAGTGCCCGCCGCGAACAGGGTGTCTGCATTGGTTTGCTACGGTCATTGGGATGCACCCTGCTAAACTCGTTCCGATCGGTCTTTCAGTAAGTCAATCATGAAGAGTAGTTCAAAAGGCGGCCTGGTCTATTCGACCGATGGCGGACGGATGTGTCCCGAGTGTAGACGCGCGCTCGCGGAGTGTGCGTGCAAAATGGTCGCCAAGGCGGAAACGGCAGGTGATGGCGCGGTACGGGTAACCCGTGTGACCAAGGGCCGCGGCGGGAAAAGCGTGACGATCGTTAAAGGGCTGACGCTCGATCCTGTTGACTTGGCGTTGCTCGGGAAGCGGTTGCGTACGGTCTGTGGTTCCGGCGGCACGATCAAGAATGGCGTGATTGAAGTACAGGGGGACCATTGCGAGCAGATCATCGAAGTGCTCAGAAAAGACGGCCACGCTGCGAAGCGGGCCGGAGGTTGATCGCGCGAACAGGTGATGGACCGCGTGCGGCCCGGAACGGTCCTCCGGTGGCTCTCAAGCTTGCATCCAATGTCGGTTTGTGACCGTCAAGCGGTCGACCGTGCGCGCCGACATTCACGTGGCTTCGACTGTCACGTCATCGCCAACGATGACGGCAATTTCGATCCGCATAGCCTTGGGCAAGACATCCCCACGCCAAGCTTCGATGTCAGTCGCGCGCGGACGGGCGCCCGTTTGCGGCGCTTGAGGAATTCCCCGTGGTGGACGCGCGCGAAGGCTGCTTCTTGAACGCGGCGTAGACAATGCGGCCGAGGCCTTCTCCGGGCCGTTCGACGTAACGTCGCGAGAGCGCTGCCACGACGATCGTCGTGCAAAGCGTGACAACTGTGAGAACGACCAGAGACGCCAACGGATGCGCGCGTACCTGTGCGGTTCCGAAAGCGTCGACGACTAGCGGGGTCAACGCGAAAAGAATAGGGAAATGCAGTACATAGACGCTGTAGGAGATGTCACCAACAAATGCGAACGGCCTGGTTTCAATTGCCCGCATCGACCTTCGGCTTTCGTACAGGCAATATACAGCGACGAACGAGACTAGCATCTCGATGTTCTCGGCGGCTTTCATATCTATGCCGAGCCGGTCCGCCGCCATTTTCGATAACAGCAGCGCAATCAATGCGAGAGCAGCCATGGTGCGGTATGGAGCATCGCCCGCGCGCGGCAGGAAAGGGATGGCGGCGCCGAGGCCGAAGGCTAACGCATAATGAACACAAAACACTCTTGGGATAGGCGCCAGAGCCAACAGCGAAACACAGGCGACCAACGTCAACCTCTTGCGTGGATTTCGGGCGAGCAGATAGAAGACTGGAAATACGAGCGAGTAAAACAACTCGACACGCAAGGTCCAGAGCGGTCCGTTCAGGTGTACGTAGAGGCCCAGCATGGAAAGCACGATGTGCTCCGGGGTGGGCGTAGACGGATAAGCTTGCGTTGCTGCCCACGCGCTATAGAGGCCGGAGTCAAACGCCTGTGGTGATCGGATCAAATGCCAGAGGCATAGCGTGAGCACGATGGAAGCCCATAAGGCCGGATAGATCCTGAAAAAGCGCCGCACGTAAAATTTTTTGATCGAAGGCGCTTGTTGCGTTGGACCATTTGACAGCGACACGGCGAGCACGCATGCGCTTAATACGAAAAACATCTGAACGGCGCCCGATCCATTGAACAATCCGCCAATAAATTGAAACGAAGATAGAAGTGAAGGGTCTCTGGCAAATAGGCGCGGCCAGTCAAGGATGTTCCATACGTGCGCCATTACAACGATCAAGCATGCGATACCGCGCAACGAAGTGAACGCTTCGATATTTCTGCCTGGGGGTGCTGGACGCACTGACATGTCGGTAGTCATGGCCACGGCTTGGCCTCCGGGCGGCATGTCCATGTTCTAAGTGTTTGCAGGCACCGGCCGCCAGGAAATCGAAAAGATCTCGCCTAAGAATAAGTCGATGGTGGGACGCGAAAGCCGGTTCGTCGAAAACACTCTACTGATTGGCGCGATCCAACCGGCAGTGTTATTCAGCGATGAAGGCTGTTCGCGAAGTTCTGTTTTTTGTCGTGAAGGACCTGACCGGCCGTAATGGGGCGGTGCCCTTTTGCATGCGGCGCGCAACCGCACCGATCGCCACGCTCGGTCTGGGGACGCAGTGTCATATGATTTTGGTCCGCACGGCGTGTGGGCGATGCCTACGGAGGCGACTCATCCGATACTGAGGTGGCAACTCGAACCCTGAGGGAGACCGGGCACCGGTGCGTCAAGCCGGTAAGGTGCGGCATAAACGGGGGAGCGGGCGCATCGAGTGAGCGGACGACCTTCACGCAGTGGCGCCTGGATCGGAGAGCGTCCGCGCTGAAGCTGTGCCCCCACTGCATGACCCAGCCGAGCGGCAGAAATTAGCCGCCTTCGGCCGCGCGCCCCGCAAGAAAGCAAAACCATTTGCTAACCGGCGAGATGTTGAATGCACCTTTGACTGCACGCAAACACGCGTTATCGGTGTTCGCACGGCTGACGTCCAGAAAGCGCGCAGGGCAGGTGTCACCGACTCGCGCGACAGAAACCGTGCCAACCTCAAAATCATCGGTGTCCCACTACGAAGCTACGAAACCACCGCCATGATCCGCCGCATCATCAACGCGAATGACGTTGTTTTTCCACCTCACCCCCACACCGCCGCCATCCTCAACTCTCCCCTGGCGACCACTGCCACACCGTCGCCCCCCACGCACTTCCCTCAATGACCGGCATGATCTCGCCAACATTGAAGTACCGTCGACTCCCTTTCTTCGCCGGCGTCTGCCACCAGCCCGCCTCCGGGCACGGGCTACCGCCGGCAACATTCTGCCGAGTGCGTTCATGCCTGTCCGGTTGAGGAACGATCGCCGGAATCTCCCGCAACGCCGGCGCATCCGGCAGATCAAATCGAGCGACCCACGCGCGCGCATTCTTCGCGTCCGCACTCGGCAAATCCGGAATATGAGTGTGCAGCGCATCGGGTTTCGGGTCGCGCAGCACACGCAGCACGCCGTTCACAAAAACGTAGGGCTCCGGCAGGCCCTCTTCGGGAGCGCCGAGGCGAGGGAACTCGCCAGCCCGAATCAACAGGCACGCATTGACGCGTTCGACGCCGATATCCGCGCGATCGAGCCTGGCCCGAATCGCGGCCTCGCCGCCGAGGCGTTCGATAAACAGTTCGCCGAGTATCGTGTACCAGTTCACACCTTTGATGAACCCCCAGCGGCCCACCTTGGCGCCCGGGCGCAGGTCTTCGTACACGGCCGTCATGTCGTCGGTCGATTCGCCCTCGTAAGAGACCGGGTCATATTCACGGCTTTGCAGGTGCGCGGTGCTGTCGATTTCCAGCCCGCTGAAGCGTGACGCGAGCGCCCATTCCTGCGGCATGTAGCGGTGATAGCTGAACGCGAGGACCGGAGCAAGTCCGCCGTATCCGCCTCGCACCACGAGCTTCTCGCATACGAAGCGCAGGAATGTCTCGTATTGCGCGAGCCCCTCGTCGGTCGTGACGAGCTCCATCGGCACATTGAATTTCAGCAACGACAGACCCGACTCTTTGCCCTTCGGCACTCTCAGACGCCCGGTTGGCGACACGTAGTCCTGCGGTATCGCGATGCCGGTCAACGTCTGGATGTTGTAGTCCGCGGCCGTGTCCTGATCGGTTGCGCTCGAACGCAACACGCTGACCTGCGAATACGACGGCGTATCGGTGATCGCCCGGCGGATTTTCTCCACGCCCGCGGCGTTGCGCTTCGAGAATTTCCCGAGGTCCGCATCCTTGCCGCCCTTCAGATGTTCGCCGAACAGTTCGTCGAACCGGTCGAAGCAGGCAAGGATTGCTTGCCGCACTTCGGGCTGTGAGCCGCGTTCGAAAAACACGGTGCCTATGACCCCCGGCACCACACCCATGCGATTGTCGGCCAGCCGGACTCCCAGGTCTTCGCGGTAGCGGGACAGTGCCTGTAGCGGAGTCAGCACGGGAGTGGAATCGCGAAGAGTCATGGAGCTATGCCTGTCGTGTGGTTTTGTGTAAGTGGAATGTCGAGCGTGCGGTCAAAGCGCGGTCAAACTCAGGCCGCCTGCGCCGCCGCGCTGACGCCGATTGCCGTAGCAAGGCCCGCGAGCGCTTCAACCGACGCGGTGGCGATCATCGCGACCAGCGCGGCAAGCGCCGCCAGCAATTCCTCGGGCAGGAGCACGATGATAACAACGGCGGCAACCACGATCGTCACGACGAACAGCACTGCCTTGCCGATACCTTTAAGTACCGTCAGACCGACCTGCGCCCAGTCGATCTGTTTGAGAACCTGCCACGTCAGATCGGTCAGCCGCACGATTTCCTCCCATGCGGCTTTCAACTGCGCGGCCGTATATTTGTAGAGTACCTTGCCTTCTTCGCTGACATAGGTCCACGTCGCGCTCGCCTTGTCGGCGATCCAGTGTCCCGCGGTGAAGAGCCACGGCGCATGCTGATGCAGGAACGCGCTGGTTTCCGCCGACACGTACGCATAACCGTGCTCGACCGAGTCCCAGATCGCGGTGACAGCATCCCCGGCCTTTTGCCACCAGTCCTCGTACCAGACGGGCTGGGGAATCGCCGGCACGGTGCGAACGGGCGCTCTCAGACGCTGCTTCTCATCCTCGGTCTTCGGCGCCGGGATGGGGGCGGGTACTGGCACTCTCTGCAGATCGCCGTTGCAGTCCGTCACATCGATGACCGTCATGCGTGTTTTGAAGTCGCCAGCAATCGCGCGGTACGCTTCCTCCTGGCCGGCTCCCCAGTTATCGCCGGGAAACTTGACCTCCACGAGCCGCAGCATATTGTCGACGTGTGCTCCGCCTTCCCGATCGACGGTGCCGCGACCCGGCCAAAGAATGGCGCTGCTCTTTGCGATGATCACATCGGGACGCCGAAGAAGCCCCGGTATGCCTCCCGGTGGAAACGGGTTCAGGCTGCGCCGCCGCTCGGTCCCATGAGGTTTGACGTTGCTGAGGAACGGTATCGGCGCAGCGAGGCCACCCGTCGACACAGAGGGAGACATGTCGAAGCTGACCTCGGCCTTGTACTCGAACAGCCATCCGGCCGCCACTTCCTGGGCGATCATCGGCGCACTCATCGCGGCCTGCATCATCATCCGATAGACGATCGAGCCATCGCGCAGCTTGACCGGAATCACCTTCGGCGTTTTCAACGCAAACTCGATCTTTTCCTGCAGGTAGCCTTTCGTTCCCGGCGGCAATGCAGCGTATTCGGGAACGCGTTCCCGAATCGTTTCGCAGCTTCCAGCAGGTTGAAGCGTTCCACTCATGGCATTCCCCCGTTCATTGGCCTTGTGTCGCCTTCGTTCACGCGTCGCCGGCGCTCACGCGCTGCCTTCATTCACGTCCGTCTTGTAGTCCGCCCAGATATCCGGCTGCCCGCCGCCTGCAAACTGCCACGGCTGCGTATCGACCTTGTCCTGCTGCAGCGCCTTGAGATTGACGCCCTGCGCGCTCGGCGTGTACACCGGCATCGTTTCGCCCAGATCGTTGGTATGGCCGGCGAGCGTGCGTCCCGAAGGCAACTGCATCTGGTACGGATGCTGGACAAGCGGCGCGCCATCGGCCGTGCTCTTCAGAACGTACTGCGCCTGATACGGCGGCTTGAACGGCTGCAACGGATAGGGCTCGCTGACAGGACCCGCGAAGCTGTGCTGCGTGCCCTTGAAATCGAGCTTGCCGGGCGCGTGAACATTGATGTCGCCGCCCTTGATCTCGATCGTCGCGCCGCCCGACGACAATTTGATGCCTTCCTGAGCGGCGATTTCGATGTTTCCCTTGATCGCGAGCAGCTTGATCACCTGCTGCGCGATCGCCTCGATGTTGTCGTCCTGCGCCTGGATCTGCACGGGCCCCTTGCCGGCAAATACCTTGACCCCCGCGTTCTGCGCGAACAGGCTGATCTTCTCGACCGCGCCGGCCACAAGCGACTTGCCCGCCGCGAGGAACGTGCTCATGCCACTCGCCACGTTGATGTGACGATCCGCGCCCGCATGAATGGAATCTTTCGATGACAGCCCGATGCCGGCCGGACTGGCGAGCAGCATGATCGGCTTCTGGAATGCATTGGCGTTGCCGGTCCCTCCGCCCGCGGTGAGGCCGGCCGCCGTCGAGCCCGCCACACTGTGCTGCGTCGCGTCGGCGAAGTCCTTGAGCGCATCGTGGCCGGGTTTGAGCGACTCGGCCTGTAACTGCTCGCTCGCGTCCGACAGCGTCGACAGCAGGCTTTCCGAATTGACCATCTGCTGCTGCGCTTCTTGCGCATCGAGCGGCTGGCTGCTGGCCGGCTTCGCATGCGTGCTCACATACATGCCGAGATTCGCGCGCACCGCGCCCCACGAATCCGTTTTCAGATCGAAGCCGGAGCCGAGATAGCCGCCGCGCGAGTTCCCGCCCTGGTCGATCAGGTACCCAAGGTGCAGTAACGAAACGCCGTCGGCACCACTGTTGAGCAACTGCGTACGAGTCTGGCCCGTCGCGTCGTCGAGCACGAATTGACTGTAGTTCGAGCCGTTGTATTCCTTTGATTTGAAGCCCGAGAAAATGCCGTGCGAGTGCCACGCCGGCTGCACCTTGCCGTTGTAGAGCCGATGCAGCACGATGGGGCGATCGCAATCGCCACCGACATAGCCGATCAGCACTTCCTCGCCCACCCGCGGCACGTGAACGCCGCCGTATCCGGCTCCTGTGTCCGACTGCGCGGTCCGCACCCAGCACGACGCGCTTTCATCACCGGGGTTCTGCCGATCCCACATGAAGAAGATCTTGATCCGGTTCAGCTCGTCGGTGTAGACCTCTTCGCCCTTCGGACCCACGACGATGGCCGTCTCGAGATGCACGACAGGCTTCGTGTGTTCGAACGGGCTGCGATACGGCACGGTGGTGCGCTGTGCCTCGATCTCGACCAGATAGAAGCCGGTGCTGCCGTCGGCGTGCGGGACGTTCAGCGAGTCGTCGTCGCTTCGTTCCGCCTGCGCCTGCTGCAACTGCTTTTTCAGGCTGTACGGGTAGATCGGCGCGTGGTCGGAGACGGGAAGATTGTTCTCGATGTAGCGCCATACCTTGATCGCCACGAATTTCCGCTGCTCTTCAGCATCGCGGTCATGCTCCGGATGACCGGTCAGTTCGAACGCACGTCCGGCGTCGATCGCGCGCACACCACCGATGCCGAAGAAGCGCTTCGCACGCGACTCCCACTCTTCGATGCGGATCGTCGACAGGTGATCGCCGCGCTCGCTCTTCGGAAACGTATAAGCGCCGGTGTATTCGTACACTTCCGCCTGCGACGGCAGATCGCCCTGATCCGGCCTCGCCTTGACTAGCGTGCCCTTCGGGTTCGTCGGCAACGACGGGTTCTTGTAGTCGAACGTGCGCGTCGCGTAGGCGGCGCTTTGCAGCGTGCGCGAGCCGGCCCACAGGCTCAGCGCGTCGACGTCGGTGCCGCTGGCGCTCACGTCCGACCGGTAATAGCGCACCGGCGCGATCGAATCGACAGACTGAAGATTGTCGGTGATGACGAACGTGTGCGATTTTCCGTCGGAAGCATGTCGCCAGAAGCCGAACAGTCCTTCCTCCTCCATCAAGCGGTGAGCGAAATTCCAGTCGGTTTCGCTCTGCCGGATGTACGAACGTGACGGCAGCGTTTTCGTCAGCGCGAACTCGAAGCGGCCCTTCGCCTGCGGATGTTCATTGAAGAGATCGGTGAGCACCGCATCGACCGCCTTGTCCTGCCAGATGCGCATGTCGCGGCGCAGCCGCAGATAGTGCAGCCATGAGGTGAAGGTGACCTGATAGCTGGTCGTCTCGCCGTCCGTGCCGAGGCATCGCGCCGACTGGATGTAGCCGTTCAGCGGCAGGTATGAGCCGTCGGCCTGCTGGATCCACAGCGTCATCGATTGCGACATCAACTTCTTGAGTTCGAGGTCGCTTGTCGACGACGCGAGATCGATCGCGACATTGAAGTCGCGGCCGAGCTCGGCATACGTGACGGCGCGCTGCGGCAACAGCGTGTTGTCGGGCAAGACAGGTATATCCGCCTTGAGCAGACGGTTACTCTGGATCACGCCGCCACTGATGGCTTGAGACAGATCAGACAGGTTCATTTTCGCGCTCTCGCAAATATCTTTTTGCGGAAAGTTCAGCGTGCACACCGGACGTCGATGATCTGGGCCGGCGCGGGTCCTCCATGGCAGATGCTGATCGCATATAGCCATGGCACGATGTGTCGCAAGTAAATTGGTACCGCGCGAAGGTGACATATTGAAGTTCGCAAGCTGCCTGTTACGCAATCTCACAATTTCAGGCCGATACGGGGATCGCATCGCGATCGGGCGACGGCAGCAATGTGAATTGCATCGGGAATTGCAACGGGAATGGCGGCGCGAAATGCTTGCGGGTGTGCTGTCGCGGAGCGGGGGAGCAGGGCTTCGGCGCATCCCCGCAGAAAAACCGCACGCGCGCACCTTTATCGCGTGATGCGCTGCGTGCGGAGTGACACCTCAGTGGTCCGCGTCCTCGAATGGCAAACGCCAGACGGTCACGGTGTTCGTGTTGTCATCGACTGCCGCAAAGTGCACAAACCCATGCTTGGGCTGCCCGAACGCGATGCCGAACGGACCATCGACTGCCGGGTCGATGGAAAACTGCGCGACGAAGCGGCCCTGCGGCGTAAATTCGACGATTTCGCTCGGATGCTTCGGATCGGCATTGACCGCGTCGCCGTTCGCGACGAACAGATGGCCGTTCGGTCCGAGGGCCATTCCAAGCGGGCCGCGCAGATGGTTGTTGTCCGCGTAAATCAGCACGCCCTTGCTGCCGTCGTGTTGCGAGCTGCCCGCGCCGGAGACAGCGAAGATCTCGTTGTCGGCGGTCGACGCGACATACAGCACGTCGCGTTGCGGATCGTAGGCAAGTCCCGTGGGGCCGAGGACCAGCGCTGACGGATCGGAGCGAAACGTGTAGCCGGACGCGATCTTCGTGGCGCGGTTCAGATGGACGCCGTCGTCGTCGATGCTAACGTCGAGCCTCGTGACGGTGCCATCCAGCACGTTGGACACAAAAACCTTCGCATGATCGCCCGCATCGAAGATCGTCAGATCCCAGGGACCGTTGATCTTTGCCGCCGCGGGCATCCATTCCGCGATTTGACTGCCATTTCGATTGATCACCAGCAGCGAACCCGCCGTTGGGGACGTACCGTCCTTGGTCGGTACATTGCCGACCAGTACGAAGCCGGCTCTGAACACACCGAGCGCGGTGCTCAGACCGAGACGCGCCGGACCCTGGAAGAACGTAACCGGATTGCCATGCGGCACGATCTTGACGATGGTGGTGCCTGCAGGTTGCCTGCGCTTTGCGAGTTGTTGAAATTGGACACGAGCAGGTCGCCTGTGGCGATCGTGCCGTAGCCGGGGAAACCATCGGGCACGAACGCGACACCATACGGATTGAGGTCACCGTTGGCGGGCACGGTCGATGACGTGATGGACGCGGGCGGCAACAGCGCCGTGAGGTCATCGGCCATCGCGCTGCCCGCGAGAGAAAGCGCGACACTGGTGCCATATAGCGTGGTCAGCAGCAAGCGTTTCAGCGCGCGGCCTTTTCCACGGGCCACGCGGTGGCAGGGTTGCCAGCCGAACATCGGAGCAAGACTTTGCATGAGGGGATTCATGACTTCGCCTCCACGAATGCCGCGGGGCGGGCGCGTCTGTTGTCGCTGCACGCATCACGCGCCGGCCGCCGCAAGCGAATTTCGCCCGTGTCCGCGAAACGGACACTAGCACAGCAGTCTTGCGACTCGAACGCGGGTCGCACAGCGTCGGCAGCAGTCGGGCGAATTACGTCAACCACGCAGAAATAGCCCCGTTGCCAGCGAGTGCGCGGCGAAGGTGGCATGCGTTATTCACAGCTAGCACTGGATCGTCCGATGGCTAACGCGAATGCGGGCGAAGCGTGTGCACTAAACGGATGACAGGGATGAATATTCCGGTGTGAGGGGGGCATTTGTGGCGCTTGTCGCGCTAATTCCTTAGCTAATACGGGGGCTGGCTGCGATGGGTCACGACGAGGATATGTCGGTAAGTGTATTCATGACGATCTCCTTTCAGTTGAAGGAAGATCCAGTCTGGAATCTGGTGGTCAAAAACGTCGACGCAATTTAACGTTCGTGGGATAGCCTGGCTTCAAACGCCAGTATTTGACAAGAATTAACAGACTTTGCAAATCTCCGGCATTGTTGATCATCGCGCCGGTTAAGCGGAACTGGCTGGTCTTGCGCGTGACTATCAGGATTGCATTTTGCCCGCCCGGAGACTACGCTTCTGGCACAGAAAATCAAAGCCATGGTTGATCCGCATGGCAGATAAATGAAAGACTCAACGCCGCCGCCAGGCGGCGCGAAACGGGGCTCCACAGACAGATGAAATCTCGGCATCAAAGATAACGCCGCGCGGATCGATGAGATTAACGTCGATGTGCGCTCGATGCCTTGCGCGACAAAATAGTGAAAACGCGGAAATCATCTGGGAATGGTGAAATACATATCGCACCTGTTGGCACGATAAATAGGGCGTGATTTGCATTAGAAATAATGTACTGCCCACAACGGTGATCGGGGACATCATGAAACAAAATTGCAATAAAGCAGCGAAAACTATAAATACGGTTTCTGCACGCAATTCACGTGTCATATCGAGAGACAACAAAGGACGTGCCGCCGCGAAATACCCTGGCATCGGAGTGCGTTCCAGCCGCTCCCTGATGCTATCGACGGCGATTGCCGCGCTTTTCTGCACGTTCGCCGGCGTGCGTCCGGCGCACGCGCAGACGTCGTACACCGTGGGCACGGCGTCCGATCTGACCAGTGCGATGACAGACGCGAACACCAATAACGACTACCTTCCGGACCTTACGCTGTCGGGAAACGTCACAACCCCCAGCGGGACCGTGGTGCCTACCGGAACGGCTACTGGCAACGGCTCCGGCAACGGGCTGAACCTGAACGTGGGCGCCTCCACGCTGACATTGAGCGGGGCAGGTACGGTCTGGAATACGGGTACCTTTGGCGGCGCCTTCGATGTCAACGGATCGGGCAGTGGCGGATTGACCGTTTCCAACGGCGCTCAGCTCGTCATTCCGGACACCGTCGAGGTCGGCTTCCTGAGCTTCAATTCGGGCACCCTGACGGTCACGGGAAGCGGTTCGAGTTTGACCACAGACTACCTTGCCGTCGGCCGGGGCGGGGATGCGTCGATCGCACTGACAGACGGCGCCCAGCTAACGACCAGCAACGCCTCGATTGGCGAAGGCCCGGGATTTACCTTGGCATCCAACATCACCATGCTGGTAGACGGAGCGGGTACCGTCTGGAACGCTGGCAACTTCGCGGCGGGTGGAGCGACGAACAGTGTCGATGTGACGGTTTCCAACGGCGCCACGATCCAGGCTGTCAACGCCGGCATCGGTGTAAACGGCACCGCGTCGATGCTGGTGACCGGGGCAGGTTCCAGCTTCGCTGACTCCGGCGTTCTCTTCATCGGGCAAACCCCCTTCGGGAGTACGCCAGGGCAGGGAACACTGATCATCAGCAACGGCGGTCTTGTTTCGGCGTTGGGAGGGGTCGTCGTGGGTGCCGACCGCGGCACCCACGGCACGCTGACCGTCGACACCAACGGGGTCCTCGAAACAGCGGCGCTGCTGCCGGGCGTCGGCGACGCGACGGCGACATTCGATAACGGCACGCTGCGGGCGACCGCCGACAGCACGCCCAACTCAGCGCTGATCTATGGTTTTGCGCCCGACAGTTTCATTCTCGGGGCCGGCGGCATGGTGCTGGATTCCAATGGTTTCAATGTGACCGCCACAACGATCATGTCGGGCGTCGGCGCGCTGACCAAGCAAGGCGCGGGCACGCTCACGCTCACCGACGACAACACCTATACCGGCGGCACGACGATCTCGGCGGGTACGCTGCAGCTCGGCAACGGCGGAACGTCGGGCAGCATCCTCGGCAATGTCACCGACAACGGCACGCTGGCCTTCGACCGCTCGGACAGCGTCACTTTCGGCGGCATCGTCTCCGGCACCGGCTCGGTCGAGCAGATCGGCACCGGCACGACCATCCTGACGGCCAACAATACCTACACCGGCGGCACGACGATCTCGGCAGGGACGCTGCAACTCGGCAATGGCGGAACCTCGGGCAGCATTTCCGGCGATGTCACCAACAACGGCACGCTGGCCTTCGACCGCTCGGACAACGTCATTTTTGGCGGCATCGTCTCCGGCACCGGCTCGGTCGGCCAGATCGGCACCGGCGCGACCATCCTGACGGCCAGCAATACTTACACGGGTGGCACGACGATTTCGGCAGGGACGTTGCAACTCGGCAATGGTGGAACCTCGGGGAGCATTTCCGGCGACGTCACCAACAACGGCACGCTCGCCTTCGACCGTTCGGACAGCGTCACTTTCGGCGGCACGATTTCCGGCACGGGCAACGTGACGCAAACAGGTTCGGGCGTCACGGTCCTGAACGCGATGAACACCTATAGCGGAGGCTCGAGCGTTTCGGACGGCACGCTCGCGGTCGGCGATGCCGCGCATGCGAACGCCACCCTCGGTGCGGGCGCAACGACCGTGGCGGCCGGCGCAACGCTCGGCGGTTATGGCACGGTAGCGGGCGCGGTGACCAATGCGGGCACGATCGCTGTCGCCAACGCATTGCCTTCGTTTGCGGCCGATGCGAACGGCTCGTTCACGATCGGCGGCAATCTCGTGAATCGGGGTGTGGTGGACGTGGCGGCTGCATCCGGACGAATCGGCAACGTGCTGACCGTTGGCGGAAACTACTCGGGTGCAAACGGGCAACTGGTACTGAACACGCTGCTTAATCAGGGCGGCGCGGCCACCAGAACGGATCGGCTTATCGTTACGGGCAATACGAGTGGCAACACGACCATTCAGGTACGCGCGACAGGCACGGGCGTGCAGACGGTGGGCGACGGCATCGAGCTTGTACAGGTGGATGGAACGTCGGCCGCGAACAGTTTCCGCCTGAGCAATGTGATCCAGAGCGGCGCTTATCAGTATCTGCTGTATCAAGGTGGTACTGCGAGCGCCAACGACTGGTACTTGCGCTCGATGCTCGAATCGTCGTCTTCGTCGTCAGCGGCGAGCGGCTCTGTCGCGCCTTCCGGAAACGTTGCATATCGTCCGGGCGCGGTCGGCTATTCGATGACTCCGCTGCTTGATGCCGACTACGGCTTTACGATCATGGGGACGTTGAACGAACGCGTGGGCGACATCGCAAGCGTTGAAGCGGGACAAGCCAATAAAACCGGCGCCGGCAACAGCAATGGAGTCTGGGGTCGTGTGAGCGGGCAGAATGCCGACGTCGATTCAAACAACGGGTTCTCGGCCAGTGGACAGACGTTCTTCGGGCAATTCGGCAAGGACTGGACGCTCGGGCGCGGCGCCAATGGGGGCAGCACGCATGCGGGCGTGATGGTGACCTTCGGCTCGATGTCGGCGACTTTCGACGACACTCTGCGCAGCCTTAATTCACAACTGTCCGACGCAACGGGCTCGGTGGAAACGCAAGCGCAATCCATTGGCGGCTACTGGACGAAATATCTTCCGGACGGCACTTATTTCGATGGCGTGGGCCAACTCACGCATTACTACAACAAATACGGCGATATCTACGGCGACGAGACAACCCAGAACGGTTTCAGCGCCGGCGCCTCGGGCGAGATGGGCAAGCCCTTCCTGCTTCCTGGCTCGACGGGTATCGCGATTGAACCGCAGGTGCAGTTGCTCTATCAGTACCTGCATATGAATGCGGCGGACGACGGGGTTTCGCCGATTTCCAGCACGAGTACGAATGGCTTGCGCGGGCGAGTGGGTTTACGGCTGTTCCGCGCGAATCTGCAAAACGACGGTCGCACGGCTGCCGCAACGCCTTATCTGACCTTCGACGTGCTGCATGACTTCTTCTCTGCCGGGCAGACCAGCGTGGGCGGCACGCCGTTCGACAGCGATCCGGCGAGGACCTGGTACGACGTGGGCGTGGGTGTGACGACGAGCATGGGTAAATCGTCCGAGCTGTACGTCAATATCAAGTACGCACACAACATTGGCGGTGAATACGCGCGCACCGTGTTCGGTCAGGCAGGGTATCGATATTCCTGGTAGGCGCGGGTTGCGGCTATGTCCTTCAAGAAATACGAATATTCAGGTCGAATCGAAAGCACAGTTTCGATGTGAGTTCGTCCGAATGACAACCTGCGGACCGGTATTGTCCAACGAAGGGCCGTTGTTAATAGTGAACCGGACGAAGGCCCAGGCAGTGGTGCAAGGCATCGTCCGTAGTTGGCCGAATCCTGGCGGCTGCAATCGGCCACGCAAACGTCAGCACGCGTGTGAGATCCTGAATGTGCGCTTCCGCACATAGCATGGCGAGAAATGATTCGGATAAGTCCCTGGTGTTCCTTTCCTTTCGATTACCTATCTTCAAGTTGGAAAGTATTCTCGCCTGATGCATCGCTTTCTTGCACGCACAGCGCCAACCAGATAAGCGAAGGAGCGCAATCTTGTTGCGCCAAACGGTAACGTTTTGTTTTGCTGATGCGAACACTACACGTTTACTTTCAAAGCCTGCCGTTCAGGTCGCATCATGCAGCTTCTTCTTTGTCTTGAACCGGGAATCAAAGCGCAGTTGCCAGACAGTGCATTGATTTGAGCGAGGCGGTTCTCTTTCGCTCGTGTGCGGAGAAATTCGTGCAATTGCTTGTCCGTTAATTAACGTGAATTAAAGAAATTCATCAGAAGCAGGAACGCTATCCGGTCGCCTGGTAGCCGATTGTAGTGACGCGTGCCGACGCAAGCTGTGCAACGACTGCGTCGCTGACTCGACTATCGAGCATCACGACCAGTCCTATCACCGATTCGAAACAGGCCAGAAAGGAAGTCGACATGACCACCAATATTCGCTTGATCGTCAATTCCGACGACGCGGTAATCTTCTGGACCATTGCAAAGCCTGTTACTGACTGCTGGGGTTTCGCGATCGAAAAGGAATTGAGAACACCCGACGGCAAGGTAGTGCGTAGCACGCTCGATAACCGGAAAGGATTTGAACGGGACAAGCCAAAGATTGGCGAAGTTCGTCCCTCGACGGATTGGCCATTTCAGCGATTCTGGTGGGCGGACTTTACGGCAAACCTCGGTGATGAGGTGCGATATCGCGTCACGCCTATGATCCATACGCAAGGCAAGCTACGCCAGCTGGTCAGCGAGCAAAGCGATTGGACCGCATGGATCAAGCTCTCGGGTGGTACGCAGGACGGTTTCTCCTCGTACTTCAATCGCGGCCTGGTTATTTCCCAGTTCATGTCGCGCTACCTGGAAGATCTTCGAATCAAGAACAAGCTGAAGACACGCAAGGAAGCACTAAGCCTGTTCAAGGACAGCCTGGCCCAGCATGAGCTACCCATCCGGAACTTCCTCTCAGGCACATTGCGGACCGAGATGCTGGCGCTGCTCGACAGCGCAAAAAAATCGAAAGGCCATCTCTACGCTGCATTGTACGAACTCGACGACGACGAGTTGATTGCGGGTTTGACGGCACTCAAGGGAAATGCGCATGTGGTGCTCTCCAATGGATCGATCACTAAGAAGAAAGCCGAAACTTCGAAAGAGGCCCGCAAGAGAGACCAAAACAAGAGCGCTCGCAAGCTACTAAAGGATAACGGAGTAGAGGTTTTTGACCGCTTTGTCTCTCCGGGCGCGCTCGCTCATAACAAGTTTCTCGTACTGACCGATAGCAAAGGCACCGCACAGAGGGCTTGGACCGGGAGCACAAATTGGACCACTACCGGCCTTTGCACGCAGATCAACAACGGTTTGCTAATCGACAACCCTGACGTAGCTGCCGAATATCTGGCGCAGTGGGAGCGCCTCCGGGATGCCGAAAGCTCGTTCCCACCGGCGCTGGTAGAAGCGAACGATCAGCCCGCGGCATTCAAGGCCGGAAAGCATTCCTCTTCCGGTGAGATCTGGTTCACGCGCACGCACAAGAAGGTCGATCTGGCGGCGCTGGACGACGTGGTCAATTCCGCGAAGGAAGCCGTCATGTTCCTGATGTTCCAGCCTGGTGGCACGGCCACGCTGGCCACTATCCGCGCGCTGCAGTCAGCAAGGAGGTCGCTCTACATCAAGGGTGTGGTTAGTACTCCGCCCAGCGATGGCGATAGCGCCGACGAGAGCGAGGTTACCGTTGAGACGTTCACCTTGAACAAGCGTGCCAGCGCCACGCTCGACATCGTGCGGCCGGAAGGCATGAACAAGTTTGCCAACTGGGCGGCGACCGTCACCCGCAACGAGTTTCTCAAGCGCCGAGATGGCCACGGCGGAGTTATCGGCTACGCTATCGTGCATTCAAAGCTGATCGTCGTCGATCCCTTTACCAACCCGATCGTGGTGACCGGGAGCCACAACTTCTCAGGCTCGGCAAGCGGAAGCAATGACGACAACTTCATCATCGTGCGTGGTAATCAGGAACTGGCGTTGCACTATGCCACTCACGTTCTGTCGGTGTATCACCACTACCGCTGGCTAGCCTATGTGAACGACTTGCAGAAGAAAGGTAAACAACCTGACGGCTTCCTGCTTGAGAGCAGTGATTGGCAGAAGGCGCAACTCAACAGCGACGCGAAGAGGGAGCTCGATTTCTGGGTGCGTTGATGATCAAGCTGGTTGGCCGTCGTAAGCCGAAGCTCTTGACGGCACCCAGGGTGGCATGCGGTTTGTCGCGCAACTGCGGTTCAGCCTGCGGCGCAATACGGACTCGAGTGTCGCTCAGGTATGGGCCAAGCGTCGCTCAAGCATCAATCACACAGCGAGCAAACCGCTCCAGATAATCCATCAACAGCCCCGCATGCCGCGTCGCCTCGGCCTCGTTACCGCTGGCGATCGCCTCCGCCATTTCCTGATGGGCACGCGCGGCCATCGCCGTGTCACCCTCGTGCTGGTACGCATACCAGAAGCGTCTGCATTGCACCACCAGCGGGACCACTGCCTTGACGGCCGAGCGGTTGCGGCACGCGTTGTGCACGACATGATCGAGCGCCTGGTCGGCTTCCATGTAGTCATCCAGATTGTCCCGCGAGGCCGCTTCGACCATTCGCTGCGAGCAGGCCAGCATGGTCTTGCGCTGCTCGGCGGTTGCGCGGCGCGCGGCGTTGGCGGCGATCAGCTGTTCGAGCACGCGCCGGGTCTGGATCACGTCGAGGTGGTCGGTTACATTGATCGCCGACACCATCAGCCCGCGCCGCGGCTGCTGCACGATCAGCCCGATCGACACCATGCGCATCAGCGATTCGCGCACCGGCGTTCTGCCGAGACCGGTCAGCACCGCCAGATCCGCTTCGACGACCGGGCTGCCGGGTTCGATCACGAGCTTCGAAATCAGCGTTTCGATCCTGTCGTACGCAACGTCGGCCGCACGCCGTTTGGACGGTGCGGTCCCGGACAGGCCGATGGCGGGGTGGTTCGTGATGACAGTCCTCATCAAACGGTTCAAAGGCAGTTGAAATGTCCGGCCGCGGCAGACGCACGCGGCGGACGCCGGATCGAATCGGCTAGCGCGCGAGCGCGTAGCTCTGCATATGTCGCGGCGTGGCGGCGGCGCGCAGCATGCCTTCGCTGCGCTGTACCGCGCAGACCCGTCCCAGTGACCAGTCGTCCATCACGCTGACCTTGTGGCCTCGTTCGCGCAAGCGCTCGATTACGCGCGGCTCGAAGCGGCCTTCGATCAGCAGACGGCCCGGCTCGTAGTCGCGCGGATAGAACGACGTCGGGCAATGGCGGTTGTGGAACATCGGCGCGTCGATCGAGCGCTGCAAGCCGTAGCCGTGCCACAGATGGCGCAGGAACACGGACAGCGGCCACTGGTCCTGCTGGTCGCCGCCGGGCGTGCCGATCGCGAGCCACGCGGCGCCGTCGCGCGTCATCAGCGTCGGCGTCAGCGTGGTGCGAGGACGCGTGCGCGGACGCAGGCTGGAGGGCAGCCCCTCGTCGAGCCAGAACATCTGTCCACGCGTGGTAATCGGAAAACCGAGTTCCGGGATCACCGGAGAACTTTGCAGCCAGCCGCCGCTCGGCGTCGCCGATACCACGTTGCCGAAGCGGTCGGCCACATCCAGATGCACGGTGTCGCCCTCGACCGCCGGGATCGGCGCGAACGTGACTTCGCCGCCGCCCGCGCCGTGCGGCGTTTCCGAACCGGCGCGGCGGCAGATCATCGCGAGGCGTTCGCTTGCGCCGGCCAGGTGACTGGCGGTCACCGTCATCGATGCGCGGTCGTCGATCAGTTTGACGCGGCGCGCGTTGTACTCGGCCGATAGCAGCAGCTCCAGCGGCACCTCCGAAGTAGCGGGGTCGCCGTAGAACGCCTCGCGGTCCGCCATCGCGAGCTTCGCGCACTCGGTGACGGTATGGACGAACTCGTCGCCCAGCGGATCCATCGCCGCGAGGTCGAAGTGCGACAGCAACGCCAGTTGCTGCAGCATGACCGGGCCTTGTCCCCAGGGGCCGGTCTTGTGTACGCGCACGCCGCCGTATTCGAGCGACACGGTGGGCTCGTAGCTGGCCTGCCAGCTCGCCATGTCGTCGCCGCGCAGCAGACCGCCGTGCACTTCACCCGACGTATCGACGAGAGACTCGGTACGGTAAAAGCGATCGATCGCTTCGGCGACGAAGCCTTGATAAAAGACCTTGCGAGCCGCTTCGATCTGTTCCGCGCGGTCGCTGCTCGCGGCCTTCGCTTCTTCGATGATGCGCTTGTAGGTCGCCGCGATGCCGGGGTTGCGGAACAACGCGCCGGGCTTCGGAACGTTGCCGCCGGGCAGCCATACAGCGGCCGACGTGGGCCAGTCTTCGCGGAACATCTGTTCGACCGGCACGATCGACGCGACCGCGCGGCTCAGCAGCGGGTAGCCGTTTTCCGCGTAGCCGATCGCATAGCCGAGGATGTCCTCCAACGGCATCGTGCCGTGGTCGCGCAGCATCAGCATCCATGCATCGAACGCACCCGGCACCACAGCGGGCAGCAGGCCGGTGCCGGGCACCATCTCGAGACCTTGCGCGCGGAACGCGTCGATGGTGGCCAACGCGGGGCTCACGCCCTGGCCGCAGATCACCGTGGGTTCGGCGTCGCCGGCGCGCTGGAAGATGATCGGCACTTCGCCGCCCGGACCGTTCAGATGCGGCTCGACGATCTGCAGCGCGAAGCCGCAGGCCGCCGCGGCATCGAACGCATTGCCGCCGCGTTCGAGCACCGCCATGCCGACGGCCGTGGCGATCCAGTGCGTGCTGCTGATCGCGCCGAACGTGCCACGCAACTCGGGACGGGTCGTGAAGCTCATGGTGTCTGCCTCTGTCTTTGAATGTAGTGTGAACGATTCAGCCGTGCTTTTAGGCCTGATTTCAGGCCCGCATTTAGCCTCGCATTTAGCCTTGCTCCGCGCGGACCATGTTCCTGGTCCCCAGCACCTGCTGCGCGATCAGCAGGAACAGCACGACCACGCCGACCTGCAGCGCCGAAGCCGCGGCCACCACCAGTTGATCGCCCTGAAATTGCAGGTAGCTGAAGATCTCCAACGGCAGCGTCGTAACGCCGGGGCCGGTCAGGAACAGCACGACGTTGGCCTCGCCGAACGACACGATGAACGCGAACATCCATCCAACCATAATGCTCGGCCAGATGATCGGCACCACGACCAGCGTGAACACGCGCCACGGGTTGGCGCCGAGGCTCAGTGCCGCTTCGTCCAGCGACCAGTCGAACGATTGCAGTGCCGCGTAGATCGAGCGCAGCGCATACGGAAAGCACACGACCACGTGCGCGATGGCGAGACCCGCGATCAGCGGCATGCCGAACGTGCGATAGAGCAGCAGTAGCGCGAGGCCCAGGATGATCGCCGGAAATACCAGCGGCGCGATGAACAGCGTTTCGAGCAGCGCGGCGAGCCGGCCGCGCTGACGCGCTAGATAGGTCGCGCCGAGCAATGCCAGCGCGGTCGATACGGTGGCCGCCAGCAGCGCGAGCCAGAAGCTCGTCACGAACGAGCCGCGCATTTCGTCGGAATCGAGAAAGGCCCGGAACCAGCGCAGCGACAGCGAATGCGGCGGAAAGGCGATCGTGTCGCCGCCGTTGAACGACAGCAGCAGCACGACGAGGATCGGCGCGAAGATCAGCAGCAACGCGACGAGCGCGGTGCCACCGAGTAGCCATTTGCTTGCACGCATGATTTACGCTCTCCCCTGGACGCGCTGCGGGCGCAGCAACAGCTGAATGATCTTGGCCAGCAGCAGCGCCACCACCAGCAGCACGAACGACAGCGCCGCCGCCTTCGGCCATTGCGCGGTCGATGCCGCATCGAACACCATGCTGACCAGCAGCTTGTAGCGCGCGCCGCCGAGCAGCGAGATCGATACATACGCGCTCAGCGCGAGGAAGGTCACCAGCAGCAGGCCGGAGGTGACGCCCGGCGTCGACAACGGAAACGTGACCTCGCGAAACACACGGAACGGGCTCGCGCCCAGCGACTCCGCCGCCTCGTAATAGCGCCGATCGATCGCGGCGAGCGAATTGGTGATCGAGATGATCATGAACGGCAGCAAGATGGTCATCAGACCGACCGTCAGCGCGCCGACCGAATACAGATACTGCTTCGGATAATCGAGCAGCCCGACATGCTGCAACGTGCTGCTCAGCACGCCGTTGCGGCTGAGAATACTGACCCAGCCATACGCGCGCACGACGTTACTGACCATCATCGGGAACATCAGCACCAGCATCGCCATCACGCGGCGCTTGACCGGCATTCTGACCAGATACAGCGCGACCGGATAGCCGAACAGCAGGCATAGCGCCAGCACCAGCACGGTAATCAGCAGCGTGCGTTCGATGATGCCCAGATAGAACGGATCGGCAAGCACCGCGGTGTAGTTGCCGAGCGTCATCGGCCACGCGTACAGATCGGTGCCCGAATTGCTCATCACGCTGATGAACAGCAGATAGGCGAGCGGCAACGCGAAGAACGCCAGCAGCAGCACGACCGGCGGAATCGCCACCGTCCACATCAGGCTGCGGCGGGTTACGCGCAGGCGCGAAGCGCTTGCCGGGCGCTGCCGCGACGTGCTTTTCGACGCGGCCTTCGTGGACTCGGCGGCTTCGGCAGGGGAGCGGACAGGTGCGGTCATGCCGGTTCCCCGTGCAGTGGTACCAGATGTTTCGGATCCCAACCGATATGCACGCGCTGGCCGGGCACCAGTTCGCCGCTCAGCTTCTGCGTCGGCAGATCCATCACGATCGCCTGACCGGCGATGTCGGTGAAGACCTGCGTCTGCGCGCCCTTGTAGACGACATTGGTCAACGTGGCGGGCACGCCCGAGCCGGCGTCGCTCAAGAACAGGTTTTCGGGCCGCAACGCGAGCTTCAGCGCGGAGCCCGCGCTCCTTGCGTCGCCGCTTGCCGGCACCGGGCAGGTGCGGCCGAACACTTCGATCAGATCGGCGTCGGCTTCACGTCCCGCCAGACGGCCTTCGATCACATTGGCCGCGCCCAGAAAGGTGGCGACGAATTCGTTGGCCGGCCGTTCGTAGACATCGCGCGGCGCGCCGAGCTGTTGAATACGCCCGGCCTGCATCACCGCGATCGAGTCGGACATCGTCATCGCTTCTTCCTGATCGTGCGTGACGAAGATCGTGGTCATGCCGAGCCGGCGCTGCAGCGTGCGCAGTTCGACCTGCATCTGTTCGCGCAGCACTTTGTCCAGCGCCGACAGCGATTCGTCGAGCAACAGCACGTCCGGTTCGAACACGATTGCGCGGGCGATCGCCACGCGTTGCTGCTGGCCGCCCGACAGTTCGCGCGGATAACGCTTGCCGAAGCCCGCCAGCGACACCAGTTCCAGTGCGGCCTCGACCTTGCGTGCCGCGGCCGCGGCGTCGACCTTGCGCATCTTCAGCCCGAACGCGACGTTCTGCGTGATCGTCAGGTGCGGAAACAGCGCGAAGTTCTGGAACACCATGCCGAAGTTGCGCTGGTACGGCGGCAATGCGGTGACGTCGCGCTGCCGGATCGACACCGAGCCGGTGGTCGGTTGCTCGAAGCCCGCGACGATGCGCAGCGTGGTCGTCTTGCCGCAGCCGCTCGGCCCCAGCAGCGAGAAAAACTCGCCCTCGTGGACTTGCAGATCGAGCTGGTCGATCGCAACCGAATCGCCGAAATGTTTGACGATGCCCTTCAGCTCGACGCCGATTTCGTTGGACGGCTGACGGTGTGGCAGTGTGCTCATTGCAGATTCCTTATCGCTCGATCATGCTCGGCGATGCGTTTGCAGGCCGATGCGAGGCGCAGCGGCAATTCCAGCAACGTCAGTTGCTCGACCGGGCGCTGACCGCTATGAGCCCAGCTCGGTATGGCTTCGGTGAGGACATTCATCAATTCGGCGGCGATCGCGGGCGTCGCATCGTTGCTCGGACGCGACCACCATGCGTTCAGCTCGTCCCATTCGTCGCGGCGCCTCGTCAGTTCGTTATCGAGCAACTCGGCGAACTCGGGTTCTTCGGTTTCCGCAATGTGTTTAGCGACGCGCACCGCAGCGGTACGCCATGCCTGGTCGATCTGTTGCCAGCGTGCGTAGTCGATGCCGGCGGCGGAGGCGTGCTGCGAGTCCGCATCAGCTTCCGGACGCGCATCCCGCGCATGAATATCGAGGTACGTCACCGCGTTGAGGATCAGCCGGAACGCAATGCAATCCTCGCGTTCGTAAAAGCGCAACGTCTGTTCCATCACCTTGTCGCCACGAATCGGCAGGAAGTGCCGCACGTAGTGATCGGTGGCCATGCCCTGGCGCAGGAACTCGCCCATTTCCGGATGCGGTGAGAACAGCACCACGCGCCGGCCCTGCGCACGCGTGGCGATGATGGCCACTTGCCCTTGCTGCGCTGCGCGGTAGTGCGCGGCATCGATCGGGTTGTCGATGAAAAGCCGGCTCGGCATCACGAGGCCGCCGAACAGAGCAGGGGCGTCGCAGCCATCGTCGCTGGCCGCGGCAAAGATCGGTCCGTGGTAATAGGGCAATTCGATCCGGTCGGGCAAGCCGGCGCACAGTGCGTGACCCGCGGCAAGGTCGACATTGACGAGGCCCACGCCGGGCTGAAGGTACTCGTGCGAATACAGCGGCTTGCGCGGTATCAAGCCGAGCCAGCCAGGGCGGCCGCTCGACAGATAGAACGCGCCGCCGCATGAGCCGATATAGGCGCCGCCTTCGTCGATAAAGCGGGCGATCGCCGCGTCGACGCCAGCCACGTTTTCCGCGCGATCGAGGCCCCAGGTCGCGAAGCCGCCGGGCATGATCAGCAGGTCGGTGTGATCGAGCGCGCCAGCGACGATCTCCGCCGCCGTGACGCGCCGATGCTCGATGCCGAGCGACCACAGCGCATGCGCGTAGTACGCGTGGTACGGATAACCGACGGCGGCATCCGCGTAGATCAACACGCGCAGATGCCGCAGACGCTGGCCGCGCGCCGCGCCGGCTTGCGCTTGCGCTTGTGCTCGTGCTGTCAGCCCCAGTTCCGGCAGCGCGTCGGCAAGCCCGCTGTCGAGCGTGACCGCGTCCGGCGCCAGGTGCGCGGCGAACCCATGCGCGGCAGCCCGGTGCGCGAGGACCACCGGTGCCAACCGGTGCGGCTGCCGTTGCAGATCGATCTCCAGTTGCATGATTGCGTCAGCCCGAGACGATACGGTTCCATTGATCGGTCCAGCGCGACCGGTTCGCGGCAATCGACTTCTGGTCCAGGTCGATGATCCGTTTGGCCTGCTCGGGGGTGAACTCCACCCGCGCGCGCAGTTCGGGCGGCAGTAGCGCCAATGCGGCCGGATTGGTCGGCGCGTAGTTGAACACCTTGGCCACCCACGCCTGATATTGCGGGTTCAGCGTCATGTTCACGTACTGCTCGGCAAGCGCCTTGTGCTTGGTGTTCTTGCCGATGCCGGTGCCGGACGTATAGGTGATCGCGCCTTCAGTCGGCAGCACCCATTGCACTTTGGCGCCCTTGTCCATGATCGTGTAAGTCTGCGAGCGGTACAGCAGGCCAACCACTGCTTCGCCGGTTTGCAGCGTGCTCATCATCGTGTCGGTGTCCTTGGCCCAGATCGGGTCGAGGCGCGCCATCTTCTTCAGCATGTCGAAGCCGGCTTGCTCGTCGGTGGGCGGCTTGCCGGCAGCCATCGCGCCGATCGGGATGATGTAAGGCCCGATCGAATGGGTGATCTCCGGCAGCACGATGCGGCCGCGGAACTCTTCGTTCCATAGGTCCGCGTAACGCTTCGGCGGATTCTTCACCTTCTCGGTGTTGTACACGATGCCGAGCGCCGAATAGATGTTGGCGGCCCAGCCTTGCGATCTGAAGCGGGCAGGGATCTGCTTGAGGAAAGGCAGATTCGGTGAGCTCTCGGACAGCGCTTCCAGTACCCCTTGCGATTCCGCCATCGGCACCACGCCGTCGTGCAACTGAACCAGGTCGTAGATCTGGTTGTTCAGCGCGAGTTTCATCTTGGTGACGCGCTCCACCGGACTCGAACTGCGATCCTGCACGATGCGCCAGCCGGTGGCTTTCTGGAACGGCGCGTCGACGTTCTCGGCCATGCCGTTGCCCCACAGGCCGCCCCAGGTCAACAGCGTCAGCGAGCCGTTGTCCGCGAAGGCGGAGCGTGCGCCGAGGCCGGCCAGCGACGTGACTGATAGCGCCGGTACCATCTTCAGCAAGGTTCTGCGTTTCATTCTTCTATGCTCCTGATCGATCGTGAGAATCGTGTGCTTGAGCTACTGCAATGAGCGGCTCAATAAGCTGCTGCAATGAGAGGCTGCGATGTCAGGCGACCGACTGGTACTGCTTCGGACGCGTTGCGAGGGCCTGCCGGACGATCCGCTCGACGTGCGCGCGCTCGTCGCCCGCCAGTGGCAGGCGAGGGCGGCGCACGTGCTCGGTACCGACTCCGACGATGGCATCGATGAGCTTCAGGTTCTGCACCAGCTTGGTGGACACGTCGAGATGCAGCATCGGTGTCATCCAGCGGTACAGGGTCAGTGCCTCCTGATGGCGACCGGCTTTCAGCAGGTCGAACAGCGCGACCGTTTCGCGTGGGAACGCGCAGCCGACGCCGGCCAGCAGGCCGTCGCAGCCGATCGCGAGGCCTTCGTACGCGAGGTCGTCGACGCCCATGAAGATTTGATAGCGCTCGCCGAGCGCATTGCGCAGGTCGGTCACACGACGCACGTCGCCGGTACTCTCCTTGATCGCGACGAGCCATTCGCAGCTAGCCAGTTCGGCCATGTGCTGCGGCAGCAGGTCGACGCGGTACGCGACCGGATTGTTGTAGATCAGGCAGGGCTTCTGCGCGGCTTCGGCCATGGTCCGCACATTGAGCATCGCCTCGCGCGCGTCGGCCACGTAGATCACGGAGGGCATCAGCATGAAGCCGGCGACGCCGAGCTTATTGGCGCCATAGATGTAGCGCAGTGCTTCGCGGGTGCTGGTTTCGGACACGTTGGCGAGCACCGGAATGCGGCCGTCCGCCGCCTCCAGCGCGATGCGCGCGACCTCGAGTTTTTCTTCGAGCGTGAGCGTGCTGGCTTCGCCCAGCGAGCCGCAGGTGACGAGGCCGTGGATGCCGTTGCGGATCTGGAAGTCGATGTGACGCATCGTGCCTTCGGCGTCGATGCGTTCGTCGGCGTGGAACTTCGTGGTGATAGCCGGAAAAACGCCGGTCCAGCGAGTGGTGCTCAGAGCGGTACTCATCGAGACTCCCAGGGTGGCCTGCCGCCAAATATTGGGCAAATATATTTACGATATTTTTTGACAGGCATAGGGGAAAACCCTGGGACGCTCCGAAGCGTGCTGCATCAATCCACGGGGATGTTCTCCCGAAAGATGACCTGCAGCCGGGGCAAATAACTCGGCTCGGTCTGCCCCCGCACCGCCGATGCCAGCAGCCGGACGGCTTCGCGCGCCTCGACGCGGGGGTTCTGTTCGATGACGGCGTCCATCGTGCGGTCCAGCAGGAATTGCCGGGATGCGCTGGTCAGGTCATGGCCGACGAACATCACCTGGCGCTGCAGCCCCGCTTCCTGCAACGCGCGGCCGATGCCGGAGTTGCCGGCGCCGACGTTGTAGATGCCCGCGGGCACGCCCGACTGAAGCAGTTGCCGGGTCAGTTCGTAGCCGCGCGCCCGGTCGTCGCCGATCTCCAGCATGCGACTGATTTTGAGGTGCGGAAACTCTTCGCTGAGCAACGCGCGAAAGCCCATTTCGCGCTCTTCGTGCCCGCGATAGGCGAGCGAGCCCAGAAACACCGCCACTTCCTGCGGCACGCCCTGAGGCAGGAAGCGCCCCAGCAACCATGCCGCGAGCCTCCCGGCCGCGCGGTTGTCGATGCCGACATACGCAATGCGCGACGACGTCGGGATGTCCGATGCCAGCGTGCACACATGAACGCCGCTTGCTTCGAGCGCGCCGATCGCATCGCGGACCTGTGGATGATCGAGCCCGACGAGTCCAACGGCGTCGGTATGGCCTTTGAGTTGATGCAGTTGCGCGGCGAGCTTTTCGGCGTTGAACCCTTCGACCAGATGCAATTGCGCGTGCACCTCCGGCCGGCACTGAGCCTCTGCCAGCAGATGCTCGCGCAGCAGCGACATGAAGCTGTTATCGCCGGCGGGCAGAACGAAGCTCAGGCGAATGGCGTTCGAATTCGCTTCGCCACCGTGACCGAGCTTGCGCGCGATGGTCAGCACGTGGTCGCGCGTATGGCTGCGCACGCCGTCGCGTCCGTTCAGAACGCGGTCTACGGTGGCGGTCGATACGCCCGCGGCCTCGGCGATCGTGGTGATGGTGGCTCGGCTCATCGTTCGATTCGATTGATTTGATGGGGGGTGGATGCAATCGACTCTATCACATCATTTTGATTTGATTACATCAAATTGATGTGTTTTTGAGGATTGAACATCTGGCGCGGTATATTTTCATCACAGCGCTAAGGAGGCTGTTTTTAAAGGAGTTTTGGCCGCATAGTCCCGCCGGACAACGCTCTTACACCGTCAATTTGATGTCAATACGTGAAATCGATCATGCAAAATGATGTGATTTGTTTATAAAAAAGATGCGATAGTTTGACCCGAGAAAAGCAGGCCACTAGGAGACGAGCATGTCCGTAACCGGGCTCCAACCCGATGCACCCGTGCGCGAGAGAGGCTTCACGATTGGCTGCATCGGCGCCGGCATGATCATGGCCGAGTGCCATCTGGCCGCCTATCGCGAAGCGGGCTTCAATGTCGCGGCGATTGCATCGCGCACACCTGCCCGCGCGCAAGCCGTCGCGCAGCGATGGTCGATCGGACGCGTGTACGACACGCCGCAGGCGTTGATCGCGGATCCCGAGGTGGACATCGTCGATATCGCGTTTCCACCCGATCAACAGCCCGAGCTGATTCGCGCGGCTCTCGCCGCGCCGCACGTGAAGGCGGTGCTGGCGCAAAAGCCGCTGGCGCTGTCGTTGTCCGAAGCAGTGGCGTTGCGCGATGAAGCACGCAAGGCGGGCAAGCTGTTATCGGTCAACCAGAACATGCGCTATGACCAGTCGATGCGCGTGCTCAAGCAATTGCTCGATCAAGGCGCGCTCGGCGAACCGGTGCTCGCGCAGATCGACATGCATGCGATTCCGCACTGGCAGGGCTTTCTCGAAGGCTACGACCGGCTCACGCTGTCCAACATGAGCGTGCATCACCTCGACGTGCTGCGTCATCTGTTTGGGGATCCTGTCGAAGTGACCAGCGTGGTTCGTACCGATCCGCGCACGCGCTTCGCGCATCAGGACGGCATCGTCGCAACGACGTTGCGATTCGGCTCGGGCCTGCTCGCGTTTTCGCTGGAGGATGTGTGGGCCGGACCGCGCCACGACGGCTTCGCGGACGATCAGTACATCCACTGGCGCGTCGAGGGTACCGAGGGCGTGGCTAAAGGCACGATCGGCTGGCCGCATGGCAAGCCTTCCACGTTGAGCTATGCGTCTGAGCGTCTGACGGACGGTCAGTGGGTGACGCCCGAGTGGTCGACGATGTGGTTTCCGCACGCCTTCGTCGGCGTGATGGAGCAGTTGCAGTACGCGTTGGCGAGCGGCACCGAGCCTGCACTGACGGTCGCCGATAACGTCAAGACGATGGCGTTGGTGGAGGCGGCGTATCGCTCCGCAGCCGAGCGCCGCACGGTGCGCATGGCCGACATTCCGCTGTCCGATTAGGGGCTTCGCCCCGCGTCGGTTTCCGTGCACAAGTCCAGTTCCAGGCAGGCCGACGGGCGGCCCTTGCAAGGGGAGCCCTGCCTATCCATAGGAGACAGAGCATGATTCAACCCGGTATCTTTTCAGGCTATTTTCCGTACGATCTCGCCACCGCGGCAGACAGGATTCGCGCTCACGGCTTCAACACCGTACAGCTCGATCTGCACTTCAAGGACATGGATCTCGGTCGCGGCCAGATCACGCTGGACAAGTGCGAGCGCATCCGCAATACGTTCCGCGATCACAATCTGCCGGTCTCGTGCATTTCCGGCTATACGAACATCGTGCATCCCGATCCGGCGGAGCGGCAGCGGCGCAATGACTACCTGAAGGAGATCATCGCGCACGCGCAGTACCTGGGCTCTCCGTATGTGATTTCGGAAACCGGCACGTTCGCGACCGACAGCGACTGGGTCCACCATCCGCGCAACAAGACCGAAGAAGGCTGGGAGCAATGCCGCGCGGTCATTCAGGAACTCTCGCAATACGCTTACGACCATGGCGCCGTGTTTCTGCTCGAAACCTATGTGAACAACGTGGTCGGATCGGTGGAAGAAACGCTGCGCATGTTCGCTGAAGTCAATCACCCGGGGCTCGGTTTGCTGATGGACCCGACCAATTACTTCGAAGATCACAACATCGATCAGATGGACAAAACGCTCAACCAGGTATTCGATGCGCTGTCCGACAAGATCTGCATTGCTCACGCGAAAGATGTCAAACGCGCCGGCGGCGACAAGTCTGAAAAGCACTCGGATATCGGCGACGCCGACGCCGCCGAGAGCCACACGTTCCGTGGCGTGGGCGAAATCGAATTGCCTGCTCCGGGGCTGGGCGCGTTGAACTACGACCTGTATTTGCGGCGTCTTGCGAAGCACCACCCGAATATCCCGATCATCATCGAGCACCTGACCGAAGACGATGTGCCGCGCGCAAAGGCATTTCTCGACGGCAGGCTGCGCGCCAACGGCGTTTGAGTTCGAGCGCGAAGCGCGGGCGCTTTTGCCCGCGTTTCCCGATCCTCATTCCTCAACCATCCTGGCACGATGAGTGCCGGTTTCTGGAGTCAACGCACACATGGTGCAGCTATACGCCACGGCAATGAGCAGGCGGCAGATCGAAGCGCGCTGCGGACAGCTCGCGCAGTTTGCCGGTGTGAGGCTAGTTACGCTGGATGATGGACTGGAGCGCGGCATTCGTATGCTCGAATTTCGCAGCGGCACGGGTCTGCGTTTTACCGTGCTGGTCGATCGCGCGATGGATATCGCCGAGTGCGAGTTTCGCGGCTATGCGGTGGGCTGGCATTCGCCCGCCGGGTTTCGGCATCCCGGCTTGCACGAGTATGAAGGCGAGGGCGGCCTCGGTTGGCTGCGTTCGTTTTCGGGTTTGCTGGTCACCTGCGGGCTGGATCACATCCTGTTCATGCACGACTCGCCGGCGGACAACTACGTGTACAAACCGCGCCAGAAAGTGCAGCACTCGATTCATGGGCGGGTCGGCACGATCCCGGCGCGGCTCGGCGGCTATGGCGAGCGTTGGGAAGGCGAGCGCTGTTTTCTGTGGGCTGAAGGCGTGGTTTCGCAGGGCACGGTGTTCGGCGAGCATCTGGAATTGCATCGACGTATCGAGATCGAAGCGGGCACCAACGACATCCAGTTGACCGATCGCGTGGTCAATCGCGGCTTTTATCGCACGCCGCACATGCTGTGCTATCACATGAACATCGGCTATCCGGTGCTCGACGAAGGTGCGCGTTACCTCGCTCCGATTCAGGACGTGGTGTGGGCCGCGCACGCCGATTCGTATCGTGCGCAAGGGGTCGGCTATCAGCGTATGCCTGCGCCGCAAATGGGCTTTCATGAGCAGGTGTGGCAGCACGAGATGAAGGCCGACGCGGCCGGTCTCGTACCCGTCGCGCTGGTCAACGACCGCCTCGGCATCGGCGTCGAAGTCACGACGCGCAAGGACCAGTTTCCCTGTCAGTATCAATGGCAGAACCTTCAGGCGGGCCAGTATGCGTTGGGTCTCGAGCCATCGACGAATCATGTGCTCGGCGAAGGCGGCGCGCGCGAGCGCGGTGAGTTGATCTGGCTCGAACATGGCGATGAACGTCACTACGACACACGTATTCGCATTCTCGCTGGCGAAGAAGACATCTTCCGCAGTGAGCAGCGCATTCGCGCGATCTCGCCGCAACCGCTCGACGACTATCCGCCAGTCTCCGGCTGCTTCGTGCCGTTGAGCGGACGCGGAGCGAGCGAAAGGCACGAAGGGCAAGGAGGCGCGGCATGAACGGCACGTCGATGCAGTTTTCGTTGCGCGGCCGGCGCGTGCTGCTAACGGGAGCTGGAGGAGGCTTGGGGCATGGCGTGAGCCTCGCGCTGTTGCGCCAGGGCGCGCGGCTCTTCGCGCTCGATCGCGATGCCGAATCGCTCGCGAGGCTACACGCCGCCGCGGAGTCCGAACGGGTAGAAGAGCAGTTGCAAACGCTGCAAGTCGATCTGGCGGATGAGACGGCGTTGCAGCACACGTTGGATCGGTTGACTGCCGATGCGCCGCTCGACGTGGTGATCAACAACGCGGCCATTTATCCGTCGCGGCCATTCGACGCGTATTCGGATGACGAGCGCGCCCGCGTGTATCGCGTGAATGTTGCGGCCGCGCTGCAAATCATCCGTGCGGCGCTGCCGGGCATGCGCGCGCAAGGCTGGGGCCGCATCGTCAACATCGCGTCCATCACGCTGTCTGGGGGCTGGGAGCATTTGCAGCCCTATGTCGAATCGAAGGGCGCGATGGTCGCCAACACGCGCGCGCTCGCGCGCGAGTTCGGCGCCGAGGGCATCACCTGCAATGCGATTTCTCCGGGCGCATTTCCAACCGCCGCCGAAGCGATTCATCCGGACTTGCCGGGTTATGAGCGCATGGTGCTCGAACGCCAGTCCATCAAGCGGCGCGGCCACGCGAACGACATTGCCGCCGCGATCGTTTTTCTCGCTTCCGAGGAAGCCGGGTTCATCACCGGACAAACGCTCGCCGTCGATGGCGGCTGGATCATGCACTAAAGGGTATCTACATGGGTATTTTGACGGGTTACAAGGTGCTGGACTGTTCGATCGCGATGGCCGGACCGTTCGCCGCGCAGAGCCTGGGCGATCTCGGCGCCGACGTGGTGAAGATCGAGCCGAAGGAAGGCGAGTGGCAGCGTCACGCGCCGGCCGGCGGTATCAAGGGCAACAAGATCAATGTGTCGTTCCTGTCGCTGAACCGCAATAAGCGCTCGCTGGCGGTCGATCTGAAAAGCGCGGACGGCCAGGCCATCATGCGTCAACTCGCCAGTCAGGCCGATGTGTTCATCCAGAACTACCGGCCGGGTGTCGCGCAGCGTCTGGGCGTCGACTATGACAGCCTCGCGCGGATCAATCCCCGGCTCATCTATGTGTCGATGTCCGGCTATGGCGAGGATGGCCCGTATGCGCGCAGGCCCGGCCAGGATCTGCTGTTGCAGGCGATGTCGGGGGCGATGCTGTCGACCGGCTGCGAAGGCGAGGCGCCGCGTGCCGCGGGCCAATATCTGGTCGATGCGGTGACCGCGTATTGCGCGTTCGAGGGCGTGCTTGCCGCTCTGCTGCATCGCGAGCGCACCGGCGAAGGGCAGAAGGTCGAAGTCAATATGCTCGACGCGATTACGACGCTGCAAATGCAGGAGCTTTCGGTATTCACGGTGGGCGGCAAGGCACAGACGCGCAGCGCCGAACCGCATGCGCACAGCTATATTCGCGCACCCTATGGCACCTTCGCGACACGCGACGGCTATCTCGCGCTGGCGATGCCCGACATGACCGCGCTCGCGCGAGAACTGGAGCAGCCGGCATTGCTCGACTACGTCGACGAAGCCGCCGGCTGGACCCGGCGCGACGATATCTTTCGCCTCGTGCGCGAAGCGATGACCCGACGCACGACGCAGGACTGGCTCGATCGTCTTGGCAGCGCGGGTATCTGGTGCAGCCCGGTGTATGGCTATGCCGAGCTGGTGGCGGACCCGCAGATCGCGCACAACGGCACCTTCGTCGAATACGAGCATCCGACCGAAGGTCACGTGAAAACGCCCGGCTTTCCGATTCGTTTCGGCAAGAGTCCCGCCACGATCCAGCGCGGCGCGCCGCTGGTGGGACAGCATACGGCGGAGATTCTGCGCGAATACGGTTTCGATGCCGACCAGGTCGCTGCGTTCGAGGCCAATGGTGCGATTGTGCGCGGGGAGCAGGCATGAGCCGGCGATGGCGCGGGCTGACATGGGATCATCCGCGCGGCTATGCCGCGTTGCGGGCCGCGGCGGATCAGTCGGAACTGATCGAATGGCACACGCATTCGCTGGAAGGCTTCGAGTCGGCGCCGATCGGGCAGTTGTGCGAGCAATACGATCTGATCGTGCTCGACCATCCGCATCTGGGCGAAGCGTTGGCGCAAAACTGTCTGCAACCGCTCGATACGCTATTCACGCGTGAAGCGCTGCAGCGCATCGAACGCGACAGCATGGGCTTGAGCTATGCCAGCTATCGGATGGCGGGTTGCCAATGGGGACTGCCGCTGGATGCCGCGACCCAGGTGATGGCTGCGCGCGCCGATCTGCTCGCGCGCGCGGACGCTGCCGTTCCAACGCAATGGCACGATGTGCTGGCTATGTCGCGTCGCACTGGGCAAGTGGCGATGTCGCTGGCGGGACCTCACGCATTCCTGACGCTGCTATCGATTTGCGCGGCGCTCGATCCGCAACTCGCGCTCGCCGATGGCGCGCGCTGGCACTCACCCGACGTGGTTCGCGAAGCCTGTGAGTTGCTGGTGGAGTTGGCCTCGCTGAGCCCGGCCTGCGTGCGCGACGAGAACCCGATAGGTTTGCTGCAGTACATGACGACGCACGACGACGTGATGCTGTGCCCGCTCGTCTATGGATACGTGAATTACACGCAGGTGCAAAACGGTGTGCCGCTGGCATTTCACGACGCACCGAGATTCGACGCAAGGCCGCCGGGTTCCATTCTTGGCGGAACCGGAATCGCGGTGACGAAGCGTTGCGAGGTCGATACCCAATTGATCGAGCACCTGCTGTGGCTGTTGAGCGAAACCGCGCAAAGCGGTTTTATCCCGCAACACGCGGGGCAGCCCAGCCATATCGCAAGCTGGCGCGATGCAAACGTCAACGCGGCCAGCGGCAACTTTTATCTGAACACATTCGCGACCGTGCAGGCGGCGAGCCTGCGACCGCGCCATGACGGATTCATCGCGATACAAGCCAAGGCATCGGCGCTATTGCGCGACGGATTGCTGGCCGGTGCATCGGCGGCGAGTCTGGCCGATCGCCTGAACGGCCTGTGTCGTCCGCGCGCTTCGTGACCGAATTCGTGACTGGAGGAATGCTTCGTGACTTGCCTCGTTAATTTTGAAGTACAGGACCATGTGGGCTGGATCGAATTGAACCGGCCGGAAAAGCTCAATGCGATGACGCCCGAGATGGCGGAACTGCTGCTCGATGCGGTGCAGGCCTGCAATCGCAGCGATGACGTTCGCGTCGTCGTGTTGACGGGCGCGGGACCCAAAGCCTTTTGTGCCGGCTCCGACATCACGGAACTCGATAGCTACGCCACGCCTTGGGACTTTCGCAACCGCCGCGACTACTGCGATCTGATTCGCGCGCTCAGGAAGCCCGCGATCGCCGCGATCAACGGCTATGCGTTCGGCGGCGGACTGGAGATGGCACTCGCTTGCGACATCCGTATCGCGTCGGACAACGCACGGCTCGCCGCGCCTGAAATCAAGCTCGGCTGGATTGGAGGTGGCGGGGTGACCCCACAGTTGCTGCATTCGATCGGTGCATCGAGCGCGGCGCTGATGGTGATGACAGGCGAGCCGGTGTCCGCGCAACAGGCAATGACCTGGGGGCTGGTCAGCGAAGTCGTGAGCGCCGATGCACTGCGTGAGCGAGCCGCGAGCATCGCAGGTGCGATTGCCGCGCGCGCGCCGATTGCCGCGGAAACGGCCAAGGTCAACTTGCGCGCGGCGATGAGCATGCCGCTGGAGCAGGCAATCGTCTACGAGCGCGATCTGCAGACGATCTGCTTTGCGACAGCCGATGCGATGGAGGGCAGAAGGGCGTTTCAGGAGAAGCGGGCTGCGGAGTTCAAGCGTCGATGAGGGTATGTACCGTTGAACGAGATACGACCGCACGCTGATAAGGCAGATCGCACGGTCGATCGATTCGTTGCTGATACGCGCGGGTAAATTTCGATGCCGGCTCGTTGAATTCCGCGTCTTGCGCTTAGCGCCTCTCCAGTTTTCTGTACGTCTCCCGCAGTTCTTCCTTCGCGCCGACATCCGGCGCTACACCTCCCACTCCTACGCTACGCGATCAAGGTTGCCCGACCCAGCGGCTACCTTGATCGCGCCAACGATCCGCCCCCACACAACACAGCTATGTGACGGGGCATGCAATGCCTTACGGCATCCGCCCCGGATATGAACGCGCCCTTAAAAGCAGTGGGTCATTGCCATGCCACGCGAGCCGCTTACTGAAAGACCCGGCCGCAAAGTCTATCAGTCAATCCCTCATTGACACCCATTGCGGTATCGTGCTCCAATCGTCTCGTTCCATATACGTGTATGCCGTTCTTCATATAAGAACGAGCAAGGCGATCTTTGCCCGAAAGATCGGCCCATACAAGGAGAGAAAGCGATGCCGCATGAGAAAGACCTTGCCCACTGGCATGAACCCGCTGGTCACAAGAAAGCCGGTTTTGGCGAGTTCAAGAAGCAACCGACGCCTTACGACCTTTTCATGGAAAGCGAAGGCGTGCCGGTCTTCCGCGACATCGGTATCAAGGACGTGCGCGATCTGCCAATGGTGGAATGGAAGCGTAAGGGCGGCCGTGGCCACTACATCCAGTTGCTGGGCACGGAAACGAAATGGGGCTGCTATGTGGTTGAAGTGCCCGCGGGCAGTGCACTGAACCCCGAAAAGCACATGTTCGAGGAAATCTACTGGGTGGTCGAAGGCCGGGGCACCACCGAGGTCTGGCTCGAAGGCGAAGGCCGCAAGCACGTGTTCGAATGGCAAGCCGGTTCGATGTTCTCGATTCCGATGAACGCATGGTTCCGTATCGTCGACGGCTCGAACTCGGGCGCGGTGCTGCTCGCGGGCAACACGGCACCGAATGTGATGAACCAGATCAACAACGTCGAAGCGGTGTTCAACAATCCGTTCGTATTCCGCGATCGCTTCAGCGCGGACGAAGACTTCTACAAGCCGCGCGATGACATCGAAACGGATCCGGTTCGCGGTCTTGCTCGCCGTCGTACCAACCTGATCACCGATGCGGTCAATTGCGAGTTGCCTCTGGATAACCGTCGTTCGCCGGGCTATCGCCGCGTCGAGCCGTTCATGACGGAAAACTGCTTCTATTTCTGGATCGGCCAGCATGAACAGGGCCGCTACTCGAAGGCTCATGCTCACACGTCGGCGGCCGTGCTGATCTGTCTGAAGGGAGAAGGCTATACGTATTCGTGGCCGGAAGAATGCGGCGAAACTCCGTGGGCCGATGGTCGCGCGGACAAGGTCCGTCGCCTCGACTACGGTTACGGCGGCATCGTGACCGCGGCGCCGGGCGGCGCGCGTTGGTATCACCAGCACTTCAGCACGTCCAAAGACCCGTTCCGTCTGACCGCGTGGTTCGGCCCGCACAACCCGGGCCGTGATCCGGGCGCGCCGGGCTCGAAGCACAACGACTACACGGCTCAGGATGTCGGTTCCGGCGGCACCGCGATCCCGTACTGGATGGAAGATCCGTACATCCGTCAAGAATACGAGGCGCGCCTCGCGAAGAACGGCGTCCAAAGCCGTATGGACTCGACGTGGTACGTGAAGCCGGAAAAGAATGTCGGTGACTCGGTGGTCTGACGCGTTTGCGTAGCGAGTCCATAGGGCTGTGTTCTTCTGGGGACACGGCCCTAACTTTTATGCACTGGAGACAAGCATGAGCGGTGAGTCGCAAGAGGGGCGCATCTTCTTTACCGATACCGGCCGGAGCCTGGAGGAAGAAGATGAAATCGAACTGATCAGCGTGGGCATCGACGTCGGGTCTTCTACGTCCCACATGGTCGTTTCGCGCATCGTTCTCGAACGCACGACCACGCGCTACATCGTTGCGGAACGTACGATCCTTCACGAGTCGGATATCCTGCTCACCCCCTATACCGACGATCTGACTATCGATGAAGCCCGGCTTGGTGCGTTCATCGATGAGCAATACCGGAAGGCGGGCGTCACGCCCGAACAGATCGATACCGGTGCGCTGATTCTCACCGGTCTGGCGGTCCGTCGTCGCAATGCACGCGCTATTGCAGATCTGTTTGCAGCGCAGGCGGGCAAATTCGTGTCGGTCTCGGCCGGTGACGGTCTCGAATCGATGCTGGCGGCGTTCGGTTCCGGTGCCGTGTTGCGAGCACTGCGTCAAGGTACCCGTCTCCTTCACCTGGACATCGGCGGTGGGACCACGAAGATCGCCATCTGTGAAGAAGGCGAGGTTAAAAGCGTGACGGCTATCGATATCGGCGCGCGCATCATTACGCTCGACGAGCAAGGCCACGTGGCCCGTGTCGAAGCCGCGGGCGAACGTTTTGCGCAGGAGGTGGGCGCCACGCTGAGCGTGGGTCATCGGCCGTCTCCCGGTGTACTCGAAGCCATCGTCGAGCGCATGGCCGAGCACCTGTGCGAAGCGTCGATGAAAAACGGCGCGGAACTCGATCCGGCAACTGCATCGTTGCTGCGTCTGCCGCCGCTGCAAGGCGCCCGCGTTCCCGATCTCGTCACGTTCTCCGGTGGTGTTTCGGAATACGTTTACGGCCGCGAAACGCGCGTATTCGGTGACCTCGGTTTGATGCTGGCCGCCGCTGTTCGCAGGCGCATCGAAGCCTCGGGCGCCGAGATCAAGGAAACGGATGAGGGTATCCGGGCCACGGTCGTCGGCGCGTCGCAATACACGGTGCAAGTGAGCGGCAGCACGGTTTACGTCGAACCGCAGTCGGTTCTGCCGTTGCGCAATCTCCCGGTGGTGGTCCTCGATTTCGATCTCGAGCCAGACCAACTCGACCCGAAGGATATCGAAAACGCAGTGACGACCGCGCTTGTGCGGATGGACCTGCACGAGGACACCCAAGCCGTTGCGCTTTTCTACCGGTTTGCCGGGACGGCATTCTATCGCCGCATGGACGCGCTTGTGGTCGGCGTGATGAACGCGATGCGCACGCGGATCGAAGCCGGGCAACCGATCGTGCTGATCGGCGAGGGCGATGTCGGCGGCTTGATCGGCATTCATTTCAAGCGGGAACGCAATCTGCCGGTGCCCATCGTTTCCATCGACGGGATCTCGCTGAAGGAATTCGATTTCGTCGATATCGGCGAACTGCTGCCCACTGCGTCGGCGGCACCCGTCGTGATCAAATCGCTGGTGTTCCCGACGTCGAGCGGCCTCGGCCAAACCGCATTCGAATCCGTGACCGAAACCACAGCCGAAGCTACGATCGCATAGGGGATTCGCGATGACATATCTACGCGATCTTTATCCCCCGAGCGCCGCACGCGAATCCGGCTGGATGGATGTCGGTGGGGGCCATCGCGTCTTCTGGGAAGCGCATGGCAATCCCGTGGGTATTCCGTTGCTGCATCTATGCGGAGGTCCTGGCGGTTCTCCGAGCCGGCAGGATCCGCGATTCTTTAACCCGATCGGTTATCGAATCGTGCTCCTTCATCCGCGTGGAGCCGGCTGTTCTACGCCGGCGGCCCGCATAGAACACAACACGATGGCCGATCAGATCGCCGATATCGAGCAACTACGCACGCAGCTCGATATCGATCGCTGGATTGTTTCGGGCGCATCCTGGGGGACCACCGTGGCGTTGGCCTATGCGCAAACCCATCGGCAAAGAGTCCGCGCTCTGTTGCTGCGTGGCGTTTTTCTTTGCAGCGCAGACGAACTGGAATGGCTTTACGGAGGAGGCGCCGGCCGCCTGCATCCCGAGGCCTGGGCGCGGTTCTCTAGTTGGACCAGGGCTGCGGAGCGTCGAGGTCTTCTACAGGCCTACGCGGAGACATTGAATTGCGGCATCGCCGAAGAAGAATACGAAGCGGCTTATCAGTGGTGTGCCTGGGAAAATCATCTGGCCGGATTCCGGGACCAGCAACGCGACACGGACCCACAAACGAAGGCGCAAGAATTGGCGATGGCACGCATCTCCGTGCACTACTTCCTGAATGACGGATTTCTATCGCCTGATCAACTGATCAATAACGCGAACCAATTGCACGACATCCCTGGTACGTTGATTCAAGGTACCAGGGATGAGCTTACCCCTATGGGCGTGTTTCCCTTGATTCAGGCATGGAAAAGGTCGGTATTTCACGCTGTTGAAGGTGGAACCCATGTAAGCAGCGACCATGCTGGAATGATCGATTGCATTGTTCGCAACTCAGTCGAGTTGATGAGTTTGAAATAGGCGGTACGTCCCCCCCATTCCTTAAGTATCGTTTGCATCCGATACTCCGTCACCTGTGTAGACACTGCGCTGGCAGCCGCTGGAGAGTAGCGATAATGAACTACGAAGTAAATTCACAGACGATTCGTATCGCGGAGTTTGTCGACGAACAGAAGATTGGCTCATTCATCTGGACGGTCGTATTCATTGGCTTTCTATGCCAGCTCTGTGACGGTTATGATCTGTCGGCCGCGGCATTCGCGGCGATTGGTATCGCCAACGAGTTCGGCATCGAGAGACACGCATTGGCGCCGCTGTTCAGTGTCGGTCTGTTCGGCATGCTGTTTGGCGCGCTGGGTTTCGGCTACATCGGTGACCGTTGGGGCCGGCGTGTGGCCGTACTCTCTGCCGCAGTGCTTTGTAGTGCGTTCACGCTGCTTAGTGCGACCGCCGAATCCTTTTCCACGCTGGTCGTGTTCCGCTTCTTTACCGGCATTGCGCTCGGTGGCCTGCCTGCAAATACCGTGGCGCTGACAGCCGAATACGCACCGCAGCGTAAGCGCGCGCTGTTGATCACCATCATGTTTGTGGGCATGACTTTTGGTGGTGCTCTGCCGGGCCAGCTCGGAAGCATCATTCACCCGACGCAATGGCGGCTGATTTTCACTATCGGTGGCCTGGCTCCACTCGTGACCGCGCTGCTCGCGTACTTCTTCCTGCCCGAGTCGATCAAGTTCCTGGTCGTGCGTAACCCGCACGATCCGCAGATCGTGAAGCTTGCGCGCCGGATTCGTCCGGAGCTGAACATTCCGGTCGATCCGAGGTTTTATATCCATCAGCTCGCGGAAAAGAAGTTCCACGTCAGTCAACTCTTCGAAGGCAATCTGCGCATCATTACGCCGCTCATCTGGGTGATGTCGATCACGAACCTGTTCGCGAATTTCTTCATGAACAGCTGGATGCCAACCCTGCTGCATTCGTTCGGCCTGAACCCGCACGAAGCCGAACGCGCTGCCTCGATGTACTACCTGGGCGGCGTTCTTGGCGGCCTGCTGATGTCGGTGATGCTCGACCGAGGGCGTCTTCTGGTCGTGCCTCTGTATATGGCGCTCGGCGCTGTAGCTGCTCTGTTCCTCGGGCAGCAAACACACTCGATGATGCTCGCCCTTGGCGTGTTCGGTGTCGGCCTGTTCATCCTGGGTACGCAGTCGGGTACGAATGCGCTGATGGCCATTTGCTACCCCACTCAGATTCGCGCGTCGGGTACGGGCTGGGCACACGGTCTGGGACGCTTCGGCGCAATTGCGGGTCCGTTGACTGGCGGTGAGCTGATCCGTATGCATATGAACATGGCACAGATCTTTTGGGCGCCGGCAATCATGTCGGTGATCGGTTGCGCGGCTACGATCTGGCTCGCGCGCGTGGCCCGGCATCGCTTTCCGAAGAACTAGCAGAAGGTCTTATTCGGAAACATCGGTTGATTCCGACGAGTCCGTTCGAACTGACCTCGTAACGCCCAGACTTTCTTCGGCTGATCTGGGCGGACCGCTGCGATCATTACGACTCGCATGGCCGCCCCTTGAACGTGCTGCCTATCCGCGCTTTCGCAAGGTTCTTGCCACGCAAGACCTGTCAGCCTGCTGCATACCCCCGCTCGATGATGACGCGCCGTTGACCTGATACCGGTGCGTGCATCGCCACGCCCCTGCTGCCCAATTCTCCCCACTTGAAGACAACGCCGGAAAACCTGCCGACACCCACGGCACGCGTTTATCCAATACGGCGAATGGTGCATCCAGAAATCACCGGTTGTTCGATCGCTGGGACTGCGCCAATAATCAGCCAGCCGCTTTACTCTCATGTCAGGAGAAGTCAATGTCGCCCCAGGCACAGACACAGGCACCGACCGGTTTCTCGAACACCGTCATCGCTCTCGACCAGCAAGTACTTTTTCAGCCCGGCGAAACCGTTAGAGTGATGACCCGCTCGCCGATCGGACACTACCGCGTTCCGATCTACCTGCGCGGAAAAACGGGCGTGGTCGAGAAGGTTCTGGAACCCATGCAGTTCGACAATGAGCGCGAAGGTTACGGGCAAAACGGCGGCGACAAACGCCACTATTACCGGATTGCATTCTCGCTGAAGGAGCTGTGGCCCGACTACGCGGGGCCGGCTCACGACAATCTGCACATTGAAGTCTTCGAAAACTGGCTGGAAAGGAGCTGATATGGCATCCCAATTGCACGATCACCATCACGATGATCACACGCCGATTACCCAGGACGGTGAGCCCGACTATTACGAGTTACTGGAAGCGGCACTGCGCGAGCTTCTGATCGAACGCAGCCTGATCAGCGCGGACGAGATCCGGCGTCAGATCGAAGTACTGGATTCGCGAACGCCGGCACTCGGCGCAAAGATCGTCGCGCGGGCTTGGCTCGATTCGACGTTCCGCGACAAGCTTCTGAAGAATGGACGGGCAACCTGCGAAGAACTCGGCATCAATTTCTACGACGATACCGATCTGATCGTCATCGAGAATACCGACAAGGTCCACAATCTGATCGTTTGCACGCTGTGCAGTTGCTACCCGCGGCCCATTCTTGGGCTTCCGCCGGATTGGTACAAGTCGCGTAACTATCGCGCGCGGGCCGTCATTGAACCGCGGGCCGTGCTTGCGGAATTCGGCACCGTGTTGCCCGATGACGTGCAGGTACAAGTGCACGATTCCACCGCCGTCGTCCGCTATCTGGTGCTTCCACGGCGACCAGCCGGAACCGACGGCTATACCGAAGAGCAACTGGCCGCGCTCGTTACGCGAGACGCGATGATTGGTGTCGTCCACCCGCGCACCACTGAGGAGACAGTGTAATGACCATCAACAAGGGAATGAGTCAGCCCGAGAACCTCGTCAACCGTATTCCCAATGATCTCGGCGGCCTGAGCGCGGGGCCCGTGCAGATTACCGATCACGAACTGCTGCCGTGGGAAAAGCGCTGCCATGCATTGGCGGATGTGCTGGACTTTCACAAGATCATCAACACCGAGGAAAAGCGCCGCGGTGTCGAAGCGCTCGGTAGCGAGATGGTCAACAAACTGTCCTATTACCAGCGTTGGCTCGTTGCCTTTTCGAACATCCTGTTCGCGAAGGGTATTCTGGTTCCGTCACAATTGGCGCAGAAGATGGACGAGGTGCAGCAACGCTGGCATGACGAAGCGGCAAAGGCCGAACGCGCCGGCTTATGACGGCGTCGACACCGGCGGAAGTCTGCTTCTTCGAGCGGGATCCCAATTGCGGGCTGCTGCGCCGCGCGGTAACGGAAGCGATTGGAACGTTGATGCTGATGTTTGCGGCGACGGGGTCAGCCGTCATCGCTGCAAGCCTCGGCGCGCCGAATGCTGCGGCGCTTTTGCTGCAGGCATTTGCGGTCAGCGGCGCGCTCGTCGCTTTGATCATCGCGTTTGGCGCGGTGTCGGGCGGCCATTTCAATCCGATCATTACAGCAGGGCAATGGATAGGCGGTGAAAGGACGCTTCGTTGCACGATCGCCTATATTGTCGGGCAGATGATCGGTGCCGTCGCCGGCGCAGTGCTGGCGCGATGTATATTCGCGGTCCCGGCTATCCCGGCCATTCCAGTCGGTCCTGCAGGATGGGCCTTCGCGGGCAGCGAGCTGGTCGCGACGGCGGGGTTGATGGTCATCGTCTTTGGGTGTTCGCGAGCCAGGCGCAGCGAAGCAGGGCCGTTTGCAGTAGGCGCGTGGCTGGTCGGAATGATCATGTCCCTGCCTTCTTCGTATGCGAATCCCGCACTCGTGGTCGGCGCCATCTTCGCGGTAGGACCGATTAAGATCGCGTTGGGGACCATTGCGCTGTTTATCCCCGCGCAGGTCATTGGTGGATTGGTGGCGCGTGCGATCGTGGCGTTCGCGTACGGAGGCACACGTGCGGAACGCCTGCAGCCGGAAATCGTTGCCTTGAGTCCACACGAAGATTGAGCGATGGCCCGATTCGTACGTCGATGCCAACCAAAGCGGAGAAATTCTTTTGTCAGCAACTTCATCAGTATCCGGCACCGGCGCGCGAAGCCTGCGCGGCCGTGTCATCGCCATCTATACGGTGTTGGCATGTTTCAACGTGGGCGTGTGGGTTTGGGCGTTTATCGCCTTCCATGCCCAGGTGCTGCTTCTTAGCACCGGCCTCATCGCATGGGGCTTTGGCCTGCGGCACGCGGTGGACGCCGACCATATCGCCGCGATCGACAACGTGACCCGCAAGCTGATGCAGGATGGCAAGCGACCGGTCAGCGTCGGGCTCTTCTTTGCGCTCGGTCATTCGGCCGTCGTCATTCTGGTTGCCGCGCTGGTCGCTGTAACGGCTTCGGTATTGCAGCATAACGTCGCGTCGTGGCGAGGCATCGGCGGGATCGTGTCGACGTCGGTATCCGCGCTGTTTCTTTTCCTGATCGCCACGATGAACATCGTGATCTTGCGTGGCGTGTGGAAGGCATTCAACCGCGTGCGACGAGGTCTGCCTTATGTGGAAGAGGATCTGGACATTCTGCTGGGTAACCGGGGGCTCATTGCACGGCTATTTCGACCGCTTTTCCGGCTGGTTTCGAACCCGCTGTGGATGTTCCCGCTGGGTTTCCTTTTCGGACTTGGCTTCGATACCGCAACCGAGGTGAGTCTGCTCGGCATCTCGGCGACTCAGGCCTCGCAGGGCTTGTCGATCTGGACCATTCTCGTTTTTCCGGCGCTTTTCGCGGCGGGTATGTCGCTGGTCGACACAACGGATGGCATCCTGATGTTGAGCGCCTATGAATGGGCGTTCGTCCGGCCGATCCGCAAGCTTTACTACAACCTGACTATCACGCTCGTGTCGGTCGTCGTTGCGCTGTTGATCGGCGGCATCGAGACACTGGGGCTGATTCAGGACAAACTCGGACTTGGGGAAGAAGCGGGTGCGTTCTGGACCGCCATCGCCACGCTCAACAACAACTTCAACAATCTGGGATTCTTCATCATTGGCGTGTTTGTCGTCGCTTGGGGAATGTCTTATCTGATCTACAAGGCGAAAGGGCTGGACGACATCGAGACTCAATCGGCGGGGTCGCGCTGATTGCGGAAAAGCGGTGCGTCAGGGGGTGGCTCTAAAAGTGCCGCAAATCTAGCGGCCCGACCTGGACGTCAGACCAAGCTCCTCCGGCAAATTGCCCCGCGCCTCCACGGTCTCAGACTCGCTACTCACGCAGAAGCGCACCGCGGAAGGAAACGCCGTTGCGATGTGGTCTATAAATGCGCGAGCACCAGCGGTCAAACCTCGGTGCGGCATCAGCGCCGTGACTGTCGATTCCAGAGCAATCCAATCCGGCAATACGCGGCGCAGGCGACCACACAAGACTTCCTGACGGCAAATGTAGGCAGGCAACGCGACAATGCCTAGCCCCGCCTCAGCCGCTTCTTTTAACGTCGCCGTGCACGCGCCATAGATGCGGGGACGCAGCCGGACCACCGCGAATTGAGTTTTGTCGCGCTCCGAGTGCATGCGCCACGCCGGGTTCGCATCCTCTCGTTTCATAACCAGAGTCTCGCAGTTGTCGAGATCGTCAGGAGACTTCAAAGGACCAACCCGGCGCAAATAATCGGCAGAGGCAAACAGATGCCAGGGCACTTCCGCCAGGGGCCGCTGGATCAACTGTGAGTCGGGCAGCGGCCCTGAATGAGCGTGAATCGCGAGATCGTACCGGCGCGCGACGATATCCGTCTGCGAATCGACGACGTGCTGTACGAGTTGGATCTTCGGATATTGGGCGAGAAAGGCAAGCAGCATGCCGGGCATCGCGAACTGAGCGATAGCCGGTGCCACCGCGTAATGGACAATGCCTGCCGGTTCCTTGCAGCGACTGCGCATGACCCTTTCCGCTTCATTCGCGCGCTCCAGCATGGAGGTCGCGTAACGGTAGAACTCCTCGCCGGCCTGTGTCATCACGATGCTTCGCGTCGTGCGGGCCAGTAGCGCCAGTCCGAGTTCACATTCGAGCTGCTGGATGCGGTAGCTGACCGTGGAGGCCGCGCGCTGAAGTGCCGTTGCGGCCGCGGAAATGCCACCGGTATCAACCACCTGCACGAAATAGAGAAAGTCGTTCAGATCAAGCATAGGATTTCCGGATGCGCATTCGGGTGAACGAGACGGCCTGTTAATGCCATCGGCGGTGTCGTCGGCGGGCGGCGCGAAAGCGTGCGCGTCGCGAGATGCGGTGAGGCGTCGAGTCGGGAACAGCTCACTTCCTGAGCTTGTTGTTATCTCAAGGGTCGTGGCAAACCAATGCGCGGATATGTGGCGTCCATCTGCGTGCGAACGCGGACCAATACTCAGCAGATCATTCGCGCCGGCTACGCTCTGATGGATATCGTCAGGTCGGCTTTACTGGATGATTGCTCGTCCGAGCCGAACTCACGGCGATCGGATCGCTCGCGGGGAACGTCTCGTCGAGTGCTTCGTCGAGCGATCGCTCCAGGTTTTCACTCGCGTCAGGCTGGCCGGATTCCGGAACGTCCGTAGCGGAATCGGTTGAATCCGTCTTCATACCGGACTGAACGGGAAGTCCCTGATTTTCAGTTGCTGAAGTCATTCATGATCCTCCTGGCTGGCAATCAATGGATACGTCCCGTTCCTATTGCCGATTTGAGCGAGGCCGCGAGATTGCACGGCCTCACAGAGCCTGACGAAATATTGCCGTTTGAACCGGAGCGTCCTCACCATCCAGCTTCCGCGAGGACGCTCCAACGGATCAAGCAAAGTGACTTTTAACCCACGGCACTGGGATGCATTTTCCCGACGACTTCATCCGTGGTCCACACAGCGTGGGCGAGGAAGTTGTAGTTGACCAGCGCGGCCTTGTAGCCATCACCCCAGACAGGATGACGCGGGCCCGCGGTCGCATCCTTGATGACCGCAACCTGAAATCCCTGTTCCAGCAGCTCTCGCAGATGTGATTCGACGCACATGTTCGCAAGCATGCCGCCGAGGATTACCTTCTGAACCCCACGCTTGCGGAGCTGCAGCACGAGATCGTTGGTTTCCGGTCCCCACACCTTGTGAGGGCTGACGACGATCGTCTTGCCGTCCTCGATGTACGGCTTGAACTGATCGAGCCAGTCGGCGCCGGACCCCTTCAGGCCAGTCAGATTGAGCGGCCCCTGGCGGGCAAAAGACTTATTCCTGACTTCCTCCGTTTCCAGCGGATCGTAGTATTGCCAGCCGTAGTCGGTCGGATAGAAGAAGTGCGGTGAAATGAAGACGTTGTATCCCAACTGCTTGGCCGCCACGAATATCTTCGTCATGTTCTCGATGGTGTGATTTTCGGTGACGCTGGCGCCGACCGCGCCCCAGTTGACGCCTTTGTCGCTGAGAACATCGTTCTGTGGATCGATGAAGACCACGGCGGTATTCGTGTTGCGGATGTCGCCCATTCCCTGACCCGACGACTCGGCCGAACGACCGCTTGTTGAGTCTTGCGAACCCGCTGCGGTTGCGCCAGCCGCTCTCGCGGACCCGGCAAGTCCCATGACCGCCCCTGTGGCAAGAATACTCGTGCCGACTACAAAACCGCGCCGCGACGCATTATCCGGCGGCGAATCATCTTTAGACATTTGGCATCCCCTTGATTCAACAAATAGTCATGGCACTTCTGCGAATGTGTGTGCGAAACGCTGTATCAGCTTTTAATGAAATCGAGGATGTCCGGATTGAGCACGTCGGCATGAGTGGTCAGCATTCCGTGCGGATAACCGGGATATATCTTTAGCGTCGCATTTTTGAGGATTTTTGCCGAAAGCAGCGCGGCATCCTGATAAGGAACGATCTGGTCGTCGTCGCCATGAAGCACGAGCGTCGGCACGTCGATCATTTCCAGATCTTCGGTCAGATCCGTTTCCGAAAAGACCTTGATGCACTCGTATTGGGCCAGCGCGCCGCCCATCATTCCCTGGCGCCACCAGTTGTGAACGACACCATCGATTGTTTTGACGCCGGGGCGATTGAACCCGTAGAACGGACCACCAGGAACGTCGAGATAGAACTGCGCGCGGCTGGTGGCAAACTGCTGGCGCAGATCGTCGAATACTTCGATCGGCAGGCCGCCGGGATTGCGCTCGCTCTTGAGCATCACCGGCGGGATCGCACTGACAAGCACGGCCTTGGCGACACGGCCTTTGCCGTGGCGCGCAACGTAACGTGTGACCTCACCGCCACCCGTTGAATGACCGATATGGATCGCGTCGCGCAGGTCCAGCGCCGTGACGAGTTCGGCGACATCGCGCGCGTAGGTATCCATGTCATTGCCGACCGACGTCTGCGTCGATCGTCCATGTCCGCGACGGTCGTGCGCGATAACCCGATAACCGTGCTGCAGGAAAAACAGCATCTGGGTGTCCCAGTCGTCTGCGCTCAGCGGCCAGCCGTGATGAAAGACAATGGGCTGACCTTGCCCCCAATCCTTGTAAAAAATCTGAGTTCCGTCTTGCACGGTGAGAGAGGGCATCGCATCTTCTCCTGAATTTTTAGCGGCAATTTCAATTGTCACGTAACGAAGAAATTCAACGAATTTTATTTTTCAATAAGCAATTGCACGATCGTTTATATCGATTACTTTACCTCCATCAATTTAAATTTCAACGTTATGTAATTGTATTTTTATCGTGCATTTATTATTATTTCGTGAAATTCTTTATTTAATTTCTTTAGCCTGTATTTAATGGCTTGAGCTTAGAGGCCGTCACGGTGCGTGTCAATGACCGAACGGATCATTGTTATACCCGCCAGGATCAAAATGAAAAAAGATTTCACCGATCAAACCATCGACGCCTTTGAAGCAATTGCGCCGTTGCTGCGCGCGCAACTGATCATCGACGAGTTGTGCCATTTCGATAACGAATGGGCGCAAGCCAACCAACATGCATCGGCGGGTCAGGCATGGTTCCATATCGTCGTGCGCGGCAGTTGCGTGCTCGAACAGATCAGTGCTGGCCCGCTCACGATCGAAGCGGGAGATGTTGTCCTTTTGCCGCATGGCAATGCGCATGTGGTCCGCTCCGCGAAGTTATCGATCGCGGAGGGCGTGCCCGCTGCTTTGCCTAATGCGCTTAGAGTGCCGCAGTCCAACGCTCATGCATCGGGCACCGAGCTTATTTGCGGGCGTCTGGCGTTCGAAACACCTGGCAATCCGGTGTTGGCCGTGTTGCCGGATCTTCTCGTGATGCACGCCGGGGATAGCGGCATCGATCGGCTCAGTACGTTGCTGATAGCAATCCGCGACGAACTCGACGAAGAACGTGTAGGCGGAAGATTGATTGCGACAGAACTCGCCAGTGTCCTGTTTCTGATGCTGCTTCGTCTTCATCTCGAAGAGAGCCCGCCGACGATCGGACTGGTGCGACTTCTCGGAGATGAAGTCACTTCGCGGGTTGTGATCGCGTTGATCACAGATCTAACCCGCAACTGGTCCCTCGATGAACTTGCCGTAGTGGCCGACACGTCGCGCGCCACGCTGGTAAGAAGTTTTCGTCGTGTCTGCGGGCAACCGCCGCTCGCGTTTGCCACGGATTTACGGCTCGATTTCGCCCGCATGCGTCTGCTGCGGAGTAAAGATTCGATTGCTTCCATTGCCACGCAGGCCGGCTATCAATCGGAACATGCATTTAGCCGCGCGATGGTGCGGCGTTTCGGCATCCGTCCGAGCCTGATGCGTTCGAAAGATCGCGCGTAGCGCGAACTGAAACCGAAGCCACCCAGGCATATCCCTATCATCGCGATCGGCGATGGTGCCTTGCCAAAACACCACGTACAAGCCAGTTCGCCTGATGCATGATGCTCGCACATCAGGATCAATTGCGTAACCGCACGGCCAGGCTTGCCGCGGCCGACACATTGATGGAGCGAGACGAAGCGATGCCACTCGACCACGCGATGGATGGTCCGCGGACCCTTTACGACAAAATCTGGGATGCTCACCGGGTTATGTCGCGCGACGATGGACAAGACTTATTGTTCATCGACCGCCATTTCGTTCACGACGTGACCGCGCAATCGTTCGACATGCTGCGTGAACGCGGGCTCGAGCCACGCTCGCCCGAACGGACCTTCGGCACGCCCGACCACTATGTATCGAGTAGCGCGAACGGCATGGCGTCCGTGGCCGATCCCGAGCGGCGCGCGATGATCACGGCGCTGCAACGCGATACCGCTCAATCTGGCATCACGCTGTTCGACATAGAAGACTCGCGGCGCGGCATTGTGCACGTGGTCGGACCGGAGCAGGGCTTGAGCCTGCCCGGCATGACCATCGTCTGCGCGGATAGCCATACTTCCACGCACGGCGCGCTGGGCGCGCTGGCTTTCGGAATCGGCGCGACCGAGGTGGCTCACGTGCTCGCCACGCAATGCCTGTGGCAGCGCAAATCGAGCAACATGCGCGTGATCCTCGACGGCACGTTGGCCCGCGGCGTCACCGCCAAAGATCTGATCCTCGCGGTGATCGCGCGGATCGGCGTGGCGGGCGCGGTCGGTCACGTGATCGAGTACGCGGGCTCGGCGGTCGCCGGTTTATCGATGGAAGGCCGTCTGACGCTGTGCAACATGACGATCGAAGCAGGCGGCCGCGCCGGCATGATCGCTCCCGACGACACCACGTTCGCATGGCTGGCCGGCCGTCCGTATGCACCGGCGGGCGAACGCTGGGATCGGGCGATCGCGCATTGGCGCGGCTTGTTCACCGACCCAGGCGCGACCTTCGAGCGCGAGGTGCGCATCGACGCGACCGGGATCGCGCCGATGGTGACCTGGGGCACCACGCCCGAATACGCATGCGCGATCGATGGACGCGTGCCCGACCCCGCGCAACAGAGCGATCCGGATTCGCGCGAAGCGATGTCGCGCGCGCTCGGCTACATGGGCTTGACCCCTGACGACGCGCTGGAAGGCACGGCGATCGACCGCGTATTCATCGGCTCGTGCACCAACGGACGTATCGAAGATCTGCGCGGCGCGGCCGAGGTCGCGCGCGGCCGGGTCGTCGCACCAGGAGTCGAGGCATGGGTGGTGCCGGGATCGCACCAGGTCCGCGCGCAGGCCGAGGCCGAAGGGCTGGACCGCGTGTTCAAGGACGCGGGCTTCGAGTGGCGCTTCCCCGGCTGCTCGATGTGCCTCGCGACCAACGGCGATATCGCCGCGCCCGGCCAGCGCTGTGCGTCCACATCGAACCGCAATTTCGTGGGCCGCCAGGGGCCCGGCGTGCGCACGCATCTGATGAGCCCGCCGATGGCGGCCGCGGCCGCGGTGACCGGACATCTGACCGACGTGCGCCGCCTGTTGGGAGCCTGAGCATGGAAAGCCTCAACTATCTCGACGCGGTGGCCGCGCCGATTGCCGGCATCAACTGCGATACCGACCAGATCTTGCCCGCGCGCTTTCTGCAGAAACCCCGCCGCGACGACTTCGGCCAGTTTCTGTTTCGCGCCCTGCGCTTCGATGACGACGGCGCGCAACGGCCTGGTTTCGTGCTCAACAGAGTGGCGTACCGCGACTCGCGCATCGTCGTGGCCAATCACAACTTCGGTTGCGGCTCGTCGCGCGAGCATGCGGTCTGGGCGCTGTACGACTACGGTATCCGCGCGGTGATCGCGCCCAGTTTCGGCGACATCTTTTTCATCAACTGCCTGAAGAACGGGCTGCTGCCGATCGTGTTGCCCGAGGCCGTGGTGCTGCCGCTGCTGGACTCGCTGGCGGCTCACCCAGGCAGCCGCATCGCAATCGATCTGCCCGCGCAGACCGCGACGCTGCCCGATGGTTCGGTGCATGGGTTCGAGACGGAGCCGTTCGCCAAACAGTGTCTGCTGTCCGGCATGGACGAGATCGGATACACGCTGTCGCATCGCGATCGCATCGATGCATTCGAACGCGACCATGCCCAAGTCTATTGAAGCTACACGCTTACGGATATCGACCAAGGAGAGGTTCAGATGAAGATTGCAGTGATGCCCGGTGATGGTATCGGCACGGAAGTCGTGGCGCAGGCGCTCAAGGTACTGCGGGTCATCGCGCCGCAAGCCGAGACTCAGGAGGCGCCGATCGGCGAGGCCGGCATTCAGGCCCACGGCGTGCCGCTTCCGGCACCCACGTTGGAACTGGCGCGCAAGGCCGATGCGATTCTGTTCGGCTCGGTCGGTGTGGCCGACGAAGCCGACATTCCGCGCGAACGCCGTCCCGGTACCGGACTTTTGCAGTTGCGCGAAGCGCTGACGCTGTATGCGAACTTCCGGCCGGCCTATATGTTTCCGGAGCTGATCGGCGCGTCGACGCTGCGGCCGGAAGTGGTCGACGGACTCGATCTGGTGATCGTGCGTGAGTTGAACGGCGATGCCTATTTCGGCCAGCCGCGTGGGTTCGAAACCAACGAGAAGGGCGAGCGGGTCGGCTTCAACACGATGCGCTATTCGGAATCGGAGGTCGAGCGGGTGGCGCGTGCCGCGTTCGAAAGCGCCCGCGGCCGCCGTCGCAAGCTGTGCTCGGTGGACAAGGCCAATGTGCTGGAGGCGAGCCAGTTGTGGCGCGAAGTCGTGACGCGTGTCGGCCACGATTATCCGGATGTCGAACTGAGCCATCTGTTCGTTGACGCCGCATCGATGATGCTGATGCGCCGGCCCAAGCAGTTCGACGTGATCGTCACCGGCAACCTGTTCGGCGACATTCTTTCGGATGCCGCGGCGATGCTGACCGGTTCGATCGGCATGCTGCCTTCGGCGTCGCTCGGCTACAACCGCAAGGGCCTGTACGAGCCCGTGCACGGTTCTGCGCCGGACATCGCGGGCAAGGACATCGCCAATCCGCTCGCCGCGATCCTGTCGCTGGCGATGATGCTGCGCGAGAGCTTCGAGATGGAGGAGGCCGCGAGCCGCGTCGAACGCGCCGTGCGCGCGGTGCTGGCCGCCGGCTACCGTACCGCCGACATCCATCAGGACGGCATGCATTCCGTCGGCACGCGTGACATGGGCGACGCGGTCGTGGAGGCGTTGCGCAAGCAGGCCGCTTGAGCAAGCTCGAGCAGGAGGCTTGAGCAGATTCGCGCGGCACGGATGACGGCCCATCCCCGGCAGTTGGCCACACCAGAATATCCCTGCAAAGGAAGGAGACAACCATGAAGCTGAAATTCGCCATTGCGCTTTGCGCAGCGTTCGAGCTTGTCTGCGGTTCCGTCACGGCCGTGGCCAGGGATGTGCCGGAAAAGCCCGAGCTGCACATTGCGGCCGCATCCGTCGGCATCACCTATCTGCCGATGCTGGTCGCTCTGCAACGCGGTTACTTCAAGGACGAAGGGCTCGACGTGCACATCGGTGCGTTCTCCGGTGGATCGAAGGCGTTGGAGTCACTGTTGGGCGGCAGCTCCGACATCGTGGCCGGCGCCTATTCGAACACCATCACGATGGCGACGAAGGGACAGCATCTGGTGGTGGTGGCCGCGCAGGTCATTTGTCCGGGATGGATCTTCGGCGTGTCGCAGAAGCGTGCCGGTGAGATCAAGTCGGCCAAGGACCTGAAGGGCATGCGGATCGGCGTCAGTGCGCCGGGCTCCAGCACGCACATGGCCGTCAACTACATCCTGCACAAGGCGGGGCTGCAGCCGGGCGACGTGTCGGTCATCGGCGTGGGTCAGGCGGCGGGTGCCGTCGCGGCGGTCCGCGCGGGGCAGATCGATGCGCTGATCGTCAATGATCCGAGCGCGACGATCCTGACCAGGGACGGCAGCCTGAAGCCGTTGGAGAACATGCGCACGGCCGAGGGTAACGTCAAGGTGTTCGGCTCGGATTACCCCGAGTCGAGCCTGTTCGCGACGCAGGACTTCATCGACAAGAATCCGAAGACGGTGCAGGCCGTTGCGAATGCAATCGTGCGTGCCGAGAAGTGGATCGCCAAGGCGACGCCGGAGCAGGTCGCCGATAACGTGCCGCCCGAGTATCTGGAGGACAACAAGGCGCTGTACGCGGAGGCCTTCAAAAACAGCCGCCGTTGTATCGCGCAGAACGGCGAAATCACCGCGAAGGGCGCGCAGACCGTGCGTGACGTGCTGTCGGCATTCGACCCGACCGTTGCGTCGGCGACGATCGACCTCAAAACGACCTATGACAACCGTTTCGTCGACAAGGCGGCGGGGATCCAGCCATGAGCACCATGCCGTGCAATCTCGCGTTCGACATGCGCAAGGCGGCGGTGCGCGAGGCGCTGCGCTTCGATAACGTGACGTGCACGTTCGCCGGCAACGGCAGGAACGCGCAGACCTATACCGCCGTTTCGCACGGCAACCTCGCGATCGGCGACGGCGAGTTCGTATCGATCGTCGGTCCCACGGGCTGCGGCAAGTCCACGCTGCTGAACGTCGCGGCCGGACTGATACGGCCTTCGTCGGGCAGCCTGAGCGTGTTCGGCGAGAAGCTGACGCATGGGCTGAATACGCAGGCTGCCTATCTGTTCCAGGTCGATGCGCTGATGCCCTGGAAGACGTGCGAAGAAAACATCGCGATGGGCCTGATCTTTCGCGGCACGCCGCGCGACGACGCGCTTGGTGTCGCGCGCGAATGGCTCGAACGCGTGGGTCTGCATGGGCACGGCAAGAAGTATCCGCACCAGATGTCAGGCGGCATGCGCAAGCGGGCCAGCATGGCGCAGGCGCTGGCGCTGAACCCTCGCATCGTGCTGATGGACGAGCCGTTCAGCGCGCTGGATATCCAGACCCGGCATCTGATGGAAAACGAGTTGCTGCGGCTATGGTCGGCCGACCGCAAGTCGGTGATGTTCGTCACGCACGATCTCGAAGAAGCGATCTCGTTGTCGGACCGCGTGATCGTGCTGTCGGCCGGGCCCGGTACGCGGCCGATCGCCGAGTTTGAAATCGACCTCGCGCGCCCGCGCGAAATGTCGGAAATCCGCATGACGCAGCGTTTCCTGCAACTGCACACCCAGATCTGGGACGTGCTTCGAGGGGAGGTTCTGAAGAGCTATGCGAACAACCGCGTTTGACCCGAAAAACCGCTTCACCGTGAACGTCACGCGGCTCGTGCTGCTGTTCGGCGTGATCTTCGTGTGGTGGCTCGGCACCAGTCAGAAATGGCTTTCGCCGTTTTTCTTCGGCGACCCGTTGGGGGTCGCGCATCGCATCGTCGAATGGATCGTGACAGGCTCGGTGTTTCGTCACTTGTACACGACGCTGGTCGAAACGATGCTGGCGTTTGCGATCGGCACCGTGCTCGGTCTCGGCTGCGGTTTGTGGCTCGCGCTCGACCCGTTCCTCGCGGTCGTGTTCGATCCGTTCATCAAGGCGATGAATTCGATGCCGCGTCTGATCTTCGCACCGATCTTCGCGCTGTGGTTCGGCCTCGGTATCTGGTCGAAGGTGGCGCTCGGCGTGACGCTGGTGTTTTTCGTCGTGTTCTTCAATGTGTTCCAGGGCGTGCGCGAGGTCAGTCCGGCCGTGTTGTCGAATACCCGCATGCTGGGCGCCAATTCGCGTCAGCTGATGCGGCACGTGTACCTGCCTTCGGCGACGAGCTGGGTGTTCTCCAGCCTGCACAACGCGATCGGTATCGCGTTCGTCGGCAGCGTGGTCGGCGAATATCTGGGCTCGGAAAAGGGCGTGGGCTATCTGATTCTGCTGGCCGAGGGCGTGTTCGACATCAACTCGGTGATCGCCGGCATCCTGGTGCTAACGCTATTTGCACTGGCGCTCGATACCGCGGTATCGCTGGTCGAAAACTATCTGATGCGCTGGCGTCCGGTCGCCGGGCAGACCGTGGCCGCGGCCGCATGAGCATGACGTAAGCGTGAGTATGAGCATGCGGGCCGGTCGACGCATCCACTTCGAGTCGAGGACATCATTTTGCAAACCAACGCTATCAACCTGAAGGATCGCGTCGCCGTCGTGACGGGCGGCGCGCAAGGCATCGGCCTCGCGGTCGGCCGCCGGCTGCTGGACTCCGGCGCTCGTCTCGCGATCTGGGACATCAATCCCGCTGGCCTCGAGCAGGCCCGCTCGGAACTAGGCGCTCGCGAAGCGCATTTCGAGCACGTCGACATCGCCGATTACGCGAGCGTCGAGGCTGCCGTCGCGGGCACGCTGAAAGCGGCGGGGCGCATCGACATCCTGATCAACAACGCGGCGATCGTCGGTCCCAATGCGACGCTGGCCGAATATCCGGTCGACGTGTGGAAGCAGGTGATCGATATCGACGTCAACGGCACCTTCCATTGCTGCCGCGCCGTGGTGCCCGTGATGATCGAACAAAAGTACGGCCGCATCGTCAATCTGGCTTCGGTTGCCGGCAAGGAAGGCAACCCGAATGCCGCGGCCTACAGCTCGGCGAAGGCGGCCGTCATCGCGATGACCAAGTCGCTCGGCAAGGAACTGGCGAGTCACGATATCGCGGTCAATTGCGTGACGCCGGCGGTCGCGCGCACGCCGGGCGCGATGGAGCAGTCGCCCGAGCATATTCGCTATATGCTGGGCAAGATTCCGCGCGGCCGTTTTCTCGAACTCGATGAAGCGGCCGCGATGATCGCCTGGCTCGCCAGCGAAGAGAATTCTTTCACCACGGCTGCGGTGTTCGATCTGTCGGGCGGCCGCGCTACCTATTGATATCGAAGAAGGGCCGCGCGGCGTGAAACGGTAACCATCTTTCATGGGACCGGACTAAGAGCTTTGCATGGGACCGGACTAAGCGCTAAAGCGCCAACTCCGGATCGACAGCTAAAGCGCCAAGTCCGGTCGACAATGGAGACAAGCATTGTGAAAGCGATCAGGTGCCTGCTGTTGCCTGTACTGACCGCATGCGCGGTCCTCGTGAACCAGCCAGCCGCCGGCGCCTCGCCCGTGCCTGAAAAGCCCAAGCTGCAGCTTGCCGCCGCGGGTGTGGGCTTTCCGTATCTGCCGTTCGTGATTGCGGACAGCCGCGGATACTTCAAGCAGGCAGGGCTCGACGTCGAGATCGGCGTGTTCAGCGGCGGCGCGAAGGCGTTGCAGGCGATGCTCGGCGGCAGCGCCGATATCGTGGCGGGCGCCTATTCGAACACGATCACGATGGCGGCCAAGGGGCAAAAGCTGGTGTCGTTCGTGACGCTGGCGTCGTGCCCGGGCTGGGTGTTCGGCACCACGCGCGCGAGCCGCGGCAAGGTCAAAACCTATGCGGACCTCAAGGGCATGCGCATCGGCGTCAGTTCGCCCGGTTCGAGCTTCCACATGGGCGTCAACTATCTGTTGAACAAGGCCGGTCTGAAACCGGGGGATGTTTCCATCATCGGCGTGGGCTCGTCGGCCGGTGCGATTGCCGCGGCACGCAGCGGTCAGATCGATGCGTTGATGAGCAACGACCCGGTCGCGACCGTGCTGCAGACCAGCGGCGATCTGTTTCCGCTCGCCGTGATGCGCGACCCCGCCGGAACGCGCGCGACGCTGGGCGGCGACTATCCGGAAGCGGCCATCTATACGACGAAGGAGTTCGCGGCCAAATATCCGAACACCGTGCAGGCGGTGACCGATGCGATCCTCGAAGCCGAACAGTGGATGGCGCATGCGACGCCCGAGCAGGTCGCCGCCGCGGTGCCGCCGCAATACGCGTTGGCCGACAAGGACGTTTTCGCGAAGGCCTATGGCAATATGCAGAGCTGCATCTCGCGCGACGGTTTGATGACGGATGCCGCCGCACATACCGTGCACGATGTACTGGCCGCGTTCGATCCCGACATCGGCAAGGCGTCGATCGATCTGAAGGCCACGTACGACAATCACTTCGTCGAGAACGCTAGCAAGCACTGATTTGCGAGGAGAAGCCTGCGATGGAAAGCGGTGTGCGTATCCTGGCCGAAGGCCTGAAATTTCCCGAGGGGCCGGTGGCGATGGCCGATGGTTCGATCGTACTGGTCGAAATCGAGCGCGAGACCCTTACCCGCGTGGCCGTCGACGGCACGGTCAGCATCCTCGCGGAAGTGGGCGGCGGGCCCAACGGTCTCGCGCTCGGGCCCGATGGCGCGTTTTACATCTGCAATAACGGCGGTTTCCTGTTCCGTACGGTCGCGGGAATGAATCGCACGAAGCCGGGCATGCACCCGCGCTACACCAGCGGCCGCATCGAGCGCTTCGATCCGCGCACCGGCGAGCTGACCACGCTGTACGACCGCTGCGGCGACCATCCTCTGTGCGGTCCCAACGACATCGTGTTCGACCACGACGGCGGCTTTTACTTCACCGACTTCGGCAAGAACCGCTTGCGCGACCGCGATCACGCGGGCCTCTACTACGCGCGGGCCGATGGCTCGATGATCGTCGAGGTTGCCTATCCGTTGACCACGGCCAACGGGGTCGGCTTGTCGCCGGACGACCGTGTCGTGTATGTGGCGGAGACCGAGACCGCGCGGCTGTGGGCGTTCGATCTGGAGGAACCAGGCCGCGCGCGCAAGCATCCTTATCCGTCTCCACACGGTGGCCGCCTCGTGTGCGGCTTGCCCGGCTATCAGCGCTTCGACAGCCTCGCGGTGGATGCGGAAGGGAACATCTGCGTGGCGACGCTCGTGACCGGCTGCATCACGGTGGTGGCGCCGTCCGGCGAGGTGCTCGAACAGGTGATGGTGCCCGACGGCTGGGTGACCAATATCTGCTTCGGCGGCGACGATATGAAAACGGCTTATCTGACGCTATCGGGCACCGGGCGCCTCGGGACAATGCGCTGGCCGCGAGCGGGTCTGAAGCTCGCTTATTCGTGATGGTGTAGTCGTGACCGCATATTCGTGAAGGCTACGCGGTTGCCATCGCCTGACGCGCGAGCAGGTGCTTCAGAAACAGTTGAACCGGCGCGGGGAGCGTCTCGGCCTCGCGCACGCAGATCTTCCAATGGCGTTCGGCCCAGACTTCGTCCAATTGCACCGCGACCAATGGCGCCGAACTGACATAGCGCCGTGCATGATGCTCGGGCACGAGGCCGACGCCGAGGCGCGCTTCGACCATGCTGCGCACCGGCTCGAAGCCGTTGACCCGGATCGACAGCTTCAACGGATGGTCCAGATCGGCGGCCGCGCGCAACACCAGCGCGTTCAGATAGCTGCCCTGTTGCGGACCGACGAGCGGGTAGCGAGCCACCTCGCTGAATTTCACTTTGGTCGCGTAGCTGAGCGGGTGATCGGGCGGCATGATGACCACCAGCCGATCGCTGCGATACGGAAAGACCTTCAGGCCGGTGTTGAGAGTCGTGCCGCCGAACACGCCGATGTCGGCCGTATTCTCGGCGACGGCGCGGACCACGGCAGGACTCAGGCTTTCCTGCAGATCGATGTGGAGTCCGGGGTGCAGCGCGAGGAAGTCGCGGATATCGTTGGCGATGTACTGGACGATCGTCGACAGGCTCGCATGCAGCCGGATCTGTCCGCGCAGTCCCTCGGCATGGTCGAGCAGTTCGCTTTCCATCTGGTTGATGTCGCGCAGCAGGACCCGCGCATGCTGCAAAAGAGCCGCGGCCGCGGTCGTCAGTTCGAGCCCTTTGTTGCTGCGCACAAAGAGGTCCGTCTTCAGCATGTCCTCGAGATGGGACATGCGTTTGCTCAGAGCCGACGGCGCGATGTTTTCGGCTTCCGCCGCGCGGGCGATGCTGCCGTGCTCACAGACGGCAACGAACAATTTGAGCGACTGCAAATCGAAGCGCATTGAGTCTCCGGGAGGCGCGCTCGATGGGCCGCGCCGTGCTCTTCTGTGGGAGAAACAGAGTATGCCCGCGGTCCGTAACAAGTGCAAAAATCCGGGCAGGGTGGGGGCGCGGGTCCTCGCGGTTGGTCATTGTCCACACGTCTATCGTGGGTTTGCGGGCTGGCAGGACCGTGACGCGAGCCGTCGCACGCAGCCGGCACGGCGGGCGCGGCGCTATGCCGCATGCCCCGGGCAAGCCAGAATTGCGGGATCAAAAGCTTGCCGCTACCATCGCCGGATGCAAATCGACTTCCTGGGCATGCAGGCCTTTTTGAGCATTGTCGAATGCGGCGGCTTCCAGCCCGCCGCCGTGCAACTCAATCTGTCGCAAACCGCCATCAGCCATCGTATTCGTAAGCTCGAAGAAGGGCTGGGCGTGCGCCTGATCGCGCGCACGACGCGCGAACTCACATTGACCGACGCAGGACGCGCATTGTTGCCGCGCGTGCGCGGCGCGATCCGTGAACTCGAAAGCTCGTACGACACGCTGCGGCAGCATCGCAGCAGCGCGCCGCAATGGCTGACGTTCGCGTGCCTGCCGACGCTGGCCGCCTCGCACATACCGAATGTGCTGCAACGTTTTGCAGCGGTCTATCCCGACATCGCCGTGCGCATGTTCGACAATTCGATTGCCGAAATCGCCGAGCTGGTGGATTCCGAATCGGCGGCATTCGGCATCTCGGTCAATTCGCCGACGCGGCTGAATCTCACCATCGAGCGATTCGCGCGCGAACCGTTCGCGCTGGTCTGTCCGCTCGGCCATCGGCTGCTCGAACGCGATGTGGTGCGGTGGGATGATCTGATCGATGAAACGCTGATCCGTATCAGCCTGCATTCCGGCAACAGTACGACGATTGACGATGCGCTCGGCAATCGCCGCATGCAATTCCGCTGGGGATATGAGACGCAGCACACCGGCGCCGCGATCGACTTCGTGCGTGCCGGACTGGGGCTGACGGTGGTGCCGTGTCTGGCGGCGAGTTGCTATCCCGGTGTGGTCGCGTTGCCGCTCGTCGAGCCGCAAATCACGCGCTGTCTGGCTACGGTGATGCGGCCGGAAACGCTGCTGGTGCCGGCGGTGGCCACGCTGCGCGACATGATCGTCGAAGACATCGACGAGCGTCTGACAGCGTTCAATGCCGCGTTGCCGCCGGTGGCCAAGGGTGAGAAGGCGCACGCATAGTTGCGTCGCTCAGTTGCCGATCAGTTGCCGATCAGGTTCGGGTCGATTCAAGCCGTGCCGGCGAGCAGGGCACGCGGGCCCCGCTCGCGAACACGCGGTAGTTCTTTCACTCAGTCATCAGCAACCGATACGGCATCCGCCGGCAACACCCGGTTGCGCTCCACATCGCGTCTGCGCATCCAGCCGCGCCATGCAAAGAACAGTTGCCCCACGATCAGCAACGCGCCGACGATCAGAAAGCCGAGTGCAATCGGACGATCGGTAAAGATCGTCAGACTGCCGCGCGACAGCAGCATCGCGCGCCGGAAGTTTTCCTCGACCATCGGCCCCAGCACATAGCCGAGCAGAATCGGCGACACCGGAAATTCCAGCGCGACCAGCAGCGCGCCGATCAGCCCGAATACCGCCACTTCGCCGACCTGGAACAGGCTGTTGTTGGTGCTGTACACGCCGACGCAAATAAAGAACAGCGCGGACGGAAACAGATAGCGATACGGCACGCGCAGCAGCTTCACCCACACGCCGATCATCGGCACGTTCAGCAACACCAGCAGCACGTTGCCGATCCAGAAGCTCGCTATCAAACCCCAGAACAGATCTTCGTGCTCGGTAATCAGTTGCGGACCCGGCTGGATGCCGTGAATCAGCAGCGCGCCGAGAATCAGCGCCATCACCGCATCGCCGGGAATGCCCAGACTCATGGTCGGAATGAAGTCGACCTGGGTCTTCGAGTGCGACGCGGCTTCCGGGCTCGCGACGCCTTCCAGCGCACCCTGGCCGAAGCGCTCCGGATTCTTCGACAGACGCCGTTCGAGCGCATAGGCGATAAACGTGGTGATGGTCGGGCCGGTGCCCGGCATCGCGCCGAACAGCGTGCCGACCGCGGTGCCGCGCACCATCGGCCAGAACGCCTGCTTCAGTTCCTTCCTGCTCGGACGCATGTCGCGCATGCGCAGCGTGGCGCTGTCGCCGACCGAATGCATCCGGTTCACGTTGCGCAGAAATTCGGTGACGCCATAGAAGCCGAGCGCCAGCGCGACCAGCTCGACGCCATCCGACAGATCCGGCATGCCGAACGTGAAGCGCATCAGGCCGCTATTCACGTCGGTGCCGACACTGCCGACCAGCAGCCCGAAAATCGTCATCGCGATGCCCTTCAACGGCGAGCCGCGCGACATCGTGCCGCCCGCGAGCAAACCCAGCAGCATGATCGAGAAAATTTCGGGCGGACCGAACTTGAAGGCGATCTTCACCAGCAACGGCGAAGCGAAAATCATCACGATGATGCCGACCGACGCCGCGAAGAACGACGCGATCATCGTGATGCCGAGCGCGGTGCCGCCCTTGCCGTGACGCGTCATCGGATAACCATCGAGACAGGTCACCGCATGAGGCGGATGGCAGGGCAGGTTCAGCAGAATCGCGCCGATCGCGCCGCCATATTGCGAACCGTAGAAGATACCGGCGAGCATCAGGATCGCCGGCACCGCATGCATCGTGTACGTCAGCGGCAGCAGCATCGAAATCGCCGACAGCGCACCCATGCCCGGCAGCACTCCGATCAGATTGCCGATCAGCACGCCGACGAACGACCACATCAGATTGTGAGGCTGTAGCGCGACGCCGAAGCCTTGCAATAAATCCAGAAGCGATTGTGCAACCATTGAATCAACTCCACTGAAACAACGGTAGCTGCAATTGCAGCAGCCACCAGAACACCACCACCGACACCACCGCCATCGCCGCGCCGAGCACACACGCGCTGAGCAGCGTGTTGTCGCGGTCGCCGAGCGCCGCGATGAAGGCGACCGCGAAACTCGCCGGCACGAGACCGCCGTGACTGCCGAGCACGATGAACGCGACGATGCTCAGCACGATGCAGAACCAGCCGCGCCATTCGGCCCGCGGCGCGGGTTCGAGCGCCGCGGCGGCAGCGGTGGTGGCGGCAGACGTGCGCGCGGCTGCGGGCGCACGTTTGCCGGTCACCGCGAGGGCCAGGCCGATCAGCATCAGCAGTACGCCGAGCGCGCCGGGAAACAGACCGGGCCCTGGCGCGGCGAGCGTGCCGAGCGAATAGGTGATGCCCTGTTGCGCGGCTCCCGCGCCGATCAGGATCATCAGCGCGCCGCCCAGCCGGTCCTTGCCGGCGCGCTTGATCAGGTCATCCATGCGAGTCTCCTTGACTGCCGTTCATCGCGCTCACGTTCACGCTCACGATCACAGATCACGAGAAGTAGAACGCCTGCGCATTCTCGCCAAAAATCTTGCGCTGCGACACCGGATCGGTAATCGTGTCGCGCAACCATTCGACGGTTTTAGCGTATTCGAACTGGCCTTCCGCGCCGACGAACGGGCAGTCGCTTGCCCACACCAGCTTGTCGTCGCCGACCCGGCGGTACAGCTCCTGCGCGCATTCGCGCGCATTCGCACCGAGCCGGTAGGCGCCCGACAGCTTGACCCACGTGCGGCCCTTCTCAACCGAGCGCACCATCGCCTTGAAGCCTTCGCTCTCGATACCGGTCTGCGGATCGGGCCGGCCGATATGGTCGATCACGATCTTCACACCCGAACGTTCGAGCACCGGCAGCACCTGCGGCAAACGCGGACCGTCGAGATGCAGATGCACGTGCCAGTCGAGGTCGACGAGCCGGCGCAGCAGCTTGCGGTATTCCCACGTGGTCATATCGGGCAGCGTGCTCATGCTGATGAACGGCAGACGCACGCCGACGATACCGGCCCGATCCATCTCGTCGAGCACGACACGCTCGACGCCGGGCTCGAGGATCACGGTGCCGCGCAGCCTGTCCGAATGCGCGCGCACCGCGCCGATCACGTAGTCGTTGTAGTCGCCCCACGGGCTCGCGGCGGCGATCACCGCCTGTTGAATGCCATTGTCGTCCATGATGTCCAGCAACTGCCCGGTCGAGAAATCGTAAGTCGGCGTATGACGGGGGTTGCTGACGAGCGGCATGCTTCGTTCGAAGACATGCACGTGCGTGTCGATGATCAGCAGGTCGTTTTCCACCAGATTCGCTTGCACATTAATCCTTTGTTCATTGAGGTTTGATGCCGGCACGCTCGATGACAGCGTGCCACTTCACTGCATCGTCGTGAAAAATCTTCGCCATCTCGGCGGGGGTGCTGCCCATCGGCTCGGTGCCGAGCGCGCGCAACTGCGTACGCAGCGACGGCGACGACAACACTTCGCCAAGCTGACGATTCAGTGTGTCGATCGCCACTTGCGGCGTACCGTTGGCGACGTAAAGCGCATTCCAGCCGGTCACTTCGTAGTTCGGCACGCCGGCTTCGGCGACGGTCGGCACATCCGGCAGCCACGCGGTGCGTTTCGCGCCGGTGGTGGCAAGCGCGCGGACCTGTCCCGCCGCGAGCGATCCTTTGACCGCCGCGTACGATTCGAAACCGACGTCGATATCGCCGCGCACGAGTCCCGAGATCACGTCGCCGGTATTGCGATACGGCACGACGACCGCATTGAGCTTCGCGGTGGACTTGAACAGCTCCGTGGAAAGGTTCTGCGTGCTGCCGGGGTTGATCGCACCCATCGTGATCTGCCGTTTGGCGGCGGCCGCGAGCACGTCGTGCAGCGTGTTGAGTTTGCCGCCGCCTTTGGCCAGTACCAGCAGGTCGAAATAGGCGATCCGTGAAACCGGTTTGAAATCCTTTTCCGGATCGAACGGCAGCTTGATCAGCGAGCCGGCAATCGCGGTGCCGTTGGCGAACAGCGCGACCGTATAGCCGTCGTGTGCCGCGCTGAGTACTGCGTTGGCTGCGGCGATACCGCCGGCGCCCGGCCGGTTGTCGATGATGATGTTGTCGCCGAAACGCTGGTTCATTTCTTTCGCGACGATGCGCATCGTGATGTCGGCGAGGCCGCCGACGCCGAACGGTACGACGACGCGAATCGGCTGCGACGGATAGGCCGACTCCGCGGCCGCCGGAGCGGCGCACAAGCCCACAGCGCTGGTGGCTAGAACATACGAGGCCAGCAGGCGGCGCGCAGTGCGCAGCGGTGATCCGGCAGGTTGAAAAATCATCTTTCTGTCTCCAAGGTTGGCCGCTTTTGTGCGTCGGGCAGGCAAGTGGCACGAGCCTGCCCGAACTTCGGTCCGCAGCTAGTCTAAATAGGGGCCTCTACCGTATCAAATGAATTGTTTTGCTGCCGCGATTCCTTTTTTTCACACTCCGGACGCGCTGCCAGCTCATCTCAAGCAATTCATGTAACCGTGAAAATCAATCATTTGCCGGCCACGCCAACGCGTTTTATCGTCTCGCCCTACTAATGAATCGGGATCGACAGAATCCCCAACGGAGACGATGATGAAAATCCCCCTTGATTTACGGCGTCGTGCGTGTGTTGGTGCGTGCGTTGTGATGGCAGCCGTGGCTAGCTGCATCGCGCCCGCTGCGTACAGCGCGTATCCCGACCGGCCGATCACGCTGATCGTGCCGTTTTCCGCGGGCGGCACCGTCGATTCCGTAGCGCGCCTGCTGGCCGCACAGATGGGCACCGAGCTGAAAACCCACGTGATCGTCGAGAACGTGCCGGGCGCGGGCGGCACCATCGCCGAGCAACGCGTGGCACGCTCGAAACCCGATGGTCTGACGCTGCTGTTCGCGACGCCGAACCATACGATCAATCCGGCGATCCTCCACAACCTGCCGTTCGATACCGAACGCGACTTCGCGCCGATCTCGCTCGCCGCGCAGATTCCGGAACTGCTGATCGCGAATTCGAAGCAGCCGTACTCGGACTTCAAGGGCTTCGTCGCGTATGCGAAGGCGCATCCGGGTCAGCTCAACTACGGCTCGGCCGGGGTCGGCACGTTGCCTCACGTGACGATGGAATTGCTGCTGCAGAAGCTCGGCATCAAGGTCACGCATATCCCCTATAAAGGCGCGGCGCCGGCGATGAACGATCTGCTCGGCGGCCAGGTGGCGATCAAGATGGACACCATCGTTACGTCGCTGCCGCAGATCCAGGCCGGTCGCCTGAAGCCGCTCGCGCTGGCCAGCACCCAACGCTCGCCACTGCTGCCGAATGTTCCGACGATCGCCGAATCGGGCGTGCCCGGCTACGAAGCCACGCTGTGGATGGGCTTCCTTGCGCCGAAGGGCACGTCCCCGCAGGTTATCGACACGGTCGACCGCGCGATCGAGCAGTCGTTGAAGCGTCCGGAATTGCTGAAGCAATTTGCCGTCTACGGCGTCGAGCCTGTCGGCAGCACACCGGCCGCGTTCCAGAGCCAGATTTCAGCCGAGCTCAAGCAATGGGCCACGGTCGTCCAGCGCGCCAACATCACCGCCAACTGAGTCCACCCGAGGAAACGCGAACATGCCCCCGTCATTGACCCAACCGCCGGACCCCAATCCGAAAACACCGAAGCTGCGGCTGCCGGCCGGCTCGATCGATACGCACATTCATCTGTTCGGACCCGCCGCGCAGTATCCGTTTCATCCCGACAGCAAATACATTGCCGCCGACGCGCTGCCGGAAACGCAGATCGCCCAGCAGGACATCCTTGGGCTCGCCGGCGCGGTGGTCGTCAGTGGTGGCGGCTACGGGCAGAACAGCCGGCATCTCGAACAGGTGCTCGAACGTTTCGGCGAGCGTTTTCGCGGCGTCGCGCTGCTGCCGGACGATGCCGATGCCGCGCATGTCGAACGGCTCGACCGGCTCGGTGTGCGAGGTGCCCGCTTCGTCGGCACCAGTCATCGGGGCGCGCTGCCGCGACTGTCGCCGCGTATCGCTGCATTGGTCGCGGAGTTCGGCTGGCACGTGCAGTTCTATCCGGGTCCCGACGATCTGCTGGAGAAATCGCAGGCACTGCTCGATCTGCCGGTGCCCGTCGTGCTCGATCACTTCGCGTGCATTCCTGCCGAAGGCGGTGTCGACCAGCCCGCGTTCAAGGCGCTGCTGAAGATGCTCGACACCGGCCGTATCTGGGTCAAGCTGTCCGGCCCGATGCGCTGCACGCCCGGCGACTATCCGTACGCACCGGTCACGCCGCTCGCGCGTGCGCTGGTGGCGCACGCTCCGCAACGCCTGCTGTGGGGCAGCGACTGGCCGCACGTCAACATGAACGGCCGCGGCATGCCCAACGATGGCGACCTCGTCGATCTGCTCGGCGAATGGATCGACGACGCCGACACGCTCGAACAGATTCTCGTGACGAATCCCCGCGAGGTCTATGGCCAGTTTGGCAGCGCGTCGGACTCGTAGCGGTGCGGCGTCGCGCTGACGACGCCGGCCTCCTCGGCTTGACCACTCGTATTGCTTCGCCTCTCGCATTGCACCTCTCGCCGCAAAGTTTCTTATCCTGCGCTCTCAACCTATTTGAAAACACAGCGCAACAACAATCAGACTGGAGACTATCCAATGAAAAAGATCATCATGTGCGGCGTTGCCGCGTTCGGCATTCCGGCAGTGTGTGCCGCCCAGAGTTCGGTCACGTTATACGGCCTGATCGACACGACGTTGAGCGTGACCAGCAATCAGGGCGGCAAGCACAACATCCAGATGGTGGACGGAGGGCCGGGGCTGAGCCGCTGGGGTCTGCAAGGCGCCGAAGATCTCGGCAATGGCCTGAAGGCGATTTTCACGCTGGAAAATGGCTTTAGTCCGAATAACGGCACGTTGTCGCAGAACAACCGGCTGTTCGGACGCCAGGCGTTCGTGGGCCTGTCGAGCGATCGCTTCGGTACGCTGAAAGCGGGCCGCATGTACGACACCATGACGACTTACGTCGGACCGTTCGGCAGCGCGCAATCGACGATCGGCTCGGTCACCGGACACCCCGGCGACGTCGACGATCTGGTCGGCTCGTACCGGATCAACAACTCCGTGTCGTACACGACACCGGACTTCAACGGTTTTGCGGGCATGGTGATGGGCAGCCTCGGCGGCCAGCCGGGTTCGGTTTCGACCAACAGCACCTACAGCGTCGGCGTGCGTTATTCGCATGGCCCGTTCAAGGCCGGCGCCGCATACGGCAACTACAATCGTCCGAACACGTCACTGTGGGATGGCACCTCGACGACGCTCGGCGTGCTGCTGTTCTCGGCACCGATCTTCAGCGGCTTCGCATCGGCCAATTCGTTGAAGATCTCCGGTCTCGGCGCGGGTTACGACAACGGCACCGCTGGCGTGAACATGGTCTACACGAACTACCGCTTCAACGGACTCGGGTCGAACGGCGGCCCGAACCCGATGCATTTCCGCGAAGGCACCGCGGCGTTCAACACGCTGGAAGTCAACGGACGTTATATGGTGTCGCCGGCATTGATGCTGGCGGGCGCATACCAGTTCACCAACGGTGCGGCCGTCGGTGGACATGGCGGACAGCGCTATAGCCAGTTCAGCGCGATTGTCGATTACTTCCTGTCGAAGCGCTTCGACATCTACGCGAGCGCTGCTTATGAACTCGCGAACGGCACCAATTCGCTCGGCGCGCCGGCTGTCGCCGCGATCAATACCGTGACGCCGTCGAGTTCGAATCGTCAGGCGCTGGTGCGGGTTGGGATGCGCGAGAAGTTCTGACGCGTGTGCTGATGCGTGAAACCGTATGTTAAGTACGGTCACGTTCGCTGCGGGCTCCGTCGTGTACAGACACCCCGCAGCGGGCCGCGTTACTACGAGGTCTGTGCTGTGCCGCCGAGATGCGTGAGCAGGCTTTGCATCGGCGCGGACAGCGTGTGCCATTGCTGGAAGCACAGACAAAGCCGTCGGCGTGCCCAGCTATCGCTGAGCGCAATCGTTCTGAACGGATATCGGCGCCGAAAGCGTTTGGCGACCGCGAGTGGGACGATCGCTACCCCCACGCCTTGCGACACCATCTGGCACGATCCCTCGAAGTGTTTCATCCGGATCCGGAGTGTCAGCGTTTTGCGCAGATCGGCGGCGTGTCCGTCGATATGATCCTGCAGCGCGCTCCCAGCTTCGAGACCAACGAACTGCTCACCCGTCACATCGGCAAAGCAGACTTCCTTCGATTCAGCGAGCCCGTGCGTCACAGGAACAATCAGCACGAGAGGGTCGCTGGCGACAGGCTGGATCGTCAGATCCGTGGGGTTCACCGCATCGGATACCACACCTGCTTCGGCCAGCCCCGCGCGGATCATCTTGACGATCTCGGCACTGGTGCGCTCGCGCAGATCGATGTTCAGACGCGGACGCTGCGCGAGCCATGGTGCTAGCTTCTGCGGCAGCAGGCCAGTCAGCGCCGCCGTATTGGCGTACAGCAGCAACGTACCGCGTGCGCCGGCACCAAAGTCGCGCAACTCGCCCTGCAGCAGATTGTGCTGGCGGAGAATCAGACGCGCATGGTGCGCCAACGCCTCTCCTGCCTCGGTGGTCACGACCCCTTTGCGACTTCTTTCGAGCAGCACGACACCCGCATCCGATTCGATCTTGCTGATCCGCTCGCTTGCCGACGCCAACGCGAGATTGGCCTGTCGCGCGCCGGCTGTAATGCTGCCGGCGTCGACCACACAAACGAACAGGTGCAGATCCGCGAGATCGAATCTCATACGCTCACCAGGACGGCTTTTCCTTCGGACAATCCGAAGGAAGTATCGGAAAAACCGCATTGTGCCAGTTCATCGTTGCAGGCGTAATACGCCGCATGAATACACTGACCATCGGATTGATCTGCCTGCTCGTTGCGACGTTTCTCGGCGCAGGTGTCGTTAAAGGCGTGACCGGAATGGGTTTGCCCACGGTTGCAATGGGCGTGCTCGGGGCGACGATGTCACCGCTGACGGCGGCGGCGATCCTGATCATTCCGTCGTTCGTGACCAACGTGTGGCAAATGCTGGTTGGGCGCGACACACTTCGCCTGACGCGACGGCTATGGGCGATGATGCTGTGCATCGTGATCGGCACGCTGCTGGGGACGCGCTTGCTGGTCGTCGTCGACCCCGTCTGGTCCGGGCGTATGCTGGGACTCGCGCTGATCGCCTATGCAGCCTATGCGCTCGTGTTGCCGACGCTGTCGGTTCCGCAGCGGCTCGAATCCTGGCTGTCGCCGGTCATCGGTATCGTTACCGGCTTATTGACCGGCGCCACCGGCGTGTTCACGCTTCCCGCCGTGCCTTATGTGCAGGCGTTGGGTCTGCAGAAAGACGAACTCGTGCAGGCGCTTGGTCTTTCGTTCACGGTCTCCACGGTCGCTCTGGCCGGAGGGCTGGCGACTCATGGCGCGTTCCGGCTCGATCAGGTCGGCCTGTCGCTACTGGCTGTCGTTCCCGCTCTCGTCGGCATGTGGCTGGGCTCGATCGTGCGGCGGAAGATCAGCGCGAAGACTTTCCGCCGCTGCTTTCTTCTGTTCCTCGTGGTCCTGGGCCTCGAGCTGACGCTGCGGCCGTTTTCCTGAGTCGTACCCATCTAATGAAGGTTTCACGATGAGTCGTATCATCAATACCTTCACAACGGCACCGACGTCGACTTTCCTTCGGTCGATCCGCTCGACCAAGCCGCGTTGCCGCGCGCTTCGGTATTACCACGATCTAGCCATGGAGACATGCAATGCCTGGACATACCGCTTTTCTGGCCTTTGGACTCGTCGCACTCGGCATGGCGCTGACGCCGGGTCCGAACATGATCTATCTGGTGTCACGTTCGATCTGCCAGGGCCGCACGGCGGGGCTGATTTCGCTCGGCGGGGTCGCGCTCGGCTTCGTCGTCTATATGTTGTGCGCGGCACTTGGCATCACCGCGCTGCTGCTTGCAGTGCCGTTTGCGTATGACACATTGCGCTTCGGCGGCGCGCTTTATCTGCTGTGGCTTGCGTGGCAAGCGGTGAAACCGGGTGGACGTTCGCCGTTCCAGGTGCGCGACCTTCCGGTCGACGGCCCGCGCAAGCTGTTCATGATGGGTTTCGTGACGAATCTGCTGAACCCGAAAATCGCGGTGCTTTATCTTTCGCTATTGCCGCAGTTCATCGATCCACGGCACGGCAGCGTGCTGGCCCAATCGCTCGCACTTGGCTTTGTGCAGATTGTTTTGAGCATCAGCGTGAACACGCTAGTCGCGGTGACTGCCGGTTCGATTGCCGGGTTTCTCGCGCGCCGGCCTAAATGGTTGGCGGTCCAGCGCTGGATGATGGGAACGGTATTGACGGGTTTGGCCGTTCGAATGGCGATGGAAGCGCGCCGATAATGCGCTTGGCGTTTGCGCACGGGCGAGCAGGGGAGCAGGCCGCTCCGTGCCCGTCATCGGCTGCTTCAGTTCGTTCACCGCGTGCTGGAAGCGCCGTTGCGCGAGCGGCGTAACCACTCATGCAGATCGATGTGGCCGAGTCGCGCTTCGCCCAATGGCACGAGCGACTTTTCCGCGAGTTGGCCGCCGAAATAGCGGGCCTCGGAATCTTCCACGACCTTGCGCGGATCGCCGATAGACTCCAGATAGCGCGCCACGATTTCATTGAACGGCGCGCGTTCGGGGCCCGCGATTTCGACGATGCCGTTGTGCGGATCGGCGACAGACACTTCGGCGACGGCGGCGGCGACGTCGTCAACCGCGACAGGTTGAAACAGATTCGCGGAAAGCCTGACGACGCCTGCATGCGTACTCGCATCGGCGATGCCGCCGATGAATTCCAGGAACTGGGTCGAGCGAACGATCGTATAAGGCACGCCGGAAGCCTCGATCAGCTTCTCCTGGGCGACCTTAGCGCGGAAATAGCCCTGACCAGGAACCCGGTCGACGCCGACGATGGATAGCACGACATGATGCCGAACCCTCGCCGCGGACTCCGCCGCCAGAAGATTCCGGCTGGAAGTCTCGAAGAACTCCAACGCCGCATTGGCGTCATTGGAAGGCGGATTGGAGACGTCGATCACGACCTGCGCGCCGCTCAACGCCTCTTTGAGTCCTTCTCCGGTCACGGTGTTGACGCCACGACTGGGCGACGCCGCGACGACCTCGTGGCCACCCTGGCGAAGAATGGCAACGGTCTTCGAGCCGGTCAGACCTGTACCGCCGATTACTACGATCTTCATTGTTGACTCTCCCTGGACAGGTCAGCTTGCTATCAGCACACGCGGAATCCAGAACTTCCGCGACATTCAATCGGCCGATGGTGGAGGGCGCTTCATACTCACGAGGTCCATCACCTCATGCAGGTCATCAACGGATGAGACCACAATAGTCAGCCATTTTCCGTCGGGATATGCGCGGGCTTCATCGTAGAGATTGACCAGTTGCGGGCTCCACGAATAACGCCGCTCTTCGAACTTCGCTCGTTCCGCGCGCCCCAGCACCACCAGAACCGAAAGCACTCCATATCCGGGCAGCAACGTGCACAGCGCCCTGGTCTTCTTGTAACGCAGCGACCAACCGCGTTTCTTGCCGCCGTAGAGCCAATCGGGCTCGAACACACCGGGGTAGGAGGCCTCGATCCAGTTTTGCATCCTGGTCCAATGCTTGTACGCGTCCGCTCCGATCCAGTTGCGCAGAACGCGCGCATCGGGCGGTGCTGACTTGTCGGCGATCCTGTCGCCGATCTCGGGAGCCTGTGTCATGGTGCTTTCCTTTTCCTAAGTGCAATGCAGCGAGACCGGTCCAAGCGTCCAACCTCGTATTCAGGTCACTAATTCCGCGCGCTGGAGCGCGAACCCTGGATAGACGCCAGAAGCAGAACAAGCGATGCAGCCAGCAGAACGAGATCCTTCAGAAGAAACTGGCCAGGCGCCGCTGAAATGGCCGGAAATCCGCCTGCCGTCGGTTCCGCCACGCCGGGGGTGCTCAGGAAGAAGGTGAGCGTGATCAGATACGTCGAAGCCGACATGGCCGCTCCCAACGCGGAGAAAATCGGCTGGAAGGCTCCGATGATCAGTGACACGGCAGTCGACAGTTCGATCACACCGATCACGTAACTTGCCCCTCGAACGCCGAACAGCGAATGCAACCAGCCCATGATCGGACTGTTGATGATGAACGGAGCGATACCGTTGGCTTCGTAAGCAGTGAATTTCATTGCCCCGAACCAGAGAAAGATGATGACCAGCGCCCATCGGAGCAGGGCCAGACTGGACAGCGATCCAGCGCTCTTTTCAGCGATCTGAAGACGGAACTGATTTTCGCGAACGTTCATTTGGGTTTCCCATTCAGGTTGTTCGTGGGTAGTTAGGAGCTTCTACTTTAGGCCTGCGTGATGCTCGTTTCGAGACTGCATTTACTCAATAAAATGCGTAAAAGGATCAATATGACGATGCGATCCATTCCACGGTCATGCCGCCGCACGGGACGATAGGAATCGTCCCGTGCGGATCGGGATTCAGGTACTTGCCGGGGTTGCGAACAATAGCGATGCGCCGCGCGAATGTCGAAGGCGGCGCCTCTGCAGCGTGTCAGACGAATAGCTTCCGGTACTGGATAAAGCCCGAGCGATCAGCGATGCGGTCGTAAAGCCGCATGCCGGTATGGTTGGTTTCGTGCGTCAGCCAGTGCACGCGGGACGCGCCGCGACGTTGCGCCTCCGCATACACATGCTCGATCAGCGCGCGGCCGATGCCGCCGCCGCGCGCATCTTGCGAAACGAACAGGTCCTGCAGATAGCAGTAGTTGCCGGTCGTCCAGGTGGATCGATGGTAGATCGAATGCACGAGCCCCACTGCCTGTTCGCCCACCATCGCAAGCGCCGCATGCATCGGCTCGGTCGGGTCGAGAAAGCGCGCCCATGTTTCAAGCGTCACGGACTCGGGAATGTCCACTTCGTAAAAGCGCTGATAGCCTTTCCACAGCGGAAGCCAGAGATCAAAATCGTTGCTCTCAATGGCCTTGATTTCGACTGATTGCATAGGGTGCTCCTGAAATTCGGATCGGCGCGCTTATTCGTCGACAGCGTTAATAGCGCCAATGGGTTTCACACCGTACTTTTGATAGTAGGTGTTCCTTATTTCGTCCTGATCTCGGGCAGGCTTGGCGAATACATGCGCCGGCGACAGCAGTGGGGTGATCGAAGTGGTATCGATCTTGACGACGTGATCGACCGGATATTCGAGGCCGTTCGTCGCGCGAACCCAGTCCGCGATCATCGAATATTCGTCGGTGCCCGGCGGCAGTATCGACGCATGGCCTTTGAATCGGTAACCGCGCCGCTGAAAGAAATCGATCACGTTGATCTCGACGGCGGGATTGCGCCTCAGGTTTCGAATCGTGCCGGGCGACGCGATATCGGCGAAGTACAGAACGCCGTCTCTGACCGTCAACGATGCCTTCGGCGAAAGATTCGGCGTTCCGTCCTCGTTGACTGTCGCGACGAACGACAGCATTGCCTGCTTGATGATCGCCTCGACGTCGGCGTTGATTTCAATCACGGCTATCCTTGCTTGAAAAGAGTTTGAGCGGCCCACGCATGTACGCTTGCTTCAAGCCGCGGTCACCGCCAACCCGCGCTGCACGCCCGGACGCGCGAGACCCTGCTCGAACCAGCGCTGCACATGCGAGAAGCGATCGAAACCAACAAGCTCACGCGCTTCGTAAAAGCCGATCAGGTTGCGCACCCAGCCGAGCAGTGAGATGTCGGCGATGCTGTAATCCGCGCCCATCACCCAGTCGCGGCCCGCGAGCCGTTGGTCGAGCACACCGAGCAGCCGCACCGATTCGGCGACGTAGCGGTCGCGCGGGCGCTTGTCCTCATACGCTTTGCCGGCGAATTTGTTGAAGAAGCCGACCTGGCCGAACATCGGTCCGACACCGCCCATCTGCCACATCAGCCACTGGATCGTTTCGTAGCGCGTGATCGGATCGGTGGACAGAAGTTGCCCCGTCTTCTCGGCCAGATAGATCAGGATCGCGCCCGATTCGAACAACGCAAGCGGCCGTCCACCGGGACCGTTGGGATCGAAGATCGCGGGGATTTTGCCGTTCGGATTGAGCGCGAGAAAAGCCGGATCATGTTGCTCGTTCGCCAGGATGTCGATGCGGTGCGGCTCATAAGCCAGCCCCGTTTCCTCCAGCATGATGCCGGCCTTCACGCCGTTGGGCGTCGGCAACGAAAAGAGCTGGAGCCGATCGGGATGCTGCGCCGGCCAGCGCGTAAAAATGGGGTGATCGAGTGTCATGCTTTTCTTCCTGGGTAAACAAGCGGAGTCGAACTTCTCACGGACCTGTTACGAACGAACGCGAATAATCGTCTTCCCGTGAACCCGCCGCGTTCCATTGAAGGTAGCGACGGCGTCGTCGAGCGTCGCGACGTTGCCGATGTTCGTGCGCAACCGTCCGTCACGCCCACGCTCGATGATCGCGGTCAGTTGAGCACGCTCGGGCACGACGACGAAGTCGATCGTGAGTCCCTCGGTGGGACGCGCGTCGGTCGGGCCAGCGATGGTTACCAACGTTCCGCGCGGTCGAATCAGGCTGGCGGAACGCTTCGTGATGTCGCCACCGAACACATCGAAAACCACATCGACCGCGCCGATGTCTTCGAGCACGTCGTTCTCGAGATCGATGAATTCCTGCGCGCCGTAGTCACGCGCCGCCTGCCGATGTGCGGCGCGTCCGGTCCCGATCACGTAAGCGCCGGCCTCGCGCGCGAGCTGCGTCACCATCGAGCCAACGGCGCCGGCCGCGCCGTGCACGAGCAGGCTTTGGCCTGTCTGGATGCGTGCGTGGTCGAACAGTCCCTGCCATGCGGTCAGGCCCGGCATCGCCACACTCGCGCCCACCGTGTAGTCGACGTCGCCCGGTAGCGGTGCGAGGTTGCGTGCCTCGATGGCCACAAACTCCGCCAGCGTGCCGCTGCGATGCGAATCGGTGATGCCGAATACCCGTTGTCCGATCGAGAGTCCTGTCGTGCCATAGCCGAGCGCGCTGACCACGCCGGCGAGTTCTTGCCCGGGAATCACCGGCGTGCGGTCACGGCCGAGGCGATCGGTCCAGGTCGAGGGCCACGTCAACTCATCGCCGGTGAATCCGGACGCATGAATCTGAACGACGACGTCGTTTATCGCCGCCTGCGGCTCGGGGCGTTGCGTTAGCTGCATCCCGGCCGTTCCCGCAGCCTGGTCCGTCACAATGATCGCCTTCATCGTCCAACTCCTTGTGAGTGGTCAAACGTGTTTGCCGAATTCCCTCGTTTCTCCAGTAAGCGAGGGAATTCGGCGGGGAACTGCGTTCAGATCGAACCAGCCGGCGTGACAGCCGGGAAGTCCTTCTCGGGATCGAACACGTTGTTGAAGAAGTTCGTCAGCGAGTACATCGCCACCAGCGCGACGATCTCCATCACGTTGGCGTCCGTATAGCCGGCATCGCGCACGGCTTTCAGATCGGAGTCGCTGACTTGCCCGCGCGCCACGATGACCTTGCGGGCAAACTGCACCGCCGCATCGCGCTTCTCATCGGCGGCATGACCCTTGCGGGCGAGAATGATTTCATCGGCCGGCAGCTTCGCCATATGCTCGGCGGTGAAGCTGTGCACGGTCAGGCAGTAGTTGCAGCCGTTCACTTCCGACACGGCGAGGCCGATGCTGTCGCGCGTCTTCACGTCGAGTGCCTTGCTCAGCGAACCGAGCAGCGTGGCCCATGCGTTGAATGCGATCGGGCTTTGCGCGAAGCTCGCCATCATCGTCGGCGTGAAGCCGATGTTCTTCGTGAATGCATCGAGCGTCGCCTTCGATTCGGCGGGTACCTGTTCCGGCGTGAGAGCAGTAGTTCTGGACATCGTAGTCTTCCTTAAGTTACGGGTTTTGCAGATTGACAAAGGTCCATGCGGGGACCATCCGTTGTTTTGCTTCGCGCCCGGTTTTGATCCTGAGTCCCAGGTCGAAGCGGGTCCCGCTTCAAGTACCAGATACTTCGTGACGATCTTTCACTTGAAGCCGCGTGATCATTTCAATGTGGCGGCGATGCGCTTATACGAAATCCAGCACCTCCTCCAGCGGACGGCGCGGCTTTTGCGCCCAGTTTCCGGCGCGTTCCGTGCCGACGGACAACAGCAGCACCGGCACTTCGTCCTCGCCCAATCCGAATTCGCGATGCACGCCGTCGGCATCGAAGCCGATCATCGGCGTCGAACCGAGGCCCATCGAGCGTGCTGCATAGATCATTGCGGCCGCGCCGAAAGTGGCGGTACGTACGGCCTCGTCGCGCCGGCGCTGCGGATACGCCATATACAGATTGCGCGCCGGGATTTCCCACTCCGGCACCATCGAAGCCGGCATGACGCCCGCTTTCACCAGCGGTGCCAAACGCTCGGGAATCACGCTCGTTTCGACCAGCTGGCCGCAGATGATGAACGTGACCGCCGCATCCTTGATCGCGGGCTGGTTCCACGCAATCGGGCTCAGCCGCTCCTTGGCTTCGGGTGTGCGTACGGCGATAAAGCGCCAGTTCTGCAAGTGGAACGATGTCGGCGCGCTGGTGCCGATCTGCACCAACTCACGGATCTGCTCGTCGCTCAAGATCGCGGCGGGGTCGTAGTACTTGGCCGCGCTGCGGCTCAGGATGGTTTCGATGACCGGGTTGGTCGTGATGATTTCGCGTTTCATGAGAATTCCCGTGTGCAAATAAATAGATGCAGTGAATAAGTTCAGTGAATAGATTCAGGCGTACGAGTGCTTTCGCTCGATGTCGAGCCGAAAGCGCATGTCATTCAAGCTTCTGAAACCAGGTACCGGCTGGCCCACGTCGATATCATTGCGGCGGCGTAGTCCGCGTCGGCTCGGCGCGTCAGCAGGTGGTCGGCGTTGTCCATCGAAATGAAGCTCTTCGGGTGCTTCGCAACCGCGAAAATACGCGCGGCGTTTTCGATGCCCACCGTCGTATCCAGTGGCGAATGCAGCACCAGCAACGGGATGCGCAACTCGGCGATCCGCGACGCCAGGTTGTGGCACGCGAGGTCGTCGACAAAACTTTTGCGCACGACGAATGGCCTGCCCGCCAGCAATACTTCCGCTTCCCCGTGCGTGTCGATCGTTTGAAGGCTTTGCGGATCGAACTGATGCAGCACATGGCTGGTATCGAACGGCGCACCGAGCGTGGCCACCGCGCGAATGCCCGACATCTGGCCCGCGGCCATCAGCACCGCTGCGCCGCCGAGGCTATGGCCGACCAGAATCGATGGCGGCTTGCCGTCTCTCGCCATCGCGTTGCCGGCCGCGACCAGATCGTCGACATCCGCGGCGAAAGTCGTGTCGGCAAAACTGCCACCGCTATTACCCAGTCCCGCAAAGTCGAAGCGCAGCACGCCGATGCCACGAGCGGCGAGCGCACGTGCCACGCGACTGGCGGCGAGGCTGTCTTTGCCGCACGTAAAGCAGTGGGCGAGTATTGCCCAGCCATGCGGCTCACCGTCCGGCAATTCCAGTTTGCCGGCGAGCCGGTAGCCGTGCGGTCCGTCAAATTCGAAGGCTTGTGCGCTCATGAGTCGTATCTCTCGTATCGGCGTGCGTTGCGTTGATCGGAAGCCGGGCGAAGCGGGATGTGTGATCCGTTGTGCGCCCGGCGACGCGGCTTGTTTATTCGATCGGATCGACCGGAGGAAAGTCGACGTCGGTGCCGTTGATACGATTGAAGGTATTGGTGAAGATGCCGAGCGCGATGGTCAGTGCGATCTCCGCCAATTGAGTGTCGTTGTAGCCGGCCGCACGGATCGCATTGAACTCGTCGTCGCTGATCGTGCCGCTGGTGTCGTGCAGGTGGGATACGAAGTGCACCAGCGCATCGCGTTTAGCATCACCTGTCGGCTTGCCTGCGCGAATCGCACGCAGCACATCGACCGGCAGGCCCAGCAGTTTGCCCACGAAGCTGTGAGCAGCCACGCAAACATCGCAACCGGTCTTCTCACTGATCAGCAGCTTGATGATTTCGTGTTCCTGGCGGCTCAGGCTGCCTGCGTTCAACGTGCCCTGAGTGTCGAGCACGGCGGCCAACGACGCCGGTACCAGGTGACCCAGCGCGGCATACGTATTCGGCACGCGACCAGCGGAAATCTTCTTCACCCGCGCATAGATATCGGCGGTGGCGCCGGTGGCGGATTCGACAGCGGGGATAGCGATACGGCTCATGGTGTGAACCCTTCGTCAGGTGGTTAGGAGCCTCCACTTTAGGCTTCCTCGATATCCCTTTCGAGACCGGATTGGCTCAAAAAAATATCCAAAAGGATCAACTCGACGCGGATGATCCGTCCCTCAGTTGCCCCCACAACATCGCGTGAAGTTGCTTCGTCAAGATCGAGATTGATGTGCTGCGAGTACAGACGAACGCGTCGAGCAGCGCCCGCGCGAATGAACGGCGGCGCCGATCCTCTAACACCTCATTCGGGCCGCGCACCGAAGGTAAAACGATGATTGGCGGCCCTTGCTGGCCGCTACTGGACCTTGCGCGCGCAACGACGCCATTGCCCCGGTGTCATGCCCATCCTCTCGGTGAACACGCGCCGGAATGACGACACGGATTGATACCCGACCGACTCGGCCACGGCCTCGGTGGTCATCATCGGTTTCTTCAGCTCGTTGGCGGCGAGACTCATGCGGATATCGGTCAGCAGTTCGACGGCCGAGCGCCCGAGCGTGTCCTGAAAGTGCCGCATGAAGGTGGCGCGTGACATGCTGCACAAGTCGGCCAGCTCAGGCAGATTCCAGGGCCGCGCCGGATCGGCGAACATCGCTGAAATGGCCGGTGCGAGGCGTGGATGACCGGCCAGCGCCAACAAGCCTGCCGGGGCCTCGTCGGACTCGCTCGCCTCGCGCAGCACAAGCGTGAACAGCGCCGACGAAAGGGCGTTGAGGATCGCGTAGCCGCCGACTTTGTCGCCCGTGGACTCCTCGCGCATCAGCCCCACGAAACTGGCCAGGTGGTTCGAAGCAAACGCGGCCCCCGTTTCATCATGACCGTCCATGGTCCGGACCACGACATTCGTCGGCAGGTAATTGCGAATCAGCCGGTCATGAGGCGGCCCGATCAGAAACCGTCCGCACAGCATGTCCAGACGCTCGCCCTGGCCTTCGTTCTCGCTGAACATCAGCCCGGCGGAATCCCGGCGCTCGCACGTAGGTCCGGGCGCATTTCCGCTGCCATCGTGCAGCACATGCGCCGACCCATGAGGCAACAGCACGATATCGCCGGCCACCAGTTCGCGGGCCGTGTCTGTGTCGGGGTCCATGATGATCGCGCGGCCCTTCAGCACGACGTGATACGGAATCTCATGCGCCGCGGACTGGGCCCAGGCCACACGCCATGGCGCGCCATAGGCGCAGCGGACCTCGAGCCGGCCGGTGATGGTGATCATTTGCAGCAGGTGGCTCAGCCAATCGACTTGGGACATAGGATTCCGTTAGGCCTCGGCACAGACAGGATCGGAAGTTAACGTATTCATGGAAGGTATTAGGCCCCTAACCGGCAGCGGCCACAATGCGATTTTTCCGGTATTGCCTTCGGATTGTCCGAAGGAGGCTGAGCGGGCTACGGAGTCGGCGTCGCCTGCCTCGTCGTTCACTACCAGCATCCGCGCATCTCAGTGGCCGGCGCTTTGTCCGCCATCCACATGCAGGATTTCGCCGGTAATGAACGGTGCGGAATCGAGAAACAGGATTGCGTCGGCGATATCGCTCGTTTCACCGATGCGTCCGATCGGATTGAACGTGCCCAGCACGTCGTGAATTTCAGGTGCGTGCATCGGCGTCTTGATGTTGCCGGGCGCAACGGCATTCACGCGGATTCCCTTCTTCGCGTATTCGATCGCCAGCGACTTCGTGGCGGCGTTGATGCCGCCTTTCGTCAGCGCCGCGAGGACCGAGTGAACCCCGCTGATTGCAACCTGGTCGATGCTGGCCGTCACGCTCACTACATGACCGCTCGAATGCTTTTCCATCTCGGCGATCGCGAGCTGCGTGATGTAATAGAAGCCCGCCATGTTCACATTCATCACGGCGGCAAAGTCTTGCGCGGTATGTTCGGTAAAGGGCTTGCCGATATAGATGCCGGCGTTGTTCACCAGCGTATCGATGCGGCCGAATCGCGCGACGCCCTCGGAAATGACACGTCGGGCCGTTGCGGGGTCGCCGATATCGCCGGCAACGTTCAGGATATTCTCGTCGTCCGACGGCTTGATCGAACGCGAGGTTGCGACGATGCGGTAGCCGAGCCTCCGGAAGGACTCCACGACCTTGGCCCCGATGCCTTGCGACGCGCCCGTGACGACAACGACTTTCTGTGACGTGTTCATGCTCTACCTCCAACGATTTTATTCGGCTTCTAGCGCGACGCGCCGGCGCATATAAAAAAGCCCGGATACGTCCGAGGCGTATTGCCTGGGGCGTCTCCGGGCTTCGGCGTTCCGTTCGTATCAGATAACGCCTGTCAGGCCCCCCGGATAGGGACGGCGCAATCGGACACCGTTCAGATCGAACCGGCTGGCGTCACAGCCGGGAAGTCCTTTTCGGGATCGAACACGTTGTTGAAGAAGTTCGTCAGCGAGTACATCGCCACCAGCGCGACGATCTCCATCACGTTGGCATCCGTGTAGCCGGCATCGCACACGGCTTTCAGATCGGCGTCGCTGACTTGCCCGCGCGCCACGATGACCTTGCGCGCAAACTGCACCGCTGCATCGCGCTTCGCGTCGGCGGCATGACCCTTGCGGGCGAGAATGATTTCATCGGCTGGCAGCTTCGCCATATGCTCGGCGGTGAAGCTGTGCACGGTCAGGCAGTAGTTGCAGCCGTTCACTTCCGACACGGCGAGGCCGATGCTGTCGCGCGTCTTCACGTCGAGTGCCTTGCTCAGCGAACCGAGCAGCGTCGCCCATGCGTTGAACGCAATCGGACTTTGCGCGAAGGTTGCCATCATCGTCGGGGTGAAGCCGATGTTCTTCGTGAACGCGCCGAGTGTCGGCTTCGATTCGGCCGGTACCAGTTCCGGCGTTAGAGCAGTACTTCGTGCCATCGTAGTTTCCCTTGTCGAGTTGCTGGTTAGACGAATACTTAATAGACGAATGCCTAAACGAGGCCCTGCGCGAGTCCCTGCGCGAGACTCATCATCGCCGGCTCGATCTTTGCGATCAGCGAGTGGCGAACTTCGTTTGCTCGTGCTTCGTCGATGAACGCAGTGCCTTGCAAAGGCAGGTAGTGGACTGTATTGAGACCGATGCAGCCGAGTGCCGCGGACAGATAAGGGGTGAGGAAGTCGTGCTGGTTGGCTCCATCACCGGCGAACACGCCACCGGAAGCGATGCCGACGAATACCGGACGGTCATGCAGCATGCCGACCTTGCCGGCGGGTGTCGACTTCATCGTGCGGCCGACACGGAGAACCTGATCGATCCACGCCTTCAGCACGGACGGGACCGTGAAGTTGTTCATCGGCGTGCCGATCACAACGACGTCGGATTCCTCGAGTTCCTGAATGAGTTGCTCGGCCAGAACCAGCGCGGCGGCATCCCGTCCCGCCGCAGCCAGCGACGCGGGCGTCGCGAGGGCGGACGCATAGTCGGCTCCCGCATGCGGTATCGGTTCATAGCCGAGATCCCGACGGCAGATCGTCGTGTCCGGGAGCATCGTGAGAAGCTTGCCGACGATCTCGGCGGACAGTTGCCGGCTATGCGACTCCCGTCGCGGACTGCAATCGATGTGGAGGATATTCATACGACTTTCTCCAGCGGCTTCATAAAGCCGATGACGTATCGACCACTTCCCGTTTGAAAGGGCAGAGGGCTGTCATCGTCGCTTGCACGAACTGCCGCCGTTATTGACGAATAAACGAGTTGACGATTAAACGAGTTCAAGTACGTCGGACACCGGCATGCGCGGCTTTTGCGCCCAGTTCCCCGACCGCTCCGGTCCGACCGACAACAGCATGACGGGCACTTCGTCTTCGGCCAGTCCGAACTCGCGATGCACGGCTTCATCATCGAAGCCGATCATCGGTGTCGAGCCCAGGCCCATCGAGCGCGCTGCATAGATGATCGCGGCCGCGCCGAAAGTGGCGGTGCGCACGGCTTCATCGCGCCGGCGCTGCGGGTACGCCATATACAGATTGCGAGCCGGGACTTCCCAGTCCGGCACCATCGAAGCCGGCATGATGCCCGCTTCGACCACCGGTGCCAGACGCTGCGGTATCACACTGGTTTGAACCAGCTGACCGCAGACGATGAACGTAACGGCTGCTTCGCTGGTCGCGGGTTGATCCCACGCGATCGGCCGCAGCCGCGCCTTGGCTTCGCGCGAGCGCACGGCGATGAAGCGCCAGTTCTGCAAGTGAAAAGAGGTCGGTGCGCTGGTGCCGATTCGTACCAGCTCGCGAATCTGGTCGTCGCTCAAGGTCGCGGTAGGGTCGTAGTACTTGGCGGCAGTGCGGCTCAAGATACATTCGATGACGGCGTTGGTCACGGCTATTCCTATAAATAAAGGGATAAATCGACGGACGAAAGGCTATACACCTGACCGGCGTGGTCAGTTCCTTGTCGTTGATATCAACGACGAATACCGCCAACAGCTTCGCGGGTAGGGTTTTGATCGCATCGAATGATCACGGCCAGGCATCTCCCTATTGACCTTGAATCTGTACGATCATCGGTGAGAATATTCTGTACCATCGATGGTACGAATTGAAGAACCAAGACTTACCGTTTCGTGTGTACCAAGAAAATGAATTCGAACCTGCAGATTCGACTCGACCGGACAGCGAAGCTGCCGCTGTCGGAACAGATTTGGCTGAGCATCACCAAGGCGATAGAGTCAGGCCTGCTTGCTCCCGGCACGCGTTTGCCGTCATGGCAGGACCTCGCCGCGCAACTCGGCGTCGCGCGCGGTACGGTCCAGAGAGCCTATGAACGCCTGTCCGACGCTCAGATGATCGAAACATTCCGCGCCGGCGGCACCCGCGTGGCGCCACGGTCGCGCGCGGCGGCGGCGCGTTCCGAAGTACCGCAGTCCGGTACTTTCATGACGGCCTATCACGCGATGAACGCCGGGCCGGCGATCTTTCAACTCGGCATTCCGGCGTTCGAGGGTCTACCGGAAAAGCTCTTTGCACGCGCGCGCTCCGCCAATTCGTTGAATACGGATTGCCTGTCGTCATTGCTCTATCCCGATCCAGGCGGGGAGCTGGAATTGCGCACAGAGATTGCAGGCTATCTGTCCATTGCCAGAAACCTGCACTGCTATCCGGAACAAGTGTTCATCACGTCGGGATATATCTCCGGTCTCGGTCTTGCACTGCGAGTGCTGGGTCTGGACGGCAAGAAGGTCTGGATGGAAGAGCCCGGCTTCATGGTCACGCGAAAGGGACTCGAGCTTGCCCGCCTGAATATCGTGCCGATACCGGTGGATGCGGACGGCGTCAACGTCGACTACGGCATCGAGAAAGCGGGAGATGCCGCGTTAGCCGTCGTGACGCCCGGTCAGCAGGCTCCGTTGGGCTCGACAATGTCGTTGCGGCGGCGACTTCAGCTACTCGAATGGGCGGCATGGAGCGGCGCCTGGATCATCGAAGACGACTACCTCGGCGAGTTGCAACTGCAAGGCAGGCCAGCACCTGCTCTTGCCTCTCAGGACGAGAGCAAACGGGTTATCCATATCGGCTCTTTCAGCAAGACGATCAGTCCGGCGCTGCGGCTTGGATTCATCGTCGCGCCACTCGAACTGGCTAGCGCATTCGAAGAGGTAGCCGCAACGCTTTGCCCCGCGCCGTCACCCGTGGTGCAACTCGCCACGGCCCGATTCATGCGTGACGGCCATTATGTGCGGCGCGTGCGCCGGCTCAAGCGTCTCTATTCATCGCAGCGTGACGCGTTGTGCGAGCAGTTGCGCATGCGCGACGCCGAGTGGGTCAATGCCGGCCTCGCGGTATTGCTCAGACTCCCCGACGGCGCACCCGACGTGCGGATCGTCAAGGAAGCCATCGCCGCCGGCATGGCGCCATCGCCGTTGTCCGCGTGGTTCGGGACCCCGTCCTGGGCGTTACCCGGCCTTTTGCTCGGCGTTGCCACCGCGCCTGAACAGCACCTGCCGGCGGCGTGCAGTCGGTTATTCGAGATCATCGACCGATATCGGTAGCGGTATCTCATTGATCGCCTTCCGCTATTCCCGTTTCGAATAGAAGCGCCCGAATCTTTGATTACCGGTGCTATTTCTGTGCGTCTAGACTCGGCTCCATATTGGGCACGTCGGATATTCGCCGTGCACGAGCGACATTTCCAATAACGTCGGACGGAGCAGGGAGACAAGATGAATTTCGAATCCATTGCCCATGGCGGGCCGGTGGCGGTATCGAGACGCGAAGAGTTGAAGGTCGTCGTCGGCGCATCGGTGGGCACCGTACTTGAATGGTATGACTTTTTTCTGTACGGAAGTCTCGCGGTATTTTTCAGTGGACACTTCTTTCCGGCGGGCAGTGCGACTGCCGGTTACCTTGCATCGCTTGCAACGTTCGGCGTGGGCTTCGTGATCCGGCCAATCGGCGCCGTGGTGTTCGGGCGCTTCGGCGACAAGGCGGGACGCAAGGCGACCTTCCTCGTCACGATCGTCGTGATGGGACTTTGCACGGCAGGCATCGGCGTCTTGCCGACGTTCGCAACGATCGGATGGGCGTCGCCGGTGTTACTCGTACTACTGCGGATGCTGCAGGGACTCGCGCTCGGCGGCGAATACGGCGGTGCGGCGACTTATATCGCCGAGCATTCGCAGCCACGGCGGCGTGGTTTCACGACCGGCTTTCTTCAGACCACCGCGACGTTCGGCTTTCTGCTGTCGCTTGGCATTACGCTTCTATGCCGGGCATTCATGTCGGCCGAAGCATTCGCCGACTGGGGATGGCGTTTGCCGTTTCTGATCTCGCTCGTGCTGCTGGCGATTTCGACTTATATCCGCACGACGCTTTCCGAGTCGCCGGTGTTCGCGAAGATGAAAGCCGAGCAGCGGCTCGCGGTCTCGCCCGTCAAGGAGAGTCTGCTGGTCTGGGCCAACGTGCGCAAGATGCTCGCCGTGATGTTGGGCGCGCAGGCGGCGGTCGGACTCATCTGGTACACGTGCAACTTCTACACGCTGTATTTTCTGACCTCCACGATGAAGGTGCCGCCGGCACTCGCATATGGCTTCATGGCGATCATGTTGACGATAAGCCTGCCGCTTTATGTGTTCTTCGGCTGGCTCTCCGACAAGTGGGGGCGCAAGTGGATCGTGCTTGCTGGATGCGGTCTCGCTGTGCTGACGTTTGTTCCGATCTATTCGCAACTGTCGAGAGCGGTGAACCCCGAACTCGTCGCCTTCCAGCAGTCGGCCAACATTCGCATCGAGGCCGGCAATTGCAATACCGAGTTGTTCGGCGCGCCGTCCACGGCCTGCGATCGTGCGCGTGACTTCTTCACCCAGGTCGGGCTTTCTTACACCGTCGTGCCGCGTCATGATGGGGCGTTTTCGATCGGGATTGGAAGCCGCACATTCGATCGATTCGATGCACCTGCACTGAAGGCTGCGCTGGTCGAAGCCGGCTATCCGGCGAGCGTCGCGGCGGACAAGATCAATCGTCCGCTGATGTTCACGCTAATCGCGCTGCTGATGGTCTGGGGGGCCATGGCCTACGGTCCGATGTCGGCATACTATGTAGAACTTTTCCCCGCGAAGATTCGCTATACGTCGATCTCGATTCCTTATAACGTCGGCGCCGCGGTATTCGGCGGCCTCGCACCGTTCATGATGACGGCGGTTGCCGTAAAGACCGGAAACGTTTATGGCGGCATCTGGTATGCGGTCGTGGTCGGAGGCATCGCGGTGCTGATCAGCGTACTCTGCATGAGAGAGACCCGCGATACGGATGTGACGCAGTGAACACAGGCGGCAACGATCAAGGCTCACACGAAACGACAATACGGAGTGGTTGATGAAGCATGTACCGATGGCGGGGCTCAGCGAAATGCAGAAGTACTGGCTGATTACAGGCAGTGTGGGCCCGCGCCCGATTGCATTGGTCACGAGTCTCGCGGCCGATGGCCTGTGCAACGCGGCGCCGTTCAGCGCGTTCAACTACATGGGCGAGGAACCACCGTTGTTCGCGATCGCCATCGTGCGCTACGGAGAGGAAAGCCATCGTGTCGGCGAGGAGAAGGACACGCTCGCTAATATCATGCGGCGCGAGGAGTTCGTCGTGAACATGGTCGATGATTCGATCGTCGACAAGGCCGTGCTGTGCGGCAGCGATTTTCCCGCGCACGTTTCCGAGCCGGAAGCGGTCGGACTAACGCTCGCGCCTTCGACGTTGATCGGTGTGCCGCGCATTGCCGAGGCGCCGATTTCCTGGGAGTGTCGGCTGTTCCGTCTGCTCGATATTTCCGCGCAACGTGCAATCGTGTTCGGCGAAATACTTGCGATGAACTTCCGCGACGATCTGCTCGACGAAGAGCGCTTGCGCGTACAGGTCGACCGCTTCTTTCCGACGGGTCGTCTCGGTGGTCCCAACTACTGTTCCAGCGGCGAGCGAAAAAAGATTCCAGTGCCGACCTTTCTGCCGTCCGCGGGTAAGCCTCGCGAGTGAGAGTGAGAATGACAGGGGCATGATTGCGGATCGCCGGTGATACCATGCGACCTGATCAAGCACAGCGACGGATGATAACGGCATGAAACCGCACCGGCTTAGCCAGATCGGATTGAGTCGCAGCCTCAAGCTGAACCAGCTACTGATCTTCGACCGTGTCATGGAGACGGGTTCGATCCTGCGCGCTGCTCACGAAATGCGGCTGTCACAGCCCGCGGTGACCAAGGTGATCCAGGAGCTCGAAACGAGCTTTCAGGGCGTGCTGTTTTCCCGATCGAACCGCGGCGTGTTTCCCACTGAATTGGGCCATATGGTCGCGCGGCGCGTGAAGTCGCTGCTCGCCGAGTTTCGTTATCTGACCGAAGAACTCGATCAGTTCCGCTTCGGCGAGGCCGGCCATATCGTTGTCGGCACGCTGATTTCGGCGTCGGCGCATCTGCTGCCGCTCGCGATCACGAAGCTCAAGGCGCGCTCGCCGCGGGTGCTCGTCACCGTGCGCGAAGGCCCCACTGCGCACCTGTTCCCAGCGCTTGCCACCGGCGAACTCGATGTCGTCGTTGGCCGCCTGCCTGAAACCGGTCTGCCGCTATCCGATGCTTTTCCGCTCGACCATCACGCGTTGTTCGATGATTCGCTCGCGGTCGTAGTAGGTGCCGGTCATGACATTGCGAAAGCAACCAGTGCGACGCTGCGCGACCTCGCGTCGTTGCCGTGGATTCTGCCGACGTCCGAATCTCCGTTGCGGCAAGCGGTCGAGCGGATGTTTCGCGCAGCGGACCTGTCGCTGCCGGCGGATCTCGTCGAGTCGATGTCCGTGCTGACCAATCTCGGCCTGCTGCTCGACGCACCGAGAGTCGGTGTGATGCCGCACGTGGCCGCCATTCAGTTCGTCCGCTCGGGACTGTTGACGATCCTGAATATCCGCGAGACCGGTGCCTTCGGCACCGTCGGGTATTCGGTCCGTTCCGGCAAGGTGCTGACGCCGGCTTGCGAACTGTTCATCGAATGTTTGCGGGAAGCCGTGCCGTCGTAGTGAACAGGCGAGCGGACGCGCAGGCAGGCGGCTCATCTCCATACCGAAGGTGATGATGATGTTTCCGGCGTATTCCACGCTGATGCAGCGCGCCGTCGAGCGCACGAACGATCTCGATGCGATCGTGAGCGCCGTCACTGACGTGTATTGCGAACACACGGTCAATCTGAAGTCGGCCTCGTTCGATGCCCGTCTGATGATCGAGGGCAGCGATGTGCAGCCGGTCGTTTCATTGCAATACGGCGCGCCGGTCACGATCGATGCCGGGCGTTTCCCGAACCTGCTGCTGATGATGACCGCGCAATCCGGCGCGGCGCGCGTCGTGCAGAACGGAATTCGCGCAACGTGGAAAGCCGGGCAGATCATGCCGCTTTCTCCGGAGCGCGAGACGATTCTGGACTTCGACCGAGCCTTCGCGCAGCAGTCGCTGCGTGTCGATATTGAACGGCTCGAACAGGTCTGCGCGGCATGGCTGGGCTATCCGCTCGAACGGCCCATTGCTTTCGATCTGCAGGCGGTGCCTGAATCATTCGAGCGCATCTGGCGCGATTCAATCGCCGTCGCCATTTCGCTCGCGGCGGTGCCAGGCTCAGCGTCGAAACAGGCGCGCGCGGCCTTCGACGAATTCCTGATCTCGGCCATCCTGAACTCCATTCCTCACAACTTCAGCGCCGAGTTGGCGAAGCCCGCGCCCGCATCCACACCGCGACTCGTGACGACCGCCAAGCAGATGTTCGAGGACGGCGTGGATGCGGGCGTGGGCGTCATGCAGGTTGCCAACGCGCTAGGCGTCAGCGTGCGCAGTCTGCAGGCGGGCTTCAGAAATGCGGGGGAGACGACACCGTCCGCGTGGCTGCGCAAGCTGAAGCTGCAGGCAGCGCAAAAGGCGCTGACCGAAGAAGCGTGCTCGGTCTCGGTGACGGATATTGCGTTCCGCTTCGGCTTCAGCCACCCTGGGCGTTTCAGCGCGGCCTATCAGACGTTGTTCGGCGAATCACCGGTCGTGACGCTGCGACGCAATCGCAGACGCCGGCAAGCGTAGTTGGCGCCGCGCTGATCAATGGCGACTCACCTGAGCGAAGACTGACAGAGGCGGGGCGCGCCTGGCGATCCGCCACGCACCCCCGCACTGATGATCAGAACTTGTGCCGGATGCCGATGCGTGCACCGAGTTGCTTATCGGTCGACGACGGACCGAATCCGCTGATATTCGCCACCGCCGATTGATGCAGCGAGTCGATACCCGTCGCGTGCTGCGCCACCAGGACCGCGTACAGATCGGTCCGCTTCGAGAGGCTATAGATCGTGCCCAGATCGATCTGCAGATACCGCGCGCCGCCGTCATCATTCACCGAGTTTCGCCGCGTGTAGTCGAATGCGGCGCCGACCAGCCACCACGGCGTGACGCGCACGCTCGCATTGACTTCAGCACTGATGAACTCGGCGTTGCCCGAATAGCCGACCGGATTCGGACCCGAAGACGACCCCAGATTTTCGAAGCGGGTATCGGTCAGCACGAAGCCGACCGTGGTCGACGAGACCGTATAGGCCGCTGCGAGCGCCGCGAGTTGCAGTGTTTTGGCCGAAGCGTATCCCGCGAAGACCGGGTTGGATTGCGGCGACATCGCGGAACCGAACGAGCCGATGTTGTTCGCCGTCGCGCCGCCCTTGTTCGGCGTGTTCCCGTAGAACGACACGTTGGGGTCGCGTGCATTCAGGTAGCCGGCGCCGAGACGCAAGCCACTGCCTTCGTAGCCGACCCCGAGTCCCCATATCTGGTTCTGCGTGACGTTGCCGGCCACACCGCCGAGGCTGTACATGACGCCCGCACTGACGCCGCCGAACTTCGCGGTGGTGAACTTGATCGCGTTGTTGATGCGGCCGGAGTTGTTCAGGTTGTCGAAGTCATCCGGGTGCGAGCCCGGGAAGCCGGCGAACACCGCATTTGCGCCGAACGGTTGAACGAAGTCGACATACGGATCGTACATGCGGCCAGCCACTGCCGTGCCATAAGGGGACGAGATACCGACATAACTCTGCCGGCCGAATTCGGCACCGCCCTGGCCCAGCGTGCCGTTGTTGATGTTGAATCCATTCTCCAGAACAAAGACCGCCTTGAGTCCTCCCCCAAGGTCTTCCACGCCGCGCAGGCCCCACCGGCTACCGCTCAGGCCCGTGGAGTTGCCGTCCGTCAACGCAAACTGGCTCGCGCCGCGCGGCCGGCCGCCGGGCACCGCTGTTTGCACATTATTGGCATATTGAAGGCCGGCATCGATGACGCCGTACAGGGTGACCGAACTCTGCCCGTGCGCGAGCAGACAGGTACAGGCGAGAGGCAGCCCCAAGGCCCAACGTTTCATAGTGTCTCCAGAACTTTGTCGAATGGAATATCTTCTGGAGGGCGGATCGGCGCCGCGCCGGCATCGGGGACGATCGCCCGGATGCGCGGAATTGCCTGATGCGGAGACGAACAGAAGATCTTCCGAATAAATATCGCGTGAGCGCCTCGAATTATTTGAATGACTGAAATGGCGCCACGCGTTTATGTTCCGGTGGAAAAATTGCGGGCGAAAGGACGTTTTGCGAAACGAAGGCTGAAATGCGCAGTGTCGGCACAGAAATCTGCTGCTGCGGGCGCTGAACGAAGCAAAGAGTCGAGTGTGTGCGGTCGTGAACGCGCTGGTATTCCGTGTTTGAATACCCATGACCCGACATTTCATTGTGCAGCGGATGCGCGTATGTCTAGACTCGAATGGAAATCCCATACAGAGCGGTATCAGTCATTACGTGAGGTGACAAGGAATGGACAAAGCAGTACAGGGGCAGCTTCTCGCCCACAAGGCCAGGCCGCGCGGGCGCTTTCCGCATGTCGTGCGCGCCGGCGATTTTCTGTTTATTTCCGGCACCAGTTCGCGCCGGCCCGACAATAGTTTCGAAGGCGGTCACGCCGACGAGATGGGCACCGCGAGCGTCGATATCCGCGAGCAGACCCGCGCGGTGATCGAGAACATTCGCGACATTCTCCGCTCGCAGGGCGCCGACCTGTCCAACCTCGTCGAGGTGACGTCGTTTCTCGTCAACATGAACGACTTCCAAGGCTATAACGAAGTCTATGGCGAATACTTCGACGAGACCGGTCCCGCTCGCACCACGGTGGCCGTTCATCAACTGCCTCATCCGCTGCTCGTCATCGAGATCAAGGCCGTGGCGTATCTGCCGTGCGAAGCGAATACCAGGCGGCAAGGCCGCGACGGAGACAACGAATGCTGAAGCACGGCAAGCCGTTCAATTTCCATAAGTGGATCGACGACAATGCGCATCTTCTGCGGCCACCGGTCGGCAACCAGCAGGTCTATCAGGATGCAGGACTGCTCGTCACGGTGGTGGGTGGCCCGAACCAGCGCACCGACTATCACGATGATCCGCTCGAGGAGTTCTTTTATCAGATCAGAGGCAATGCGTATCTGAATCTGATGGTAGACGGCAAGCGCGATCGCGTCGATCTGAAGGAGGGCGACATCTTCCTGCTTCCACCGCATGTTCGCCACTCGCCGCAACGGCCCGAAGCAGGCAGCGCGTGTCTCGTCGTCGAATTCCAGCGCCCGCAAGGCATGCTGGATGCGTTCGAATGGTATTGCGAGCAATGCGACGGTCTCGTGTATCGCGCGGAGCTGCAACTGCAAAGCATCGTCGACGATCTGCCGCCGATCTTTTCGAGCTTCTACGAATCGACGGAAAAGCGCACCTGTTCGCACTGCGGCGCGCTGCATCCGGGCAAGGAGGCACGGCGCGGCACTGGTGCGTAATTGATCGCAGCAAATAGAGGGCTTGGCCTGCATTCCTGAGAATGCAGGCTTTTTTTGTGCCTTGGTTTGCTATTCCCGTTACGAATACCGACGAGTCGATCTTTGATTATCCGTGTGCAAGAGGCTTGCCTACACTAAGGCCCATACATAAGCCGACCCCAGCACGAACTCTACGCATAGCAGGAGATCACGTGAATTACCCATCGTATGCCGAGATCGCGTTGCCGACGCGACTCCAGCACTTCATCGGAGGAACGTTCGTCGATTCTGGCGACACGTTTGCCAACCACAGCCCCATCGACGGACATGAGTTGTCGCGTGTGTGCGAGGCTCGCCAGAGCGACGTCGAGCGCGCGGTCGAAGCAGCACGGTCCGCGTTGCAAGGGCCCTGGGGCAAGATGAGCGTCGTCGAGCGCGCGGCATGGCTGCATCGAATCGCCGATGGTATCGAGGCCCGCTTCGACGAATTCGTCGCGGCCGAAGTCGCCGATACGGGCCGTCCGATCCAGCAGGCCAAAGCGCTCGACGTCGCGCGCGGCATTGCCAACTTCCGCACCTTTGCGGATCTGATCAAGACCGCGGGCGGCGAGTGCTTCGAAACCGTCGGCGCCGATGGTGACGAGTACCTGAACTACGTCACACGCAAGCCACTCGGTGTAGTCGGCATCATTTCACCGTGGAACCTGCCGCTGCTGCTGTTCACATGGAAAGTCGCGCCGGCGCTCGCGATGGGCAACTGCGTCGTGGCGAAGCCCTCCGAGGAAACGCCGACTTCCGCGACGCTACTCGCCGAAGTCATGCGCGACGTCGGCTTGCCCGCCGGCGTGTTCAATCTCGTTCACGGCCATGGCCCGAACGCGGCGGGCGAGTGGCTAACGCGTTCACCCGGCATCGACGCCGTCACGTTCACCGGCGAGTCCCGAACGGGCAGCGCGATCATGAAGGCCGTCGCTGACGGCGTAAAAAACGTGTCGTTCGAACTCGGCGGCAAGAACGCGGCCGTGGTTTTCGCGGATGCGGATTTCGACGCGGCAGTCGACGGCGTAGTGCGATCGAGCTTCACCAACGCCGGTCAGGTGTGTCTGTGCTCTGAACGCGTGTACGTCGAGCGGCCGATCTTCGATCGCTTCATCGCCGCGTTCAAACAGAAAACCGAAGCGCTCAGAATCGGCTCTCCGTACGAAGCGGGCACGACGACGGGGCCGCTGATTTCCCGCGGTCATCGCGACAAGGTACTGAGCTACTGCCGACTGGCGGTCGAAGAGGGCGCCGCCGTCGTAACGGGCGGCACGGTGCCCAGCTTCGGCAATGCATGCGACGACGGCGCGTTTATCCTGCCGACCATCTGGACGGGTCTGCCCGATACCGCGCGCACGGTCAACGAAGAGATCTTCGGGCCCGTCTGCCACGTGGCGCCCTTCGATGCCGAAGACGAAGTCGTGCGGCGCGTCAACGATAGCCCGTATGGTCTCGCGGCCAGCATATGGACTTCGAATCTGTCACGTGGCCATCGCGTCGCGCGGCAGATCGAGACGGGCATCGTCTGGGTCAACGCGTGGTTCGTGCGTGACCTGCGCACGCCGTTCGGCGGTGCGAAGCTGTCGGGATTCGGAAGGGAAGGCGGCCGTCATTCGATGGACTTCTATTCCGAACTGACCAACGTATGCGTGAAGGTGATCTGATGGCTCGCGTCGATCAAACACTGGAGCGGATCGCCGACGAACTCTGGCAAGCACAGGTGAATGTTCCTTTCGCGCCGATTGCGCCAATACGCGACACCATCGTGTCGCTCGGCGGCGACGCGATCGCCAACGCGTATCGCGTTCAGCAGATCAACACACGGCGCCGCGTGGACATGGGCCGGCGCGTCGTGGGCCGCAAGATCGGGCTCACGTCGAAATCGGTGCAGGCACAACTGGGCGTCGATCAGCCCGACTTCGGTGCGCTGTTCGACGACATGGCCTTTGTCGACGGTCAGGAGATTCCGCTGTACCTCACGCAGCAGCCGAAGGTGGAAGCGGAAATCGCGCTCGTGCTCGAACACGACCTCGGTTGGGAGCGGCACACGCTGGTCGACGTGCTGAACGCGACCGCCTATGCGCTGCCGGCCATCGAGGTGGTCGGCAGCCGCATCGCCAACTGGGACATCAGACTCGTGGACACCGTGGCCGACAACGCGTCGAGCGGGCTGTTCGTGCTTGGCAGCCGGCCCGTCAAACTCGGCGATTTCGATCTGGTGAACTGCGGCATGTTGATGGAATCGCGCGGCGATCAGGTGAGCAGCGGCATCGGCGCCGCGTGCCTCGGCCATCCGCTGAACGCCGCCATCTGGCTCGCGGACACGATGGTGCGATACGGCACGCCGTTGCGCGCCGGCGATGTGATTCTGACGGGCGCGCTCGGGCCGATGGTTGCAGTGCGGCCGGGCGACGTAATGACAGCGCAAATCGAGGGGCTTGGTTCGGTCCGGGCCGTGTTCTCGACAGAAGCATAAGGCGAAGCGATGAAAGACAACGCGAAAATTTCCGTGGCAGTAATCGGCTCGGGCAACATCGGCACCGATCTGATGATCAAACTGATGCGTCACGCGAAGCATCTGAAGATGGCGGCGATGGTCGGCATCGATCCACAGTCAGAAGGATTGGCGCGCGCCGCGCGTCTGAATGTCGCGACGACGGCTGACGGTATCGACGGGCTCGTGGCGATGCCGGTGTTCAAGGACATCAAGATCGCTTTCGACGCCACTTCCGCCGGCGCGCACGCTCAGCATGCGCAGGTGCTCGCCCAGCATGGCGTGAAGGTGATCGATCTGACGCCGGCGGCGATCGGGCCGTTCGTCGTTCCGGTGGTCAATCTCGACCAGCATCTGCACGCACCGAACATCAACATGGTCACGTGCGGCGGCCAGGCGACGATTCCCGTCGTCAGGGCCGTCTCGCGCGTGAGCCCCGTGCATTACGCGGAAATCGTCGCGTCGATTTCGAGCCGGTCCGCGGGGCCTGGAACGCGCGCGAACATCGACGAGTTCACCGAGACGACCGCGCGCGCGATCGAAACGGTGGGAGGCGCAAGCGTCGGCAAGGCGATCATCGTTCTGAATCCCGCGGAGCCGCCGCTGATGATGCGCGACACCGTCTACTGCCTCACTGACGAAGACGCCGACCACGCGCTCATCGATGCGTCCGTGAACGAGATGGTGAAGGCCGTGGCGGCCTATGTGCCCGGCTATCGGCTGAAGCAGCAAGTGCAGTTCGATCGCGTGCCGGTGCCGCCGCAGTTCGCCGCGCGTCTGCCGGGTCGCGAATACGCGCTGAAAGTCAGCGTGTTTCTGGAAGTCGAAGGCGCGGCGCACTACCTGCCTGCCTATGCCGGCAATCTGGACATCATGACCTCCGCCGCGGTGCGTGCGGCCGAACAACTGGCGCTGACCGGTCTGCAGGCGTAACAGGAGATCTCCTATGAATCAGGGTGGCAAGAAAATCTACGTTTCCGACGTGACGCTGCGTGACGGCATGCATGCGGTGCGTCATCGCTATAGCGTGGCGCAGGCTGTACAGATCGCGCGTGCACTGGATGAAGCCGGCGTGGACAGCATCGAGGTCGCGCACGGCGACGGCCTGGCCGGCTCGAGCTTCAACTACGGGTTCGGCGCTCACACCGACCTCGAATGGATCGAAGCGGTTGCATCGACGGTCCGTCATGCGAAGGTTGCGACACTGCTGTTGCCCGGCATCGGCACGGTTCACGACCTGCGCAACGCTTACGATGCAGGCGCGCGCGTCGTGCGGATTGCCACGCATTGCACGGAGGCGGACATTTCGAAGCAGCACATCGAATATGCGCGCAAGCTCGGCATGAACACCGTCGGCTTCCTGATGATGTCGCACTGTACGGACCCATTCTCGCTCGCGAAGCAGGCGAAGCTGATGGAGCAGTACGGCGCGCAGTGCGTGTACGTGGTGGACTCCGGCGGTGCGTTGAATATGGACGAGGTTGCGCAGCGTTTTCGCGCATTCAAGGACGTGCTCGATCCCGCCACCGAGACCGGCATTCACGCGCATCACAACCTGTCACTGGGTGTCGCCAATTCGATGGTCGCGCTCAACGAAGGCTGCGACCGTGTGGATGCATCGCTGACGGGTATGGGCGCGGGTGCGGGCAACGCGCCGCTCGAAGTCTTCATTGCCGCGGTGGATCGCGCGGGCCTCAATCACGGTTGCGATGTGAAGAAACTGATCGATGCGGCCGAAGACATCGTGCGACCGCTGCAGGAGCGGCCCGTGCGCGTCGATCGAGAGACGCTCGCGCTCGGCTATGCGGGTGTGTATTCGAGCTTTCTGCGCCACACGGAAGCCGCGGCGGCGAAGTTCGGTCTGTCGGCGTTCGACATCATGGTCGAACTCGGGCGGCGCCGGATGGTGGGCGGCCAGGAGGACATGATCGTCGACGTGGCGCTCGACATGCTGCGCGCGAAATCGCCGTCGATGGAGGTCGCCTCGTGAATCTCGCCCTGCTGGCCGAACGTGTCGACGAAGCCGCGCGCCGCGCAACCGCGATCGAGCAACTCACGCTGACCGAGCCGTTCTCGGTCGACGAAGCGTATCGCATCCAGCGTGCGTCGATCGAAAGACGAAGTGCGCGCGGTGAGCGTGTGATCGGCATCAAGCTCGGCTTCACGAGCCGCGCGAAGATGATCCAGATGGGCGTGGACAGCCTGATCTGGGGATGGCTCACCGATGCGATGCTCGAAGAGGACGGCGCGCCCGTCGATCTCGGACGCCTGATTCATCCGCGCGTCGAGCCGGAAGTGTGCTTCCTGACCGCGCGCGATATCTCGGCGCCGTTGACGGCGCTGGAGGCTGCCGGATACCTGGACGGTGTCGCGCCCGCGATGGAGATCATCGACTCGCGCTACCAGAATTTCCGCTTCACATTGGAAGACGTCGTGGCGGACAACTGCTCGTCGGCGGGGCTCGTAGTCGGGCCATGGTCGAGCCGCGTGACTGATCTGCGCAATGCGGGCGTCGCGCTGCGTTTCGACGGCCGTGACGTGCAGACAGGATCGACAGGCGCGATTCTCGGCGATCCACTGCGCTCGGTCGTGCAAGCGTCGCGACTGCTGCATCGCGCGGGGCTTACGCTGCCCGCGGGCAGTCTGATCATGGCGGGCGCGGCCACTGCCGCGCAGCCGCTTCGCGCGGGTCTGCACGTGCAGTGCATGGTGTCGGGGATCGGGCAGGCCGAATTCACGACGACCTTGATCAACCGTTGACGTCCGTACCGGACGCAAGCAAGAAAGGCAGTTCAATCATGTTAAAAAAGATCGACATGCATGCCCACTTCTTCCCGCTCATCACGCGGGAAGAAGCGGCCCGGCTGGGCGCCGACGACGCACCGTGGCTCACCGTGGACGATAACGGCGACACCGGCATGATCATGGTCGGCGAGCGGCGCTTCCGTCCGGTTGGCCGCGCGCTGTGGGATCCGCGCCGGCGCGTCGAGGAAATGGATCGCCTCGGCATCGACGTGCAGGTGATGTGCGCGACGCCGATCATGTTCGGCTACCGTCATGAGGCCCGTTCGGCTCTCGAATGGGCGCGACGCATGAACGATCACGCGCTCGAACAATGCATTGCCGCGCCGGACCGTCTGAAGGTGCTCGCGCAGGTGCCGCTGCAGGATCTGCAACTCGCCTGCGACGAAGCATCGCGAGCGTTTGCGCAAGGGCACATTGGTGTGCAGATCGGCAATCACGTCGACAAGCGCGACCTCGACGACGACATGCTGGTGGCGTTCCTCACGCACTGTGCGCACGAGGGCATTCCGGTGCTCGTGCATCCATGGGACATGATGACCGACGGCCGCATGAAGAAATGGATGCTGCCGTGGCTGGTCGCGATGCCCGCGGAAACTCAATTGGGCATCCTTTCATTGATCCTCTCCGGCGGCTTCGAACGGTTGCCGCGCAACCTGAAGCTGTGCTTCGCGCACGGCGGCGGCAGCTTCGCGTTTCTGCTCGGACGCGTCGACAACGCGTGGCGTGAGCGCGATATCGTTCGGGAGGATTGCCCGCATCTGCCGTCGTCCTATGTGGAGCGTTTCCATGTGGATAGCGCGGTGTTCGACGACAAGGCGCTGGGGCTGCTGGTCGATGTGATGGGCGAGGACCGCGTGATGCTCGGCTCGGATTATCCGTTTCCACTCGGCGAGCAGCAGGTCGGTGGCCTGATCGAACGCCACGACGGCTTCGGCGAAAACACGAAACGCAAGCTCTGCAGCGAGAATGCGATCCGCTTCTTCGATCTCGTGTCCGAACCCGTAGCCGCGCGCTGAACGGACACGCACAGTCCGCTTTAACCGATCCACTACGATATCCGCGATACTGACCATGACTGTAAAATACTTGCTCTATGCGGCAGCGTCCGCCGCGGTTCGTTAAACCGCCGGCTTCTCGATCTGGCCGCACGGGGCGTGACGGAAGCGGGCGGCGAAGTGACATTCGCCAATCTCGCCGACTATCCGCTGCCGTTTTATGACGCGGAACTGGAAGCCGACGAAGGCGTACCCGAAGCCGCCCGGCGACTTCAGCAATGCGTTGCCGAGCATCATGGGCTACTCGTCGCATCGCCCGAGTACAACGGCGGCTATACGGCGCTGCTGAAAAACGCCATCGACTGGGTGAGCCGGCCGCTTCCCGACGGCCGCTCCGGCGTGACGCTGGTAGCGGGCAAGGCAGCCGCGCTGGTTTCCGCATCGCCCGGACCGCTTGGCGGACTGCGTTCGCAAAGCGCGCTGCGCACGGTGCTGGACAAGCTCGGTATGCTGGTCGTGCCCGAAAGCTTCGCGCTCGGACTCGCTCACGAGGCGTGGGGCGAAGACGGCAGAATGAGGAGCGAACCGGCGGAGCGCCAGGTGGTTGCCGTGGGTGCGGCCTTGCATCGGGTGGTCGCCCGGCTAAACTGAATGACGCTTCCGGACGCATCGAAAGAACGATCGTCGCGAATACAAACCATAGGACCGGTGCTTGCCGGTCTGTTGATCAAGGAGAACGCCGTGCTACCTGGCGGAGACCACAAGCAGGAATTTCTCGACGTCGTGCACGAACTCTGCGACGCGATTCGCGGCATGCCGCTGGATGCCAATCTGAATGCTTATCTGAACGAGCATTACGGCGCGCAGACGGACGGCTATAAAACGCTCAGCCGTTTGCTGAAACTCGGCGTGGAGGAGCAATGGGCAGCCTATGTCGAAATCGAAGGCCCCGACTATCGGCGCGGCCGCATTTCCGAACCGGTCGAGCAAACGGCTGGCATGAGCGTCGAAAGTGGCTTGCTGCGCGACGTAAAAGGTCAATACCACTGTCATACGAATGGTGAGATCAACATGATCATTCCGCTCGAACCCGGTGCGACCTTCTGCGGCACGGGGGCAGGCTGGCGCGTTTTCGCGCCGTTGAGCGAGCACTTTCCGACCGTGCAGGGGCGGGCGCTGATGCTGTTTTTTCTGCCGGGCGGGAAGATCGAATATAAGGTGCCGCCGGCGGAACGGGCCTAAGCGGATCTGTTTTCTTTGTGGTTAGTACGGGCAGCCTGGCGTTGCCCGTTATTTGTTATTCGTTGCCCGTCGCACGTCCGCACGACGATCTCATCCGTGTGCTAAACGACGGTCACTCCTTTTGCGCCGCTGATTACGGTCGCACTCAGTTACCGCGAGCTGTGAAAGCGCTGGAGCAATCGCGCCTTCCAGCATGGCCTTTTCGGGGCACACCCGGGCCAGCACGCGAACACCCATCAGCACGCCGAGCAGATGCCGGGCAAGCACGTCCGCGGACAGCGACGGGTTCACCGTTCCATCGGCCTGCCCAGCTTTGACACGATCGAGAAAGAACCCTTCGATACGAACCAGCACGCCAGCGATGACCTTCTGGAATTCAGCATCGTGTGGCGCTACTTCCAGCGCGGAGTTCACGAGCATGCAGCCCTTGTGCTGGCGGTCATTTAGCGAGCGACGCAGGATCTCATCGAAAAACGCATGAATCGCTTCGAGCGGTGGAAGTGCTTCGCAGCGTCGTATGCGGTCAGCGACACTGTCGTTCACGTATCGATCGAGCGCTGCCCGGAACAGTCCTCGCTTGTCTCCATACGCGTTGTATAGGCTTGCCACGGTGACACCCGTTTTTTCGGTGAGGTCTTTCACCGATGTCGCTTCGTAGCCGTATCGCCAGAAGCACTGGATCGTCGCGTCCAGCACGGCATTTTCGTCAAATTCTCTGGGTCTCGCCATGATGTGTCACCTGTCCGGTCATCGCGCAGTGAGCTTGCCAGTTTCGCTGCGATGAGCGATTATAGAATGCATGTTCTAAAACAGAAAGGCGTGATCTGAAGATCGGCGTTAGGTACGTCATGCTCTACGAGAGCAGTCTTCACCGGTCTATTCGCCTCGCGTCCCGTACGAGAGCGACAGGGAAAATTGCATTGGCTCGGCTATGTGGCGATCGTCACTGGACTTAACCGCTTCGTCAACCTGAGGGCATCGACATGATTCGTTTCTATTTCCATCCGACGCCGAACCCGGCCAAGATCGCTCTCTTTCTCGAAGAGACAGGTCTGCCTTACGAAATGATTCCGGTCGATACGAGCAAGGGCGAGCAGCACACAGCGGAATTCCGCGCGATCAACCCCAATGGCAAGGTGCCCGCGATCGTCGATACGGAAGGGCCGGGCAGCAAGGAGGCGCGCGTCTTCGATTCCACGGCGATCCTGCTGTATCTGGCGGAGAAAACTGGAAAATTGCTGGGTGCACCGGAGGACAGACCCGAACTGCTGTCGTGGCTTCTGTTCCTTGCATCCGGCCTTGGCCCATTCTCGGGCCAGGCCGTGCACTTTCAGTTTGCGGCACCCGCGGGACTCGACTATGCGGCGAATCGCTATCGACGCGAGGCCGAGCGCCATTACCAGGTGCTGAACGATCATCTGGAAGGGCGCAACCATATCGTCGGCGAAACGTATACGATCGCGGATATTTCGGCGTGGGGATGGCTCGATCGTGCGTCGCGCGTGCGCAAGGGTGCCGACGATCCGCTGGCTCCATTTCCGAATCTCAAGCGCTTGTTCGCGACGGTCGATGCGCGACCCGCGGCAACCCGTGCGAGAGCGGTCGGCAAGGATCACGAGTTCAAGAAGGTCAACGACGAGGAAACCCGGCGCGCGCTCTTCCCGTCCAACTATCCGCCGGCTGCCTGAGCCTACATTGAACAGTTATGGAGAGCAGTATGAGCGATTCACACGACTATATTCCGCCGAAGGTCTGGACCTGGAACAAGCCTAGCGGCGGCACGTTCGCGAGCATCAACCGGCCGATCGCCGGGCCGACGCACGACAAGGTGTTGCCGGTCGGGCGCCACCCGCTGCAGCTTTATTCGCTGGGCACGCCGAATGGCGTGAAAGTGACGATCCTGCTCGAAGAACTGCTCGCGGCCGGTCATTCCGGTGCCGAGTATGACGCGTGGCTGATCAAGATCGGCGAGGGCGATCAGTTCGGCAGCGGCTTCGTGGACATCAATCCGAACTCGAAGATTCCGGCGCTGCTGGACCGCAGTGGGCCGGAGCCGGTCCGCGTGTTCGAATCGGGGTCGATTCTGCTGTACCTGGCCGAGAAGTTCGGCGCGTTCCTGCCGAAGGATGTCGCGGCACGCACCGAGACGCTGAACTGGCTGTTCTGGCAAATGGGCAGCGCGCCGTACCTGGGTGGTGGTTTCGGTCATTTCTACGCTTATGCGCCCGAGAAGATCGAATACGCGATCGACCGCTTCGCGATGGAAGTGAAGCGCCAGCTCGACGTGCTCGACCGCCGCCTCGCCGACAGCGAGTATCTCGCCGGCGACCAATACACCATCGCCGACATCGCGGTGTTCCCGTGGTACGGCGGCCTTGCCAAAGGCTGGCAATACGGCGCGGCTGAATTCCTGTCGGTGCAGGACTATAAGAACGTTCAACGCTGGGCCGAGATGCTGTTTGCACGGCCGGCCGTCAAGCGCGGGCGCATGGTCAACCGCACGAGCGGCGAGCCCTCGGGCCAGCTTCGCGAACGCCATGACGCAAGCGACTTCGATACGAAGACGCAAGACAAGGTGGAAGCAGCACAGCAGTAAAGATCGAGGGCAAGCGCAGGCTGATCACCGGCGGCGCGAGTGGCATCGGGCTCTCGCTTGTACATGCGTTGCTTGCGTAACGCGCGAAGGTGTGGTCACGGGCCGGTGTCCCGACGCACCAGCGTAGCGCGTTACGTAGTTGCCGTGATCGGACGGCGCTGGTTTCCCGTCGACGTGCGCTTATCGTCGGCGTTGCGCACGAAGCGGACGACCACGTTGGTGCTGTCGTTGGTCCAGGCAAACAGTTGTGAAACCGGCGGAATGTCGGGTTGATCGCCGCCTCCGCCGGATGCCGCTAATACAAGTGACATCGCTACCTCTACGCAGTCATTCCGTTCATCAAAACCCCGTCGTTTTACAGGTGTGCCCGCAACGCGGGCACATTCGGCCGCAGCAGCCACCGTTGGCGACCTCGTAGCCACCGGGTGCGTCATCACACATCGAAATCCGCCTACATCCAGCAGGACGCTTTTCACGCGAGCGGCAATTCACTAGCCCATTTCCATTCTGGAAACGACGCGATGAAATATTAGCGATGGCAATGTCGGGACGGTCTGTCTACGATCAGTCATGACCGCCGTGTCTGCCGGGTGCGGCGAAACGACGGCACGTCCCATTGTCTACTCCACTGAGTCCCCATGATCCGAGCTACCAAGATTGTCGCCACGATCGGCCCCGCGTCGAGTGAGCCGGAAGTTCTTCTGAAAATGATCAACGCAGGCTGCGACGTCGTGCGGCTGAACTTTTCACACGGCACCGCGCAAGATCATCGGCAACGCGCGGAATTCGTGCGTGAGGCAGCGCGCCAGGCCGGCCGCGAAGTTGCGATCATGGCGGATTTACAAGGCCCGAAAATCCGCGTCGGCAAGTTCGAAAACGGCAGGACGACGCTGCTTGCCGGCAATCCGTTCGTGCTCGATTCCGCCTGCGAATTGGGCAACGACGATCGCGTGGGCCTCGATTACAAGGACCTGCCGCGCGATCTGAAGCCGGGCGATACGTTGCTGCTCAACGACGGCCTGATCGTGCTGAGCGTCGCACGTGTAATCGGCAGTGAGATTCATACGATCGTGAAGATCGGCGGTGAGCTGTCGAACAATAAAGGCATCAATCGGCAAGGCGGCGGCCTCACGGCGCCCGCGTTGACGGAAAAAGACATGGAAGACATCCGCACGGCGATGTCGATTGGCGCTGATTTCGTCGCCGTGTCGTTTCCGAAAAACGCCGCCGATATGGAAATGGCCCGCCAGCTCGCGAACATCGCGGGCGCGCCGTACGGCATCAAGCCGAAGATGATCGCGAAGATCGAACGCGCCGAGGCGATTCCGGCATTGCAGAGCATTCTCGACGCGTCGGACGGCATCATGGTCGCGCGCGGCGATCTCGCGGTGGAAGTTGGAAATGCCGCCGTGCCCGCGTTGCAAAAACGCATGATCCGGATGGCGCGCGAATCGAACAAGTTCGTGATCACCGCGACGCAGATGATGGAGTCGATGATCCACGCACCGGTGCCGACCCGCGCGGAAGTGTCGGACGTCGCGAATGCGGTGCTCGACGGCACCGACGCGGTGATGCTGTCGGCGGAATCCGCCGCCGGCAAGTACCCGGTGCAGACGATCGAAACGATGGCGGCAATCTGTATCGAGGCCGAGAAATCCGAACAGTCGGAATTGGACAAGGATTTCCTCGATCGCACGTTCACGCGGATCGACCAGTCGATCGCGATGGGTGCGCTGTTCACCGCCTATCATCTCGGCGCCAAGGCGATCGTCGCGCTGACCGAGTCCGGTTCGACGGCACTGTGGATGTCGCGCTACTGGTCCCACGTACCGATTTTCGCGTTGACGCCGCGTACCAGCAGCGAGCGGACGATGGCGCTGTATCGCAACGTGACGCCGCTGAATCTTGCGACCAATGTGGATCGCGACGCGGCACTGGCGCAGGCCGTCGAAGTTGTCGTCGGCAAGGGTTATGCGTCGCGCGGCGACATCATCGTGCTGACCGTCGGTGAGCCGATGGGGCAGGCGGGTGGTACCAACACGTTGAAGATCGTCCGTATCTGAAGGGGGCGTGAAAATCATGCTCAACTTTGGCAACGCGGACAGAGAACGCAACGCAGCCGATCGAAGCGCTCCGATTGTCGTGATCGCGCCGGATTCGTTCAAGGGTTCGCTCGATGCATCGGCTGTCGCCGCGGCGATGGCGGAGGGGATAAAGCGCGTGCGTCCCGATGCGCAAGTGCGCGTATGTCCGATGGCCGATGGCGGCGAGGGCACGTTGAACGCGGTGGCGGGAGCCGGTGCGCGATTGCTGACGATCGACGTGCAAGGCGCTGCAGGCGCCCAGCGGTCCGCGGCAGTCGGGCTTTTGCCGGACGGTAGCGCGTTGATCGAAAGTGCGGAGATCGTCGGTCTGACTGACCCCGCGGGAACCAGCGTTCCGGTTCTCGAACGCTCGACGACGGGCGTGGGCGAAGCGATTCGTCATGTGCTCGATCTCGGCGTGACAACGATCTATCTCGCGCTGGGCGGCAGCAGCACCAATGATGGCGGCGCGGGCCTGCTGGTTGCGCTCGGTGCGCGCTTGCTCGATGCCGAGGGCAATGAAGTGAGGCCCGTGCCGGCGCAATTGTCGCGTGTCGCGACGGTCGATATCGGTCGGCTCGATGAACGCCTTCGACACGCTGTGCTCATCGGCATGTCGGATGTCAAAAGTCCGCTGACGGGGCGCACCGGCGCAACCTATATCTTCGGGCCGCAAAAAGGCGTTACGCCGGAGCAACTCGAAACGACCGATCAGTGTCTCGCCCGTTTCGCGGATGCGGTCGAGCGTGCATTCGATCGCACTGCGCGCGAGCAACCTGGAGCAGGCGCGGCGGGCGGCCTCGGTTTTGCGCTCTATATGCTCGGCGCGAATCTCGAGCCGGGCGGCGAAGTCGTTGCGCGCAAGATCGGCCTCGATCGTGCTCTGCAAGGCGCGGACTGGTTGCTCACTGGCGAAGGACGCTCCGATGGACAAACCTTGTCGGGCAAGGCGCCATTTATTGCCGCCAGACTCGCGCAGGCGGCGAGTGTTCCGGCTACGCTGCTATCCGGCTCGGTCGATCCGTTCTCTCTCGTCGATCTGAACGGCCATTTTCACGGCTGTTTTTCGATTGCGCCGGGGCCGATCGCATTGGAAGACGCGATGCAAAACACCGCCGCTTATCTGGCCAATCAGGCCGAACAGCTCGCGAGATTGATGCTGGCTTAGTGGATGAATCGAGTTGGCGAGTCGTATTGGCGAATCGTGCCGGCGATTCACGCGGATTGAGGGTCCCCGCTCGTTTCCCATACGTCACGCAGGCATTCCCGCAGCGCGACGAGCACGGCGTCTTCCGCTTTGCTGCGCAATGTCACGACCGACAGCGGGCAAGGAATCCTTTCTCCGCGCCAGATCGTGATGCCGCCCGCGGCCATCGCCGACGTCGCCAGTTGTTCGCGCATCAGGCAAAGCGCCACGCCGGAGCGCACGATTTCGATCATCGACGACTCCTGGTCCGCTTCGACGATGGCTTGCCGGCTGCGCCCATGCGCGCGCTCTATCTGACGGATGACGTCGGTTTGCGAGCTCTCCTGCGCGGTGCGGACCCACGGCAAATCCAGTAACGCAGGCCAGTCCGCGTCGCGAACCCGATGGTCCCATGCCGCCGGCGCGGCGACCACATAGTGCTCCTGCGTCAACGCGGTGGCCACCAGCAGCGGATGCTGAACCTCGCCCAGATAGAACCCCGCATCGAGTTCGCGATTGATCACGCGCTTCAGTATGCCGCCGGAGATACCGTGTTCGAGCTGGATATCGATGCGTGGATAGCGTGCGACGATCCTGTTGAGCAACGCGCCGAGCCGGATCGAACCGGGATCGATGATGGTGCCGAGCCGCAGCGGACCAGCGATCTCTTCGTTCAACCCGCTGGCCACCGAAATCATCCTGCCCGCGGCGGCAATCGTTTCGATTGCAAGCGGCAGCAGCTTACGGCCTTGCGACGTGAGCGTCATGCCAGCCGGGGTACGTTCGAAGAGCCTCGTATGAAGCTCCTCTTCAAGCGTCTTGATGTGCTTGGAGATCGCCGATTGCGTGAGATGCAACTGCTCGGACGCGCGCGACAGATTGCCGGTATCGGCAACCGTCGCGAAACTTCGTAGATGATGAATCTCCATGACTGCCGCTGCTCCAGGTCTGACGCAATGCACAAGATCGGCGCGTTGAATCTGAACATCGCCGCGTGCTGCTCGTGTGATGCATGGTACCAGGCGCGGGTGCCGAATGGCGAACGCGAAACATGAAAAAAGCGCCAGCCGGTATTCCGGATGGCGCTTTGCTTTACCGATAACAGCCAGATGTATTTAAGCTCGACAGGCGTTCGGAACCGGCGCAATTTCTACAATCGTCCGGTCGTGATGTGCGATCAACGCGACGATTCTGCAACGCGGCCGAGCAATGCATCCAGACGGCCCTGGTCTTCGAGCGCTTTCAGATCGTCGTAACCGCCCACGTGATATTCGCCGATGTAAATCTGCGGCACCGTACGACGTCCGCTACGCTGGGACAGCGACGTCGCGGCACGCAAATCGCCTTCGATGCTGATTTCGCTGAACGATGCACCCTTGTCGCGCAGCAGTGCTTTCGCGGCGATGCAATAGGGGCATGTCGGTTTCGTATAGATCGTGATCGATGCCATGATAGTCACCTCTGGTTCCGGTTGATGGGCGGCCTCCGGGGCCGCATTGCCAGCTGTCTTTGCGACGGCGTAACCAGACTTTAGGCGTGGTGCTTCGAGGCGTGAATTGCAGATCGGATCATCAAACTGCTCGATCGACTCATTGATGCCGACGCACCCATTTCAATTCGAACGGAGGTATAGGGCGGCGCACCCGGGATCGCGATCAGCGTCCCGATCATGCGGGAAGGTTGCCGCCGGACGCTCGCCAGCGCGCCGGTGTCACGCCGATCTGGCGTTTGAACACGCGCTGGAACGCCGCGTCGGACTGGTACCCGACCGTTTCGCCAATGACCGCAATCGACGTGGACGTCCGCAACAGCATGCGGCCCGCGATCGTCATACGGACCTCGGTCAGCACATCCGTTGCGGAGCGGCCAATGGCGTCCTGAAACTGGCGCACGAACGTCGCTTTGGACATGTTGCACAGCGCCGCGAACTGCTCCAGCGTCCAGGGCTTGCCGGGCGTTTCGAACATCGCCGATATCACCGGCTGCAAACGGGGCTGGCGGGTCAGCGCGAGCAAACCGTGCGGCGGTTCCGCACCTTCCGCCGCGAAGCGAAGCGTCAACGCGAAGAGTGCCGCCGACAGATGATTGACGAACATTTCGCTGCCGGGTCCGGGGTCGAGCGCTTCGTCGTTCATCAACTCGATCAACTGGGTCAAGCGGGTGCGAACCGTCGACTGTTGCGGACTCTCGGGATCGGCAGTCGCTGCGGATGGCGCGCTATGCACCACCAGCCGGCCCGGTAGATGATCGCGCAACAGGTGGTCGGGTACGGCGCCGAGCAGAAAGCGGCCGCATAGAAAGTTCGCGGTGTCGCCGTGGCCATCGTTTTCCACGATGCCGGGTGCCGCCTGGCGGCTTGTCTTCGGCGGTACTGCCGCCTCGCCGCTGCCGTCGTGTATCAGATGCGCGCTGCCGGCGGGGAAAAGGATGATGTCACCGGCTACGAGCTTTTGCGTCGGCCCGTTCGGATCTTCGAGCACGGCTTGGCCGGACAGCAGCACGTGATACGGAATCTCGCGCACGCCCGCGACGTCCTCATCGATCTTCCAGGGCGCGCCGAAATGGCAGCGCAATTCGAGTCGCCCGGTGACGGGAATCAGCGAGAGAACTCGACTGAGCAGATCCATATGAGTCGCCTGAGCATGTTTTTGAGCCGTTCGCGACTTCGCGCCGCGTCGCGCCGAACGTACAGTGTGGGCAAGCAATGAAGCCGGATTTTACTTGATTAACGCGCGGTGCCCGGCAGCAGCCCAAGGTGGCTGGCGGGCGATGCAAACCCCTTCGAGGTGCGAGATGAGAACAGTAAAGGTCGATGTCGCGGTGATCGGCGCGGGCAGCGCGGGACTGTCGGCATATCGGACGGCCAAGGCGGCCGGCGCTTCCGTGGTGCTGATCGAAGGGGGCGCTCACGGCACGACCTGTGCGCGGGTGGGCTGTATGCCGTCCAAGCTGCTGATCGCGGCGGCCGAGGCCGCGCATTCCGCCGCGGCAACGGCGCCGTTCGGCGTGCACGTCGACGGTACGGTGCGCGTCGACGGGCGTGAAGTGATGCAGCGTGTCAGGAGCGAGCGCGACCGGTTCGTTGGGTTCGTCGTCGATGGCGTGGAGAAGATGCCGGAAGCCGATCGCTTGACCGGCTACGCGCGGTTCATCGACGACAACCTGCTGCAAGTCGGCGATCACACGAAGGTCAGCGCGCGCAGCGTGGTGATCGCGACGGGATCGTCGCCGGTGGTGCCGGCCATGTATCGGGCGCTCGGCGATCGCGTCGTGATCAACGACGACGTATTCGACTGGACGGACTTGCCGCGCCGCGTTGCCGTGATCGGCGCCGGCGTGATCGGACTCGAACTCGGGCAAGCGCTGTCGCGACTCGGTGTGGACGTGACGTTGATCGGCGCGCGCGGAAAGGTCGGCCCGCTGACCGATCCCGACATCACCGCGTATGCGGCGAAGGTGTTCGACGACGCGTTCCGCTTCGAAGCGCGTACTGATGTCGAGGCGGTGTCGCGCGATGGGGATGAAGTACAGATTCGCTATCGGACCAGTGATGGCGAGTTGCGTGACATCACCGTCGACTATGTACTCGTTACCGCGGGCCGCAAGCCGAATGTCGGATCGCTTGGACTCGAGAATACGTCGATCGCGCTCGATGAAAGCGGCGTGCCGGTCTACGATCCGCTGACTTTTCAGGCGGGCGCGCACCCGGTTTTTATCGCAGGCGACGTGAATGGCGTATTGCCGCTTTTGCATGAAGCCGCGGATGAAGGGCGCGCCGCCGGCGCGAACGCGGCCCGGTTTCCGGAGGTGACGCCGCTCGTGCGCCGCGCGCCGATTTCGGTGGTGTTTTCCGATCCCGGTATCGCGATGGTGGGCGCGAGTTATCGCGATCTGACGCCGGGCTCGTTCGTGACGGGCGAAGTCAGCTTCGAGGACCAGGGCCGTAGCCGCGTGATGCTGCGTAACCGCGGGCTGATGCATGTCTATGTCGACAAGGCGAGCCGGCAGTTCGTCGGTGCCGAGTGGATTGGGCCGGACGCCGAGCATATCGCGCATCTGCTCGCATGGTCGTTGCAGATGAAACTGACCGTCGATGCGATGCTCGCGATGCCTTTTTATCACCCGGTTGTTGAAGAAGGGTTGCGGACCGCGTTGCGGTCGGCGGCTGAACGGCTTGGGGCTGTCGGGTAACGCGTGAAGGTTAGTTTGGGGCGGGTAGTCTGAATGTGAGTAGCGGCCGGCGCGTGTCGGGTTCAATGGACCGGTGCGCGTCGGCTGATGTGCTTGTTGGACTGGCTGCAGGTATTGATCGCTACTTCACCTTGCTTCAGACCTTCGATCGCAACAAAACCTCTGCAGCAGCCCACGCCTGCAACGCTGGGGTTGGGGCATTCGCGGCGCGCGCGTTGACGGTTGCCCCGTCGAGCAACATCATGAAAACGTCGCCAAGGTGTTGCGCATCGGATGCCGGCATAAGCTCCTCCAGGAGTTCCGCCATCCAGCTGGTCATCTTTTCCCGATATTGGATGGCAACGCCCGAAATGGTGGGGTACTCGGTGCCGAACTCCGCCAGTGCGCGTTCAAAAAGGCAACCGGCAAATTCCGGTGTGGCGAACCAATCGCCATACCAGTCGAAGATTGCCTTGACTCGCTCCTCCGGGATCTGCAGCTCCTGCAGACGGGCTTCGATACTGCCAACGATTAGCGCATAACGTTGCAGCAGCACCTCGCGGATCAAATCGTCCTTGCCCGAAAAATGGCGATATAGCGTCATTCGCGCTACGCCGGAGTCGTCGATGATCCAATCCACTCCCACCGCCTGAAAGCCGTGCTTCGAAAACAGCTCGGTAGCCTTGTCAACGACAAGTTGTCGTTTGTTCGCACGCATGCGGATCACACTCTCAATTTGACATATTTCCGGTGAATTTTAACACCGGATGTCGCTGTCACGATTCTTCACGGTGCTTCATGTAGAACGATCTATCTCAGTCAAGCGCGATGATGATCATGCAGCTGGCCTCGTCCGGACGACTTCGCCGTGCAATGGGCGGAGGCAAACGCTGCGTTCCGTGATTTCAATATATGTTTATAAACCCGTTGACTTCAATGTAGAACGATCTATATCATGTGCGGCACGGGAAACTTGCAATCATTCTGATTACACCAGCCTCAGTATATTTAACATTTCAAAGTATAAGTCACGGCCCGAAAATTTAGCTGGCCATCGATCAATAGCGGCTATGAAAATTTATTCGGGATAAACGGCGTAGTCGCTTTGACTGTCGCGGCCGCGCTATCAGTGTTAAGGGGTGATTAATCCAGAAAAGTCGACCGCAGCGGATCTTATTGGTAACCATGTCGCGGATGAACTGTCCGAGCTTCGGTCAACGTTCAGGGCGAGCTATTGATCAACAGGCAGGCGGCACGTTGCGCCAGCCGTATTGATGCTGCCCGCGGCAGATTGTATCGCGTCGGTAACTCGTGGGGATTTCACAAATACAGCTGATGACCCTTGGCTAGTCGGAAATAAGTGCCGTGCCGGGCGATTCTGGTTATTTATAAAGCAATACATGAAGTCCATGAAAAGAGGTACGCCGAAAGGGTACGCCTCATGGGTTCGCTTTGTCTTCAGATTGAAGTAATGGAGCAGGAATTCGGGTAATGGATGTCCCGATTATCTATAGCTGTCGTGCTTTGCGGAGATTAATAGCAGGGAAGCATCGGTTGGCAATTTAACAAAAAAGGACCTTTATGAAACCCATTGCATGGATTGTCATGGCCGCCTGTCTGACGTTGACGGCGTGCGGCGGCGGCAACGATTCGCACAACAGCGGCTCTTCGTCGTCCGCTACCGGCCCAGGCGGGTCTTCCAATCCGCCGCCGCCCGGCGGCGGCAATACCTCCCAGCCGCAGGTCGGTTGGTCCAACGCGGTCGCAATGGACGGCAAGGCCCCGGAAATCGAACCCAGTACAACCATCGACGCGAACGGCAACACGCTCGTCACATGGATGACGAACGGTCCCGCTGGAACTCTCGGCAACGAGATGTGGGGCGCGCGTTATGTGCCCGGGTCGGGCTGGGGAACGCCGGCGCGCCTGGATACGGGCGACGGCAGCCATTCGATGACCGGGCCGGGCACGATTCAGCCGCAACTGGTCGGCAACGCCACTGGCCAGGCGGTCGCGTTCTGGACGGAGTGGATGCCGGGTCCCAATGCCTACGCGCTATGGGCGCGCCCATATAGTCCAGGCGCTGGATGGGGCACGCCGTTCGAAGTGGCGCCGAACGTCACGAGCTCTACTTATACGGCCGGTATCGACGACCAGGGCAATGCCATCGTCGCCTGGCCGCAAGCAACCGATCTGCTCAATTCCCGGATCGAATGGACGCGTTATACGCCGGACGGCACGTGGTCGACGACGGCGCAGATCCAGATGCCGGCGCAGACTGGACCGGGCGCCGTCACCGGAGACACCACCAATACAAGGCCGATGATTTCGGTCCAGCCGTCCGGTAGCGCAGTGCTCGCGTGGAGGCAAACCAACACGACGCAGTCGGCCCTCTGGACCGCTACTTTCGATGCGACCAACGGTTGGACCAACGTCAACCAGGCGGTCTCGAACACGAGTCTGTTCACGACGATCGACCTCCCTTCGGCGGGTATGGACGCCAAGGGCAACATCACGCTGGTGTGGGGCCAACTCGATGTGACGAGCGGGAAAATCTCGACGACCACGATGTCGCAGCGCTACGTCGTGGGAACCGGCTGGCAGGCGGCTCAGACGGTGGCCCCGGAAATTACGGAGCCGAGCGGCTTTATCGCCACGCCGATTCTGAGCGTCAATGCAAACGGTGTGGCGGCCGTCATGTGGGCGGAAGGTGGCGTCGTTCTGCAGGCGAGCGTTACCGATGCCAGCGGAAACTGGGGGCCGTTGCATCAGTTGACCGAGCACGTGGACGGCACGGCGGGGCAGTATCCGCCGCTGGTGATCGATGCCGCGGGCAATGCTACGGCCGCGTGGGTGGACTCGGGTACGCCGGGCTCGTCGGATGTTGTCGCTGCCAGCTATCGGAACGGTGCATGGAGTACGTCGACATTGTTCGGGCAAGACCCGCAGGACGCCATCTGGCCCGCGCTGGCCGTCAACGCTTCCGGGGCAATGGCGCTCATCTGGCAATCGTATGTCCCGAACGTCGGTCCCGAACTGCAAGCCGGCTTCTATACCCCCGGCACATGATTGCCTTGTAGACATCGTCGAACTGCCGTCGCCGGATGCCGCGGCAACGGCAGGCTCGGTCGTGGAAGAAGAGCGAACCTTCTTGTGCCTGCCTCTATGCGCTTAAACCAGCTGGCAGTGTCGGTGCCGTTTCGAGTACGCGTGCCAGCGTGAAGCTTCAACCAATCGATAAGGAATAGTCATGCAAAAAGAAATGCGTTCCGCGCTGCGGACTGCCATCGCAATGTCGGTCGTCGGTTTCATCGTGTCGGCGTGCGGGACAACGCAGATGAACATGATCGATGTTCAGACATCCACTGCGAAGACAATCGGCTTAGCCTCCTCGGACGAGATTGTCATTACTGACGTCCAATATGGGCAGAAGAACGCGCTGGGCGGTCAGCAGGTGAGTTACGACGCCACGACCGGGAAAGGACGGCATTTCACCTGCACGGTGTTTATGATTCCCGGACTGACACCAATCGACAAACCGACATATAACGATTGGGAATGTCACCAGCATCGCTGAATTTCTCGATGACGGCGAGCGTCAGCAGACCGAATTGCGGCAAGCGCCACGCGCATTTATCCTACATCGACTCGCGTGGCGTCTAAGTTGTTCTTATCGGCATTGGCGACGCTGCCGGTGCGACCGTTGTGTCGCACCGACGAGCTTCGGAGCAGTTGCCAATACCCATCTCCGGCATTACTTGCCCTTGGCCGAATCAGGCGTGCCACCCAAAAGCCTCGTTGCTCTCGCCGTCGCTTCAAGCAGCGACTGCACATGCGGCGTCCCCGGCTCGGTATCGAGAATCGTGTGTGAGCCAACCAGACTGATCGCGAATTTCACATCGCCAGTCCAGTCGCGAATCGGTGCCGCAATGGATGCATATCCGCTGATGTCCGAACGGTGCATCGTTGCATAGCGGTTTTGCTGCAACTCGCGCTGCACGTCCACATAAAAGTCTTCAAGTTCACCGCTGCGCTCTTTCGCGGCGCTCCATTCCTGTTCGAGAAACGGCTGCGATTCGCGCCAATGGCCTGCGCGTCGTCAGCGCCGATGAAGACTTCCGCGTGCGCGTGACGGCAACCGACAATCCTGCCGACCTCGGTCCTCAAGACTATGTATTCATCGCGCTGAAGTCGCATCAGCTCGCGGACATACTCGGCCCGATCCAGTCACTGCTCGGTAGCGACACCGTCGTGATTCCACCGACGACAGGCATCCCGTACTGGTACTTCCATGGGCAGACAGGTATTCACGCGAATCGCCGCATCGACAGGCTCGATCCGCACGGGCGGCTGTGGGATGCGATTCCGCCTGAACGGGTACTCGGCTGCGTATTCCGGGTCGCGGCGGAAGTGGTGGAGCCGGGTGTCGTCAGGCAGGACGGGAGTTATGCGCGTCTGCCTGTCGGCGAACCCGACGGCTCGCTGTCGGTACGCGCAAGGCGCTTGTCCGAGGCGATGACTACAGCGGGATTCGACTCGCCCGTCGTGAACAACATCCGAAGCTGGCTGTGGATCAAGATGATCAGCAGCATGTGCTGGAATCCGGTTGCGGTGTTGACGCTGGCGACGTGGGGCGAAATCAGCGACAGCCCCGAACTGGTGCGCCTCGTCACGCGGATGATGAGTGAAGCCGATGCTGTGGCAACGGCGCTCGGCGGTGAGCCGCCGATTCCGATGGCAGAACGCATCGCATCGGCACGCTCCGCGCCGCATCACAAGATGTCGATGCTGCAAGATCTCGAACGGGGGCGTCCGCTCGAGTATCAGGTGATTGTCGATTCGATCGAAGCGATGCGCGACATCGCCGGACTGCAAACGCCGACTATCGATAGCGTGCTCGCGCTGTTGCAATTGCGCGCGACGAGACCATGAGCCACGAAAGGACGCGCCGCCAGGCGCTATATCGTTCGCTTCTGTTCGTTCCAGGCAATCGTCCGGAGCGCTTCGCGAAAGCGTTGGACAGTGGCGCCGACGCGGTCATCGTCGATCTGGAAGACGCTGTCGCGCCGGACGAGAAGTACGAGGCACGCGCCGCACTCGCAGAGTGGCTCACGCCGGAGCGTGCCGTCCTGATCCGCGTGAATGCACGCGATACGCGCTGGTTCGACGATGACGCGAAACTCGGCAAATTGCCCGGCGTCGCCGGCATCGTATTGCCGAAAGCGGAGAGCGCGCACGACGTGATCGAACTGGTATCGCGCACGAAGAGCCGGATGTCGGTCTTTCCGTTGATTGAAAGCGCTCAAGGCATGATGAACGCGCAGGAGATTGCCAGCGCGCCGTTCGTGCATCAGTTGCTATTCGGTACGCTCGACTTTTGCGCCGACATGAATCTCGCGCACGACGAAGACGCGCTCAATCATTTCCGGGTGCATCTGACGATGATCTCCAGGGTCGCCGGCATTCACGCGCCGATCGACGGTGTGACGCCGGCCATCGACGATGAGCAGGCTCTGCACGCGCATACCGTTAACGCCAGACGGCTTGGCTTCGCGGGGGAACTCTGCATCCATCCGAAGCAGGTGAAGACGGTCAATGACGGCTTTCTTCCTACTGAATCGGAAATAGCGTGGGCGATGCTTGTGATGGAATCGTCTGAAAATGCGAAAGGCGCGGTCGTTACGGTGGATGGAAAGATGGTCGATCGTCCGGTTGTGATGCGGGCGCGGAGCATTCTTGACAGCGTGCGCTGACTGGCTCCCTGGCGGAGAACCCGGTCCGGGCTGACATGTAGCGAGCAGGGTGCCGCACAAGAATCCGCGACATCGAATTTGACAAGAAGGTCGCATCTGACCGACCATTGCCTGGCATAGTTATTGTCAATTTATCCATGTCAAGAAGACCAACTGCCGAGGAGCGACGTGAGCTGGGTGCGTTCCTCGCCAGCCGAAGAGCAGGCTTGCGGCCCGCTGATTTTGGCTTGCCCGAAGGGCCACGGCGTACGCCGGGACTTCGGCGCGAAGAGATCGCCTTGCTCGCGGGCATGAGCCCCAGCTGGTACACGTGGCTGGAACAGGGACGCGATATCCAGGCGTCGCCCGATACCTTGCGGCGCCTCGCCGGCGTACTGAAGCTCAATCGGGTCGAATCCGATCATCTGTTCGCGCTGGCTTCCCGGGAAGCACCCGCCGTCGTGGCCGGCGGCGAGATTGGCGAGGGGCTGGAAATGCTCGTCAATGCCATTTCCATGCCTGCGTATATTCGCAACACCCGGTTCGACATCCTCGCCTGGAACGATGCGATCGCGAAACTGTTCGTCGACTACGGTGCGTTGCAGGTGCATGAGCGCAATACATTGCGTCTGATGTTTCTGTATAAACCATACCGCACGTTGATCCTCGACTGGGAGCAGATGGCTCGCGGAACGCTGTCGGCGTTTCGCGCGGCGAGAGCGCAGGCACAGGACAAGAGGCCGTTCGACAGCCTGGTCGAGGAGCTGACCGAACTGAGCGCGGAGTTCGCGTTGTGGTGGAAAGACACGCACGTCCAGGGCTTCGACGAAGGCGAGAAACGTCTGCTTCATCCCGACGGCGGCCATATCCAGTTTCACTATGTCGCGCTGACACCTGCTGGCCGGCCGGACCTGTCGCTGGTGACTTATATTCCCCGGCCGGCTGCCTATGACTCGCGGTCCTAGGATAACAAGGCTCCTTCTTGCGTTTTGCCGGGTTGACTAGAGTGACGTTACATCCTTTCGATCGTCACTCATCGTCACGAAGGCAAACATGTCCTCTGCAAATACCGCATCCGCCGCTGTCGCGATCTCGCGCAACCCCGCCACCGGCGAATTCATCGCGTCCTATCCGTTCCAGACATCCGCGGAAGTCGAGCGCATGCTCGAGGCCAACGTTGCCGCGCAGAGATTGTGGCGCGCCACGCCGATGGCGCACCGCGTGTCGACCTATAAGCGACTCGCGGAAGTCCTGCGCGATCGCATCGACGGCCTCGCCGCGCTGATCACCGCCGAGATGGGCAAGCCCATCGCCGCGGCCCGTGCGGAAGTGGAGAAGTGTGCCGTTACCATCGAATGGATCGCCGAGCACGGCCCGGCTATTCTGGCCGACGAACCGGTGGTCATTGAAGGCAGCGACGACCAGGTGCACGTGTCCTATCTTCCGATCGGCTCCGTGCTCGGCGTCATGCCGTGGAACCTGCCGCTATGGCAGTCTATCCGCGCCGCCGGGCCCATCATGCTGTCGGGCAATGGCTTCATTCTCAAGCACGCGCCGAATGTCATGGGGTCCGCCTATGCATTGCAGGAGGTCTATGAGGAAGCGGGCTTCCCCAAGGGTCTCTTTGTTAATCTGAACGCGGACAACGAGACGGTCGCGAAGGTGATCGACGATGCTCGCGTGGCAGCGGTCACGCTCACCGGAAGCGTGCGCGCCGGTGCCGCCGTCGCGTCGCTGGCGGGTCGTGCGATCAAGAAGAGCCTTCTGGAACTGGGCGGCGCTGACGCATTTATCGTGCTGGCCGACGCGAATCTCGACCTCGCTGTCAAAGCCGCCGTCGATGCGCGTTACCAGAACGCCGGACAGGTATGTATCGCAGCGAAGCGCTTTATTCTCGAACGGCCCATCGCCGAAGCGTTCACGCAGAAATTCGTGGCGGCGGTCAAGCGCCTGAAAGTCGGCGATCCATTGGACGCGAGCACCAACCTTGGACCGATGGCACGCGCGGACCTGCGCGATGAATTGCACGACCAGGTCGAGCGCACGATTGCCGCCGGCGCGAGCTTGCTGCTCGGAGGCCACAAGATCGGCGGCGAGGGCAACTTCTACGCGCCGACGATTCTGGCCGACGTGCGTCCGGGAATGGCCGCTTTCGACGAAGAGACGTTCGGTCCGGTTGCCGCCATCACGATTGCCGACAATATCGAGCACGCTATCGAGCTGGCCAACACAAGCGATTACGGCCTGGGCGGATGCCTGTGGACCTCCGACATCGCACGCGCGCAGCGTATTGCCCGGCGCCTCGAAACAGGCGGCGTGTTCATCAACGGAATCACTTCCTCGAATGCGCGTATTCCTATCGGCGGCGTCAAGAAAAGTGGCTACGGCCGTGAACTGTCGCACTTCGGCTTGCGAGAGTTCACGAACGCTCAGGCAGTGTGGGCAAAGACGGTCGACTAAGCCCGGTCCTGGTGGCTTCTGGTTATAGAGAGGGAGATAGCAATGAGCATTGCAGCGTTACGCACACCGGAAGAGCGCTTCCGGAACCTTCCAGGTTGGTCGTTTGCACCGAGATATATCGATACGCTGCCCGGCTATCAGGGCCTGCGCATGCACTATATCGACGAAGGTCCCAGCAACGCCGAAGTGACGTTTCTGTGCATTCACGGCACGCCTTCATGGTCGTATCTGTATCGCAAGATGATTCCGGTCTTCGTCGCGCACGGCCATCGCGTCGTTGCCCTCGATCTGTTTGGATTCGGCCGCAGCGACAAGCCCGCGGACGATCTCGTCTATCGATACCACTTTCATCGGGACTCGATCCGTCAGTTCATCGAGCACCTTGATCTGAAGAATGTGTGTCTGGTGGGGCAGGACTGGGGAGGCATTCTCGGTCTCTCTCTGATCAAGGACATGTCCGAACGCTTTTCGCGTCTGTTCCTGATGAATACCAGTTTGCCTCATGGAGAAGAGCCGACGCCGGGATTCGACAAATGGCGTGCTGAGAACCGGAGCCGACATTTCAATCCGGTGGGTGACTGGATCGGCAGCAGAACCCCGGTTCTCTCCGCAGAAGAAAGAGCCGCGTACGACGCACCGTTCCCCGATGCTTCGTATCAGGGCGGTGTCAGGCGTTTCCCGGAGCTGATCATGCGTCCGGAAAACGGTGTGCTGTCCGATGCCGCCAAGGAGGGGCTGGAAACTAGTGTCGCTGCGCGCAAGTTCCTGAGCGAGCAGTGGCAGGGCGAGTCCTTCATGGCGATCGGTATGCAGGACGTCGTGATTACGCCGGAGCGCATGGAGCAATTGAGGCAGGTGATACGCGGTTGCAACGATCCCTATCTGGTGCAGGACGCAGGTCACTATGTTCAGGAATGGGGTGAACCCATCGCATTGGAAGGATTGCGCCGGTTTGGACTGCTGGCCACGAACTAAAAATTCTTTGTGAGCGATTCCATGCAAGCTGATTTCGTATTCAATGCGAGCAAGAGTGTCATTCTTGGGGCGGGTGCCGTTGCGCGGCTGGGGGCGATCGTCAAGGAACAGATCGGTCAGACTGTTCTGGTCGTGACGGACCGCGGTGTTGCGGGTGCCGGCCTGCTGAGTCCGGTCGTCGATAGCTTGAGCGAGGCGGGCGTCACCGCCCACGTCTTCCAGGACGTCGCGGCGGACCCGCCGGTCGAGGTGGTGCTGGCTGCCACGGGATTGGCGCGGCAGCACGCCGTAGCCGGAGTGATCGGTCTGGGAGGTGGCTCGTCGATGGACGTGGCCAAGCTGGTCGCCTTGCTGGTCGGAGGCGGCGAGCAGCTCGAAGACATTTACGGCGTGGGCATGGCGAAGGGACGCCGGCTTCCGTTGATTCAAATCCCCACTACAGCGGGCACGGGGTCCGAGGTCACACCCGTCTCGATCGTGACGGTGGGCGCGCAGGAGAAGCGCGGCGTGGTCGCGCCGCAGTTGCTGCCCGATGTCGCGCTGCTCGATCCGGAATTGACGCTGGGCCTGCCTCGCCATGTCACCGCGGCGACCGGCATCGACGCGATGGTTCACGCCATCGAGGCATTCACGTCGAAGTCCGCGAACAATAATCCGATCTCGAAGCTTTTTGCACGTGAGGCTCTTCGTCTGCTCGGCACGAATCTGCAGACGGTCGTCGACGACGGACGCAATGTGGCGGCCCGCTCGGACATGCTGTTCGGCTCGATGCTGGCCGGCCAGGCCTTTGCGAATTCACCTGTCGCGGCGGTGCACGCGTTGGCTTATCCGCTCGGCGGGATTTATGGCATCGCACACGGAGTCTCTAACGCCGTGGTGCTTCCGCACGTGCTGGCGTTCAATGCACCGGCGTGCCTTGACGCATACGGTGTTCTGGCCGGCGATGTGTTTCCCGACCTGTTGCAGCTGGAGACAGGCTCGCGCGTGCAGAGCTTCATCGACAGAATGGCCTCGCTGATCCATTCGGTCGGATTGCCATCGAGACTGCGTGAGCTCGATATTCCTGAGGACGCGTTGCCGGCACTGGCCGCTGAGGCGATGAAGCAAACGCGGCTACTGGTGAACAATCCTCGAACTGTCAGTGAGCAGGACGCGTTGGCCATTTATCAGGCGGCCTGGTAGTACGCGCGCGAGCCTCACGCACGTGTCGGCCGCCCGTCGCGAAGCTCACGCGCCTGCCTTCTCCGCTTCGATTTCCGCCATGTCCTGGAAACGGTCGGCAATGCGCGGATGAGCGCGGCCGCCGTCTGCCGCGCCGATTGCGATCAGGATCTCATCGGGGCCGGGCGCATCCGCGATCTGAAAGGTCGACGTGATGAAGTGTGAGCGCTTGCCGGTTTCCGATTTATGGATCATCGGAACGGACAGCAGCGCGCCGGGGCCGACACGCGTATTCGTAAAGCTGAGAAATGCCGTTCCGTTGACCGCTTCGCGATACATGTTGCCGAAACGAAGCGTGTGAATCAGCGCCGAGCCATGTTCGATTTCACCATTGACGCCAACTGTCGCCGCCTTGCCATACGCTTCCACGCGATCGGCCGGCATGATGGCCACGAGTCGGCGCGTCATCTCCGCACCCAGCACAGGGGCTAGCCGCAGAATCCCCGGCCGAAGGTTCTCCACGAACCCCTTGCCCGCCCAGGGATTGCGAAGCACGGCCGCGACGATCACGGTGGTAATGGGGCGTTCCGTCGGCTTGCCTCCCTCGACGACGGTTTCCTCGACAAAGGTCGAGATCTTGCGAAGTCCGGTTTCCATTTGCGTACTCCATCGGTTAGCAGGGGATACGGAAGCATCCTAAGGATGTGCGCCCGCTGTGTCTTCCTCCACTTCGATGGATGAAACTATTATTTCCCACTACGAGGTATCGTATAGTGACCGACCTCCATGAAACGAGTGGGCCATGTCAGATCAATTATCGCGAATCGTCGCGCTTCGTGACGTTGCGAGTCAGATCAATTCCGACAACGATCTCGACGCGCTGTTGCCAGATCTCATCAAGGCCGCGTGCCGGCATGGCTCGTGGGATCTCGGCTCGGTCATGGCCGTGGATCTGGCGCATGGCTGGTCGCTCGTCATGGCGCGCCACGACCCCACGTTGTTGCCCCGTCCGTTGCTCGATCGCTGGGAGTTAGCGACGAGTCCGGCGCTGGTCGCATTGCAGCGTGGCGAGCCCGTGTATATCCGCGATGCGCGGCAGTCGGAGGAATTTCCCGGGTATCGGCGCGACGCGAACGAACGCGACTATTGCACCGTGCTGATCTTTCCGATGACCAGTGTCGACGCGAATGGCCGGCCGATGGTGGTAACCGTTGCCTCGCGCAAGGTAACGGACGTGTCCGCGGAAACTCTCGCCTTCATGGCGACCATCGTGCACCTCGGCGACATCGCGGTCGAACGTGCGCACCGGCATCGCGCGGAACTGGCAGCGGCGGAGCAATTGCGCCGCGTGTTGGGCGCGCAGAGTTCGATGCTGCGGGAGGTTCTGGACGGCGGCTCGACAGGCGCGCTCACGGCGACGCTCGGCAATCTGCTGGGCGCGCCCGTGGTCGTTCTCGATTTTTTCGCCAGCAGTGTAGTGGGCGGCGTGTCGCCGCTTCCCGAGCTTCATGACGACGCGTCGTGGCACCGGATGCTCGATGGCGCGCCGGGGCGTCAGTTACTGAGCGACGCCCGCGATGCTATCAAGTACCGGCATGGCAGCATCGCGCTGCATCCGGGTGCGGGCGCTTCGCTCGACGCGCAGATCGAGCCGCTGATGGTCGACGACGAAGCCGTCGGCGCGCTGCTGATTTTCGGCAAGCGCGACGAAAGCGATCTGCGCCAGCTGTTGATCGAAAGCGCGAAGTTTGCGTTGAGCGTGCAATTGATGCGCAGTGTGATCCGCTTCCGTTTTGAGACGCGCACTTTCACCGAACTGTTCTTCGAGATCGTCGAACGCCGCTGGCGCGACGAGCGGGACGTGCTCGACCGGGCGCGGCGTCTCGGACTGTCGCTTGCCGCGCCGACGCGCATGCTCGTGATCGACTTTCCGGATCGCACGGATGGGGCCGTCGATGTATCGGTCCAGGCGCAACATGCGATCTCGATGCTGGCGACCCAACAGCATGTCGCGGTGCATATCGTGGCTGTCGGCGGTGCGCTGGTGTGCCTCGTGCCGGGGGAGCCGAATGCACAAGCGGAGGCGGACCGGGAGCCGATGACGCGGCTCGCGCAACGTATTTCCGACACGCTCGGCCGATCGTTCGGCAAGGAGCCCATCGTGGTGCTCGGCGATACGTGCGAACGTCTCGAAGACTATGCGAGGGGATGGGAGAGCTGCTGGCGCATGATCCGGATCGCCCGTACGTTCGGTCGCCGAGGCGTGATCGCAGTCTCCGATCTGGGGCCGTTGCCGATGCTGATCGGCGCGGCGGATTCCGCCGACGTGCGCAACTTTATCGACGGTGCGATAGGCCGGGTGATTGCCCATGATCGAAAGAACGATACGGCCTACCTGGAAACCCTGAGCGCCTATATTCGTTCCGGTTGCCGCGGGGAGCCTTGCGCGAAAGCGATCGGTCTGCACGTAACGACGCTTCGTTACCGCCTTGCTCGGATCTCGGACCTGTTCGGCATCGCGATCGAAACGCCGGAGCAACGCTTCGCGATCGAGTTGGCGCTGCAACTGCATAGCCTGATCGATAACGGCGCACCGTCCGCCAGGGCGCCGGAGCCGGCGCGGATACATCGAACCGGAGGCGAATAAAGCGCGTTTGTCCTCCGGTTCTGTGGAAGAATCCCTTTTTTGCATGAGTTAACTTTTACCTCAACGCAATGACGTTTCGAGGTAAGGCACATGCAAGCCGAAGTGACAGACAAACTCATCGCCATCGATCCCATGGCGTTGCGCCGCGCGTTCGGCACCTTTGTCACCGGGATCACGGTGGTGACTACGCGCGATGCCGAGGGCCGTCCGCGCGGCATGACCGCGAACTCGTTCACCTCGGTATCGCTCGATCCGCCGCTGCTGCTGGTTTGTGTCGGCAAGGGCGCCTCCAGCTTCCCTGTCTTTCAGGCCGCCGATCACTTCGCGGTCAATCTGCTTCACGAGGCCCAGACCGACGTCTCCGCGCTGTTCGCTTCCAAATCCGCGGACAAGTTCGCCGCGGTCAGTCACGCTCACATTCATACCGGCGCGCCGGTGCTGACCGATTGCCTGAGCTGGTTCGACTGCACGGTCCATGACCGGGTCGACGCTGGCGACCATACGATTCTGATCGGCAAGGTTCAGGCGTTCGGCACCAGTCCGTCGGCGCCGCTGGGCTTCTGCCGCGGCAGCTACGCGCAGCTCAAGAACCCGCTGCCGCCGGGTTGGCTTTCGTCGCACGACATGGTCGTGGGCTACCTCGTCGAGGCAGAGGGCACGCTGTTGCTGGTGAACGATGGCAAGGACGGCTGGACGCTGCCGAGCGCGCCCAGGCGTCTCTCCAACGGCCGACTTCCGGTTGCCGGTGGTGGCGAGCTGGCCTTGCTGCCCGACGACACCTTTCTGTACTCGGTCTTCGACGTCGACGGCAGCGACTCGGGTTATCTGATCTACCGGGCGAGACTCGCGCAACCGCGCGCGGCCTGCGACCTTCCCGCGCAATTCAGCTTTTTCCCCCTCGATCAGTTGCCCTACGACGATATTCGGACCCCCGAGATTCGCGGCATGCTGCGCCGCTACGTCAGCGAAAGCGCGCGCGGACGGTTCGGTATCTACATGGATTCGCACGACGGTGGCCGCATCGCGATGGTCGGCGCGGCACAACCGCAAACCTCGCATCAGCAACCTTGATCCCCGAAGGACATGATGAAAACGACAGCCGAAAATTTGCAGGGTTCGCGTTTGGACCTGTTCATCGACGGACGCTTCACGCGCCCGCATAGCGGCCAGTATGTGCCCAGTTACGATCCGACCACGGCCGAGCCCTGGTATCAGTTTGCCCAGGCGGATGCGGTAGACGTCGATGTCGCCGTGCGTTCCGCGCGGGCCGCGCTGAAGAATCCGGCGTGGCACCGCATGACGCAGACCGAGCGGGGCAAGCTGGTGCGCCGTCTCGCCGATCTCGTGCTGGAGAACGCGGAGGAACTGGCGCTGATCGAGTGCCGCGACAACGGCAAGCTGCTCAAGGAAATGCGTGCGCAGATGCGGGCCGTTCCCGACTCCTACATCTATTTCGCCGGGATGGCCGACAAGCTGCAGGGCGACACGATTCCGGTCAACAAGCTCGACACGCTCAATTACAACGTGCGTGAACCGGTCGGCGTGGTGGGCATGATCATCCCGTGGAATTCGCCGCTGATGATGCTGACGGGCACGCTCGCGCCGTGTCTCGCGATCGGCAACACGATCGTGGTGAAGCCATCCGAACACGCCACCGCGTCGACGCTGGCGCTCGCAGAGCTGGTGATCGAAGCCGGCATTCCGCCTGGTGTGTTCAACGTCGTCACCGGCGATGGCGCGACCACCGGCGACGCGCTGACGCGGCACCCCGGCATCGCCCGATTCGTCTTCACCGGCAGCACGTCGACCGGCCGCAAGATCGCCGGCAATGCCGCGCAAAACCTCGTGCCGTGTCAGATGGAACTGGGCGGCAAGTCGCCCCACGTGGTGTTCTCGGATGCCGACGTCGAACGCGCGGTGAACGGCGTGGTGGCAGGCGTGTTTGCGGCGGCCGGGCAGACCTGCGTCGCCGGCTCGCGCTGTTTCGTCGAGGCGCCGGTCTACGAGCGTTTCGTCGAGGCGCTGGTCGAGCGCACGCGTCGCATCACGGTCGGCCATCCGACGAGCGAGGCCACCGATATCGGACCACTCGCACTGGCCGCGCAGCTCGACAAGGTGCAGGGCTACGTCGCCTCGGGCGTGCAGGAAGGCGCGCGGATCGCGATCGGCGGCCGCAAGCCGCTCGACACCGCGCTGCAACGCGGCTGGTACTTCGAACCGACGGTGATGACGCAGGCGCGCAACGACATGCGCTTCATGCGTGACGAAATTTTCGGTCCGGTGGTCGGGGTGGTGCCGTTCAACACCGAAGAAGAATTGATCGAGCTCGCCAACGATACCGAATACGGACTCGCGTCGGGTATCTGGACGAACGACATCGACCGCGCGTTGCGCTTCGCACGCGACGTGGATGCGGGCACCGTCTGGATCAACACCTTCCGCTCGGCTGCCTACATGTCGCCGAACGGCGGCAGCAAGCACAGTGGGTATGGCTACCGTGGTGGCTTCGAAGTGATGCGCGAATTCTCACGTCTGAAGAACGTCGTGGTCGACTACTCGGGCGCGATGCAGGACCCGTTCGTGATTCGTCTGCGCTAAGCAGCAGCCGTTTCGACGCGTGTCCGCACAACAGATCAGGAGGTTGTAAATGAAATTTGCCGTCTCGCTCAGCATGGAGCGCTTCTCGCCGGCCGATTCGATGGCCGAGAACATGTCCCGGATGCTCACGCTGGTCCGCATGGCCGATGAGGGCGGTTTCGAGACGCTCTGGACAGCGGAGCATCACACGATCGAATGCACGGTGTCGCCCAACCCGTTTACCGTGCTGACGTGGCTCTCGCAGCACACGCAGCGCATCCGGCTCGGCACCGCGACACTCGTCGCGCCGTACTGGTCGCCGATCCGCCTCGCGGGCGAGGCCGCGATGTGCGATCACCTGACCGGCGGGCGTCTCGAGTTCGGCATTGCGCGCGGTGCCTATCAATACGAGTTCGACCGGATGGCGGGCGGCATCCCCCAGCAGGAAGGTGTGGCCTATATGAAGGAGCTCGTGCCGGCCGTGCAGAAGCTCTGGGCGGGCGATTACGCGCATGACGGGCACTACTGGAAGTTTCCGCTCGCGACCTCCGTGCCCAAGCCATTGCAGCAGCCGCATCCGCCGATCTGGGTCGCCACGCGCGATCCAGGCAGTTTCGACTGGGCCGTGGGAATCGGCGCGAACATTCTGTCGACGCCGTTGTCCGCGCCGCCGTCCGAGGTGGCCGTGCTGGGCGACAAGTTTCGCAAGGCGGTGGCCGATCATCCCGAGCGTGCGCGTCCGCGGTTCATGATGCAGCGGCGTACCTGCGTCTACGACCGGCCCGAGGAGTGGGAAGCCGTCGTGAGGCACAGCGTCGACTATGGCCGCACCTTCGAAAACCTGATGCAGAACATCGGCACGGTCACGAACGGCTTCCCCGAGGCGGTGCCCTACGAAATCGTCGCGAACCGCGCCAACTACGATCCGGCCGCGCTGCGCGACAACCTGATGTTCGGCACACCGGACGAAGTGATCAGAAAGCTGCAGATTTACGAGGACCAGGGCGTCGATCAGTTCTGTCTCGGTCTTTCGTTCAATCTGCCGTTCGAGATGCAACGCAGAACCTTGCGTCTGTTCATCGACGAGGTGATGCCGCACTTCGCCGCCCGCGAGCGTGAGCGTGAACGACAGCTCGAAACGAACCTCGCGGCCCAGGGTTGAGTGGCGATGACAGCGACAGGGTCCGACATGACTCCAACGACAGACAGCCGGCGGTTTTCCGCGCGCGGCGTCGAATTAAACTACCGGCTTCAGGGCGACGGGCCGCGGACGCTAGTCTGCATTCATGGCGTCGGGTCCTATCTTGAAGCGTGGGACGGCGTAGTGGCGCGGCTCGGCGACGGCTTTCGCGTGCTGAGCTTCGATCTGCGCGGCCACGGCCGCTCGTCGCGTGTGAAGGGGCGCTACGAGATCGACGATTTCGTCGGCGACGTGCTGGCGCTCGCCGATCACGCGGGGTTCGGCCAATTCGACCTCGCCGGCTTTTCGCTCGGCGGACTGATCGCGCAGCGACTTGCGCTCACGCATCCGCAGCGTCTGCGCAAGCTCGTGCTGCTGGCGACCGTCGCGGGCCGTACAGTAGAAGAGCGCGAACAGGTTGCGTCCCGGCTCGCGGCGCTCGAGTCCGGCGAGCGCGGAGCGCACCACGATGCGTCGCTGTCGCGTTGGCTCACCGAAGATTTCCAGCAGCGCAACCCCGAACTGATCGCGCAACTGCGCCGTCGCGATGCCGACAATGATCCGGACTGTTACGCCGCCGCTTACCGTGTGCTGGCGCAAACGGATTTCGGTGGTCTGATCGACCGGATCGCCATGCCGACGCTGATCGCGACCGGCGAGGACGATCAGGGCTCGAGCCCGCGCATGGCGAAGTTCATGCACCAGTGCATTCGCCAATCGCAACTGGCGATCCTGCCGGGTCTGCGGCATTCGATTCTGATCGAGGCACCGGACACAGTGGCGGCGCTGATGCGCGGCTTTTTGGGCAACGGGGCGGATGAGGGGGCGAACAACGATAGCGAGGAGACGCACTGATGATGGTCGATCAGCGTTATCGAATCCGAAGCGGCAGGTTAGCCAATCGTCAGCGTCCTGTATCGAACGAAAGCCTCGCGATCGAAGCCGTTGGAGATCGATCCGCGCGCCTGTTTTCCGGGTGGGCCCGGCACGTTGAGTCAGGTGACGCAACTATGGTAATAGGCTGACTAAGAGGACCGCGCGGCGCCGTCGGCACTGACGAATGCCAACGGAGGGCCGGCCTTCCTGCCGACGATGTCAGAGAACATCGGGCAGGGCGGAAACAGAATGCAGGTGCCGGGTAGCTGTGCTGCCGTTGCGGCTACCGTCCGGTTTCTCCCATCAATGCGAGGAGACGAGACAATGACTGAGCGTTTGAAGATTGACCATCTGTACAAGGTGTTTGCCGATAAGCCGGCGCGTGCGCTGGCGATGTTGCGCGGCGGTAAGACCAAGTCCGACGTGCAGCAGGAACTGGGGCAGGTCGTCGGTCTCGACGATGTATCGCTGAGCGTGCCTTCCGGCGCGATGTACATGATCATGGGCCTGTCGGGCTCCGGCAAGTCGACGCTCGCGCGTTGCATCAACCGGCTCAACGAGCCGAGTGCCGGCAAGATTCTGCTGGACGATCAAGATCTCTGCACGCTCGACGAAGCCGGCCTGCGCGACGTGCGGCGCAAGCGGATTTCGATGGTGTTCCAGCATTTTGCGTTGCTGCCTAACCGGCGCGTGATCGACAACGTCGAGTTCGGCCTGAAGCTGCGCGGTATGCCGGCGCAGCAACGGCGCAAGCGCGCCGAGGAAGTGCTGAACGTTGTCGGCCTCGCGCGCTGGGCTTATCACTTGCCGCACGAACTCAGCGGCGGGATGCGGCAACGCGTCGGTCTCGCACGCGCGCTTGCTACCGACGCCGACGTTCTGATCATGGACGAAGCGTTCAGCGCACTCGATCCGCTGATCCGTACCGAGATGCAGGACGAGTTGTTGCGGCTGCAACGCACGCTCAACAAGACCATCCTCTTTATCACGCACGACTTCCAGGAAGCGCTCAAGCTCGGCACGCGCATCGCGATCATGTCGGAGGGACGACTGGTTCGCGAAGGCACGCCGCAATCGATCGTGCTCGAACCCGGCAGCGATTACGTCGCTGCTTTCACCCGCGAAGTCGACCGCGCGCGGCTGTTCGATGCGGGCTCGGTCATGACTTCGCTGGTGACGGTACTGAGCGGGCCGACCGGCATCCTCAAATGCGATGCTTCTGGCCAGCCAGGACCGGGCTTCGTCCTCGACTTCGACGAACGGATTCTCGGCACCGTGACGGCCTCTGAGATCGAGCGAGCCCGCGGCAGCGGTTTGCTGCCGCGGCCAGATCTGCGCTTCACCTGCGTGCGCGCCGATACGCGGCTCGTCGACGTAGCGGGCTGCTGCAATACCGACGAACCGATCGGTGTGCTAGACAACGCCGGCCGCTTGATCGGCCGCCTGGAAGCAGGGCAGATTCTTGCCCGTATCGGCGCCCAGAGCGCCGTGAGAGCACACCATGTTTAAGGCCGACGATCTCGCAGTGCTGCCCATTGCCCAGTGGATCCAGCAGGGCGTGCAGTGGGTCGCGCTCCATTTGCGCCCAACCTTCCTCGCCATCAAATGGCCGATCGAAAAGCTGCTGGCATTCAACGACGGCGTGCTGCATGCGATTCCATTTCCGCTCATGGTGCTGTTGACGTTCCTGCTGGCATGGCGCCTGGCGAGTCTCGGCGTGGCTGCGTTCAGCGCGGCGGGGCTGATCGCGATCGCGGTGCTCGGCGTATGGAGCGACGCGATGACGACACTGTCGCTGATCACCACGGCGATCGTCTTCTGCGCGCTGCTCGGCATTCCGATCGGCATCTGTTGCGCGCGCAGCGAGCGCGTCTGGCGAGTCGTGCGACCCATTCTCGACATCATGCAGACCACGCCGACCTTCGTGTATCTGGTGCCGGTCGTCATGCTGTTCGGTGTCGGCACGGTACCTGGGGAAGTCGCGGTCGTGCTCACCGCGATGCCGCCGCTGATCCGCTTTACGAACCTCGGCATCCGCATGGTCGAGCACGAGATCGTCGAAGCGGGCCTCGCGTTCGGTGCGGACCGGCGTCAGCTGCTATGGGAGGTGCAGTTGCCGCTCGCGATTCCCACCATTCTCGGCGGTTTGAACCAGACGGTGCTGACGGCAATGGTGATGTCGGTGGTCGTGGCGATGATCGGCGCGGAAGGACTGGGACTCGTCGTGCTTCAGGGCCTGGGACGTCTCGACGTCGGGCAGGCCGCGGTGGGCGGCATCGCGATCGTGCTGCTGGCCATGATGCTCGATCGCGTCACGCAGAAGCTCGCGCAGCCGCGGCCCGGCAAACGCGGCGCGTTGCTATCGAGCGTCAGACGGCTGTTCTTCGGTAACCGCAACGCCGCCGCCGACGCGGCGGCACAGGTAGTCGCGCATCCGGCGGCCCATCGTCTCCGTGACGGGGAAAAGGCACTGTGATGTAAAGCACGTAACACGCATCTAACACATGCTGGACTTACCACAAGAGATAAGGATAGGAGACATTCATGAAGATGTTGGCAAAGACATTCGCAATCGCGGCGCTCAGCGTATTGACTTCGCTGGGCACGGCAGCCTCGGCGCAGACCTTGCCCGGCAAGGGCAAGACCGTGCACTTCGCGCAGAGCGACAGCCTGGGCGGCAATTACGTCGAGGTGCAGATCGTCACGAAAGCGCTCAAGGCACTCGGCTACGACGTGACGATGACCACGATGAGCACGCCGTTGTTCTTCCAGGCCATCGGGCAAGGCGACGCCGATCTCGGAACGGACGCCAACTTTCCGCAGAGCGACCCGTACCTGCACGCGGTCGACAAGCAGGCTGAACGGGTCGGCAACGGCATGATCGGCGGCGGCGGCATCAACGGTTATCTGATCGACCGGAAAACGGCGCTGGCCTACAACATCACCAGCCTCGACCAACTCAAGGATCCGAAGATCGCCGCGTTGTTCGGCGACGACGGCAAAGCCCAGTTGATCAGTTGCGATCCGGGCTGGAGTTGCGGCGACGTGGTCGAGTATCAGCTCGATAAATTCGGTCTGCGGCAGACCGTGCATCCGGTGCGCGGCAAATACGAGGCGCTGATGGCCGACGCCGTGACGCGCGTGAAGGACGGCAAGCCGGCGTTGTTCTATGCGTGGAGTCCATCGTGGATGACGAATGTGCTGGTGCCCGGCAAGGATGTCGTGTGGCTGCCCACGCCTGCCGATGCGCTGCCGGCGAATGTTCCGAACCGCGGTTCCGCGCTCGTGAAAGGCGTCGAAGGCTGTGCCGGCGGTGCCAATCCGTGCCGGATGGCGATGGCGTCGTGGAACTACGGCTCGGTGGCGAATCGCAGCTTCCTTGCCGCGAATCCTGCCATCAAGACGCTGGTCGAACAGATCGCATTCCCGGGCCAGACATGGTCGGGCTGGGAGCTAGCAATCAGCAAGGACGGCGGCTCGCCGGCGGAGATCATGAAGCTCGCGGACGAATGGGTCGCGGCGAACAAGCCGCAGTTCGATCAATGGGTCGCTACGGCGAGCAAGGTGCATTAAAGGCGACGGGACACGGTAATGGAACACGTTGCGTGTAATCAGGAGACTTGCGTGTCGCTGGATCACCCGGGTCTGTTCAAATCGCTGTGCTACGTCGACGGTCGCTGGGTTCGCGGCGACGCCGTTCGCAGCATCGCGGTGCGGAACCCCGCGAACCAGCAGGAGATCGGCGCGGTGCCGATGCTCGAAGCGCCACAAATCTCGCAAGCCGTCACTGCCGCGCAGCGCGCGTTCGAAAGCTGGCGCCATGTGCCGGTCGCGAAGCGCGCGGCGTTGCTGCTGCGCTGGCATGAACTCGTGATGCGTCATCGGCATGACCTTGCCCGCATTCTGTCGCTCGAGCAGGGCAAGCCGCTCGCCGAAGCGAGCGGCGAAATCGGTTACGGCGCGAGTTTCATCGAATGGTTTGCTCATGAAAGCAGGCGTCTGAATGGCCGCACGATTCCGACGCATATCGATGGCGCGCATCTGGGCACGATACTCGAACCGGTAGGCGTCGCCGCGTTGATCACGCCGTGGAACTTCCCGAACGCGATGATCGCGCGTAAGGCCGCCGCGGCGCTCGCGGCCGGCTGCACGGTCGTCGTCAAGCCCGCGCACGAAACGCCGTTTTCGGCGCTCTCTCTCGCGCAGCTCGCGCAAGAGGCGGGCTTCCCGCCCGGCGTCTTCAACGTCGTGCTCGGCGAGCCGCAGATGACGATGGAAACACTCGTGCGCGACCCGCGCGTGCGCACGGTCAGCTTCACCGGATCGACGCGCGTCGGTGGTCTGGTGATGCAGGCGGCAGCCCGCTCGAACATCAAGAAGATCTCGCTGGAACTCGGCGGCAACGCGCCGTTCATCGTGACCGAAGATGCGGATCTCGAACAGGCGGTGCGCGTTGCGCTCGCCGCGAAGTTTCAGACCTCGGGCCAGGATTGCTGCGCGGCGAATCGCACGCTCGTTGCACGGCCGCTGTATGAGCCGTTCGTCGAACGGTACACGGAGGCCGTGCGCGCGCTGCGAGTCGGCGCCGCATTCGAGGCGGACGTGGAAGTCGGTCCGCTAATGCATCAGGCTGCATTCGATACGACCGTCGCCCGCGTCGAAGATGCGCGTGCGAAAGGCGCGCGTATCACGGTCGGCGGCATGCCGCATGCGCGCGGCGGCTGGTTTTTCGAACCCACCGTCATCGCGGACGCGACCCCCGGCATGCGCGCCTATGACGAGGAAGATTTCGCGCCGATCTCCGCGGTCTCGCCGTTCGATACGCTCGACGAAGCGATCGGGCGCGCCAACGACACCGAGTACGGGCTGGCCGCCTACGTCTGCGCGACGCGTGCCGACACGATCTTTCAGCTGGTGCGGCGACTCGATTTCGCGATGATTTCCGTCAACGGCGTGAGGTTCACCGGTGCGCCGATTCCGTTCGGCGGGATGAAAGCGTCGGGTCTTGGCCGCGAAGGGGGACTGGAAGGTTTCGAGCCTTTTGTCGAAACCAAATACTTTTGCCTGGGCGATCTCGGCTTACCGCTGACCGTCTAGGCTGATCTGATAAATGGAGCCATTCATGCAGCAGCGACTCGACCAACTGTTCGCCGAAGACCGCGCACACTTCATGCACCCATCCACCCACGCGCACGATCACGCGACGGGTGCGTTGCCGGGCAAGATCATCAAAGGTGCAAAAGGAATCCGCATCGAGGATCATGCAGGCAAAACCTATATCGACGCCTTTGCGGGGCTGTATTGCGTCAATATCGGCTACGGCCGCACCGAAGTCGCGGACGCGATCTACGAGCAGGCGAAGGAGCTCGCGTATTATCACACGTACGTCGGGCATTCGACCGACACGATCATCGAGCTGTCGTCGCGCATCATCGACTGGTCGCCGGCGGGCATGAAAAAGGTCTATTACGGCATGTCGGGTTCGGACGCCAACGAAACGCAGATCAAGATCGTCTGGTACTACAACAACGTACTGGGACGGCCGAACAAGAAGAAGATCATTTCGCGTCAGCGCGGCTATCACGGCTCGGGCATCGTCACCGGCAGTCTGACCGGGCTGCCGAGCTTTCATCAGAACTTCGATCTGCCGATCGACCGCTTCATGCACACGGTTTGCCCGCATTGGTATCGTCAGGCACCTGCCGGCATGAACGAACAGCAGTTCGTCGCCTATTGCGTCGACGAACTCGAAAATCTGATCGCGCGCGAGGGCGCCGATACAATTGCCGCATTCATCGCCGAACCGGTGATGGGAACCGGCGGCATCATCGTTCCGCCGCAAGGCTATTGGGCAGCGATCCAGCAGGTGCTCAGGAAACACGACATCCTGCTGATTTCCGACGAAGTGGTATGCGGGTTCGGCCGCCTCGGCTCGAAGATGGGCGCGCAGCACTACGGCATCGAGCCGGATCTGATCACCATCGCCAAAGGTTTGACGAGCGCTTATGCGCCGTTGTCGGGGGTCATCGTCGGCGAGCGGGTCTGGGACGTGATCGAACGGGGCTCGCACGAATACGGCGCGATGGGCCACGGCTGGACTTACTCCGGGCATCCGGTCTGTGCGGCGGCGGCGCTCGCGAATCTCGACATTCTTGCGCGCGAAAACCTGACGCAGAATGCCGCGGATGTCGGCAGCTATTTCGGCGAACGGCTGCATGCGGCTTTCGACACTCATCCGCTGGTCGGCGAGGTTCGGAGCGTTGGCATGCTAGCGGCGCTCGAATTCATGGAGAACAAGGCCGAACGTCGGCCGTTCGATGCCGCGCTGAAAGTCGGACCGAAGATGTCGGCCGCGGCACTTCAACGCGGCGTGATAGCCCGTGCGATGCCGCACGGC